>SVAL01000001.1 GCA_015059405.1 Bacillota bacterium
TATTATTTAGATAATATTTCTTTCGAAATAAATAGTATGCCAAGAAAAATATTTGACTATAAATGCTCTTATGACATAGAATTAAATTATATATAAAATGGTGCGGTTGAAATTACAATAAAGAAAATAACAGAAATGTTATTTTTTTCTTGAGGTTTACATTTATTGTTAAGTTAGTGTATAATTTTATTTAGTGAATAGGGTGATAGGTATGTATTTAAAGGAAATACAAGCAAGTGGATTTAAATCTTTTGCAGATAAGTTAACTATTAATCTTGATAATAAGACTACTTGTATAGTTGGACCTAATGGTTCTGGTAAGAGTAATATTGTAGATGCGGTTAGATGGGTACTTGGAGAACAATCTGTTAAATCACTTAGAGGTGATAATGGAATGACAGATGTTATATTTACAGGGAGTAATTCTAGAAATCCTTTAAATGTAGCTAGTGTATCTTTAATTTTTGATAATAGTGATAATTATTTAAATATTCCTTATAATGAAGTTGTTGTAAAAAGAAGAGTTTATCGTAGTGGTGAGAATGAATATTTTTTAAATGGAGAAAAATGTCGTTTAAAAGATATTACTGATTTATTTATGGATAGTGGTATTGGAAGAGATTCTTTTAATATTATTTCTCAAGGTGAAGTAGATAAGATTTTATCTAATTCAGTAAGTGATAGACGTGCTATTTTTGAAGAAGCAGCAGGAGTTTTAAAATATAAAAAAAGAAAAGAAGAAGCAATTAGAAAGTTAGATAGAACTCGTGATAATATGAATAGAGTTGATGATATTATTAGTGAGTTAGAAGTTCAAGTTGAACCTTTAAAAGAACAAAGTCGTCAAGCTTTAGAATATTTAGAAAATAAAGAAAAGTTAGAAGATGTAGAAGTTGCTTTAATTGCTAGTGAAATAGAAAGAATTAATTATATACGTGAAAATGATAAAAAGAGAGTAGAAGAAGTAAATACTGAAATTCTTAATTTAAATGTTAAGAATACTAGTGGTGATACTGAACTTATTGATAAAAAGAATGAATTGTCTAAATTAAATTTAGAGATAAATGAACTTAATAATAATTTAGTTAATTTAATTCGTAAAGAAGAACAATTAAATGGTGAAAAGAACTTATTAAAAGAAAGAAGTAAGTATCAAGCAAATGATCAAAAGATTCATGAAAATATTACTTCTTTAAAAGAAAATTCAATGCGTATTTCTAATGATATTTATCTAAAAGAAAAAGATTATGAAATACTTAAGAATAATTATACTGAACAAAGTAGTGTTATAGATAAATTAGATATGGAGTTATCTAGTCTAAAGAATAAATATGCGAGTTGTTTAAGTGAGAGTGGATATAAAAGACGTGATTTAATTGATTTAAATCATAAAATAGAAGTACTTACTAATAATATAGAAAATGGTGGTAGTTTAAATAGTAGTGTTAAAGCTGTTTTAAATAATCCAAGATTATCTGGAATACATCAAGTACTTGGTAATTTAGTTAATTGTGATAGTAAGTATACTAAAGCTTTAGAAGTAGCGCTTTTATCTAGTAAACAATATATTGTTGTAGATAACGAAAATAGTGCTAAATACGCTATTAATTATTTAAAGGATAATAGTTTAGGAAGAGCAACTTTCTTTCCTTTGAATGTTGTTAAACCAAGAGGAATAGATCCTGATACTATTAATAGTATTAAATCTGATGAGGGATTTATTGATACATTTATTAATTTGGTAGAATATGAAAATATTTATCATAGTGTAGTTTCTAATCAATTAGGAAATGTAATTGTTGTTAGTAATTTAGATAGTGCTAATAGAATTAGTCGTAAGATTAATAATAAATATAAAATAGTAACACTAGAAGGAGAAGTTATTAATGTAGGTGGTTCTATTACTGGTGGTAGCTTGAAAATTACTAGAAGCATTATTAGTGATAAAAGAGATTTGGATTTAGCTATTTTACAAAAAAGTGAAATCAATAATTTAATATCTGAACTTGATAAACAAGTAGAAGAATATAATGATATGATTCATTTAAAAGAAGAAGAAATATATAAAGAAAAGACTAAATTAGTATCAATCGAGGAACAAATTCGTACTAATAAGAATGAAATAACTTTATTAAATAGTGAGTTATCAACTATAGAAAGTGAATTATCATCTTTATCTCATGTAGTAGATTCATCTTTATCTAAAGAAGAAGATAGAATAATGAGTTTATTCTATGAAGTAAGTCGTGATAAAGAAGAATTACAAAAGAATATTAATGTTAAGTTAAAAGAAAAAGATAAGTTATCTAGTTTAATAGAAGAGATGGAAGCTGTTAATAAGATTAATAATTCTGAATTATATAAGTATGAGAAAGAATTAAAGGAATTAGAAATATCTATATCTAAAAATGAAGTAAAACTTGATAATTATTTAAATACTTTAAATGAAGATTATGAATTAACTTATGAAAAAGCAAGAGATAATTATTCTTTAGAAGTTAGTGTAGAAGAAGCCAGAAATATGGTATCTACATATAAAAATAATATTAAAAGACTTGGAATGGTTAATTTAGCTGCAATAGATGAATATAAAAGAGTTAGTGAAAGATATGAGTTCTTAACTAGTCAAAGAAATGATTTAGTAAATGCTAAAGAAACTCTTCTTGAAATTATAGATGAGATGGATAGCGTAATGAAGAGTGAATTTACTAAGACATTTAAATTAGTAGATGAAGAATTTAGAAAAGTATTTAAAGAGTTATTTAAGGGTGGAAATGCTCATTTAAAATTAACTGATCCAAATAATGTACTTGAAACTGATATTGAGATTAATGCTTGTCCTCCTGGTAAAAAGTTAAAGACTTTATCATTATTATCAGGTGGAGAAAAGACTCTTACAGCTATTAGTTTAATCTTTGCAATTCTAAATGTAAGAACTGTACCATTCTGTTTGTTTGATGAAGTAGAAGCTGCACTTGATGAAGCTAATGTTGATAATTTTGGTACTTATTTAAATCATTATAAGGATAAGACTCAATTCTTAATAATTACACATAAGAAAAAGACTATGGAATATGCTGATACTTTATATGGTATTACAATGCAAGAGTCAGGTGTATCAAAACTTGTTAGTGTCAAGTTAGATCAAATAGATAAAAAATAAAGTAGTAAAGGTTTACTACTTTTTTTATTTATTTTATAATTTAAACATAGAGGTGTTTGTATGAATTATTTATCGTGGGGATGGTTTTGTCCAGAAGAATATTTTGGAGCAAATATTTATAAATTTTTTAACTATTTTGATGATTTATTATTGATAATTACTTGTGTTAGTATATTTTTGTATTTTCTTTTAAAAAAATATAAAGATAAGAAATTAGTTGTTAGGATATTTAAATCATTATTGTGGAGTGTTGGTTTATATTTTATTGTTATTTTTGGTAGAGTAATTTTAAATTTAGTATTAGATTCAGGTCGTGATTATGGTAGTGGATGGACGATGGGGTATAGTTGTATGTTGAAAAGCACTTATTCTATAATATTCTTTTTTCAATATATTTTCTTTTTTGTACTTACATATATTAATACTAGAATTTGGTATGGTTTTTTTGATAAAAACAAAAAATATATGAAATGGATTAATATTGGTTTTATAATATTGATGATTGTGATTTTAATTATATCATTCTTTACTAGTGGAACATTAAATTAGTAGATAATTATATAAAGTAGAAACTTTTAGTTTCTACTTTTTTATTTGAAGATTTTATGTTATTATATAGATACTTTTAGGGGTGAAGTATATGTTTAATAGATGTATAGATGGTTTAGATAAGAAATTAATGAAGAAAAAAGGCTTTAAATATTGTAAAGAATTTAATAAATTTGTATATGATGGATATGGTGTTTATTTAAAAGATATAAATAAAAAAGATTTAGATGAATATTTAGAATTTTTTGAAGAATTTGGATATGATATAGTATTTGGACCTATGGTATCTGGAAATTATATAGATGATGTAGGACTTTTTTGTAAGAATTATGTTGATGTTTTATGTAATAGAGAGATGTTAAAAGAAGATACTGATTTATTAGTAAAGAGAATTATTTTAGTATCAAGACTTAGAGATAAAGTATCTGATGAATATTTAGAACAGGTTGTTATAGATGAAATTAAATATTTATCTGATACAGTAAGAGGATTAGATATAGATTCTTTCTATAAAGTAGTTAGTGATATAAATAATATTGTTAATACTAATAATAAGACTTATAGATCTACTTTAAAAGTAATGAGTGCAGAATTATCTTATTATTTCTATGAAAGAGTAATCATTGATTTAGATAAAGATGTAGATAAAGAAAGAGTTCATTATTTAGTTAGTGAAGCTAAGGGACTTGCATATGATCTTAGAATGACTAGAATGTATCCATTTTTAACAGTGTGGAATCCAGATAGTATTGAAGAAACAGCTAAGGAAATAGTTAGTTTTGTAGATAAAGTTAAGAGTGAATATACAACTAGTGAAATCAGAGGTTTATTAAAAGAATTAAAAACAAGAGATGATGAATATTTAGAAGGTGCTGAATACATGGTGACAATGCTGGATGGATATGTAAAAAATAGAACTTTAGAAGAATATTCTAGTTACGCTAAAGTAAAAGAAAAGAAATAGTTTTTGACAGGAATTATGTCCTGTTTTTTTCTTTTTATTTTAATTTATTTTTATTTAGTATATAATTAATATGGAGGTAATTATGTATAATTATATTGAGGGTAAAATAGCAGAAATAACAGGAAGTTATATAGTAATAGATAATAATGGTATTGGGTATCAAGTTTATACGCCTAATCCATATGCTTTTAATGAAGGAGATATATATAAAGTATTTGTATATCAATTAATTAGAGAAGATGAAAATAGTTTATATGGATTTAAGTCTCAAAAAGAAAAAGATTTGTTTTTAAAATTAATTAGTGTTAAAGGTCTTGGATGTAAGATGGCTCTTCCAATACTTGCGACTGGTTCTATTCCAGGAATAGTTGATGCGATTGAAAGAGAAAATATTTTATATTTAAAAAAGTTTCCTAAAATAGGAGATAAAGTAGCAAAACAAATTATTCTTGATTTAAAAGGAAAATTAAATATTCAAGTTAGTGCTGAATTTGTAGATAATTCTAAGGATGAACTTGTAGAGGTATTAGAAGGTCTTGGTTATAAGTCTAAAGAAATTAAAGGAGTTGTTTCTAAGGTGGATGGATCTTTAAGTATTGAAGATCAAGTTAAAGAAGCATTAAAATTATTATTAAAGTAGGTGTTTTATGAAGATTGCGATTGATATAGATGATACTATTGCAGATACTAATGAGTTATTAATGGTTTATGCTGATAAGTATGATAAGTTATATAAAGAAGGAAAAGGTATTATAGATAAAGATTGTTATAAGTTTAATGGAATGTATGATTGGACTGAAGAAGATAGAAATCATTTTTTAGAAACTTATATGATTGAAGTATTTGAAAATGTTGAAGTAAAAGAGCATGTTAGAGAAGTTATAAGTAAGTTAAGAAATGATGGACATGAAGTTATTTTTATAACAACAAGAGATGGAGCATTTATAGATGATAGTTATACTTTAACTAAGACTTGGTTAGATAAAAATAATATTGAATATGATATGATTATCGCAGGAGATAAAAGAAAATCTGATTATGTAGAATTAGTTGGATTTGAATTATTTATTGATGATAGTATTAAGAATTGTACTAAAGTAAGTGAAAAGGGTGTAGAGTCATTATTATTTGATACTATTTATAATAAAGAATGTTTAGATTTTAAAAGATTTGATAATTGGTTAGATATTTATAATTATATAAGTAGTAAATAATAGATTGTAATATAGGAGGTCATCATGGAAGAAGAAAGAATTGTTACTAATAATGAAATAAGAGGGGATGAGTTTGAAGAAAGTATTAGACCAGAACTTCTTAAAGATTATATAGGTCAAAAAGATGTTAAAGAAAATATTGATATATATATAAAAGCAGCAAAGATGAGAGATGAACCTCTAGATCATGTTTTATTATATGGTCCACCAGGTTTAGGTAAAACAACACTTGCATATATTATTGCTAATGAACTAGGTAGTAATATAAAAACAGCTAGTGGACCTAGTATTGAAAAAAGTGGAGATTTAGCGGCTATTTTATCTAGTTTAGAACCAGGGGATGTATTATTTATTGATGAAATACATCGTATGCCTAGTTTTGTTGAAGAAATATTATATCCAGCAATGGAAGATTTTACATTAGATATTATAGTTGGTGCTGATGGTAATAGTAGAAATATCCGTATTAATTTACCACCATTTACTTTGGTTGGGGCAACAACTAGAGCTGGTGATTTAACTTCTCCTTTAAGAGATAGATTTGGGATTATTTCTAAACTTCAATACTATACAAATGATGAATTACAAGAAATTGTAAAACGAACTTCAAGGGTTTTAGGAATGGATATAGATGATGATGCTAGTTTAGAACTGGCTAGTCGTAGTCGTGGTACTCCTAGAATTGCTAATAGATTATTTAGAAGAGTAAGAGATTTTGCTTTAGTAGAAGGTAATGGAGTAATTGATTTAGAAATTACTCAAAAAGCATTAGGAAGATTAAAAGTAGATAAAGCTGGACTTGATGATACTGATCATCAACTTCTTCGTGGTATAATTGAAAAGTTTAATGGTGGTCCAGTCGGCTTAGAATCTATTGCTTCTGTTATAGGAGAAGAAGCAACTACAATAGAAGATGTGTATGAACCATATTTATTACAATGTGGATTCTTAAAAAGAACTCCTCGTGGAAGAGTAGTTACAGAAAAGGGATATCGTCAAGTTAATATGACATATCAAAATACTTTGTTTGATTTAGAAAGTAGTGATGAATAGTGAATTTAAATGATTTTGATTATTATTTACCAGAGGAGTTAATTGCACAAACTCCTTTAAAGGATAGATCTTCATCTAAATTATTAGTACTTAATAAAAATACTGGGGATGTGGAACATCATCATTTTAGTGATATAATTTCTTTTTTAGAAAGTGGAGATACTTTAGTTTTAAATGATACAAAAGTAATTCCCGCAAGGTTAATTGGCGTTAAAGAAGAAACAGGTGCAGTAATTGAAGTTCTTCTTTTAAAAAATTTAGAAGGAGATAAGTGGGAAGCATTAACTAAACCTGCAAGAAGAGTTAAAGTAGGTAGTATTGTTTCATTTGGTGATGGCTCTTTAAAATGTCGATGTGTAGAGGAAAAAGATGAAGGAATTCGTGTATTTGAACTTATTTATGATGGTATTTTATATGAAATATTAGATAGATTAGGAACAATGCCACTTCCACCATATATTCATGAAAAGTTAGAAGATCAAGGAAGATATCAAACTGTTTATGCTAAAAATGTTGGTAGTGCAGCAGCGCCAACTGCTGGTCTTCATTTTACTAAGGAATTAATGGAAAATTTAAAAGAAAAAGGGATAAATATTTGTTATGTAACACTTCATGTTGGACTTGGTACTTTTAGACCAGTTAATGTAGAAAATATCCTAGAACATCATATGCATAGTGAATATTATGAAATAGAGGAAGATACTTGTAATATTATTAATGAAACTAAAAAACGTGGAAATAGAGTAGTTGCAGTTGGGACTACTACTGTTAGAACACTAGAAACCGTTATGAATAAATATGGGGAATTAAAACCATGTATGGGTAATACTGATATATTTATATATCCAGGATATGAATTTAAAATAGTAGATAATTTAATTACTAATTTCCATTTACCTAAATCAACATTAATTATGTTAATTAGTGCACTAGCAGGTAGAGAAAATGTTTTAAATGCATATAAAGTTGCGGTTGATAATAAATATAGATTTTTCTCTTTTGGAGATAGTATGTTTATAATAAACAAATAATGAAAAAAATTATTTGTTTTTTTATGTAAATAAATAATTTAAAAAATGTAAAATCTTGACAAAAGACCGGGGGGGGGTAAGATTTAAATAGATAATAGAGGAGTGTGTCAAATGAAAAATAAAAAAGGTTTTACATTAATAGAACTATTAGCTGTAATAGTAATACTAGGACTATTAATGGCAATCGCAATACCAAGTGTAACTAAGTATATAACTGAATCAAGAAAAAAGACAGTAGTTAGCACAATAGGTAATTATATGACTGCGATGGTAAATGAAGTAAATGATTTAACTTATACTTTTACGGAAGCAAATACTATTTATGCAGTACCGATAGAATGTATAGCTCTTGAACGTGGTGGAACAAATCCGTTTGGTGCATGGCATCAAGCAAGTAATGCTTATTGGGCATATGTACTTGTACAATATGACGATGAAACATCTAGTTATAGATATGGATATACGTTTAAAGATAGTGCTGGATATGGGTTATATCCAACTGCTCAATCAAAATTAAATGAACAAGGAAAGCAAATCCAAACTAATCTTGAGATAAAAAAGCCAAGAAATGGATCAATAGAGAATGTAACATCTAAATCTAATTGGAATGGATTTATAGTGGATGATGATACGCAATTAAAAGTATTAAAAGCAACAACAGAAGGTAATGTAGGAGATGGGACTTCTACATGCACACTTTTACAAAAAGCAAGCAACTACGACCAAGTACAACAAGAAGTTAAAGATATGACTTTAGTTAATTATGTAGCAAATACATATTTCTGGACATATAGAGAACAAATAAAAAATATAACATTTGAAGATAGTATAAATATACCTGATAATGCATATAAGTCTTGGGATGTATCAGATACTGGAAATGGTAAGGTGATGGCATATATTATCACTAATAAAGATGACTCTTCTTTTTATGATTTATACATACAAGGTGATGGAGAAATATATGCGAATAAGAATTGTTCAAGTTTATTTTATGGTTTTAAAAATGTTGATAGTATAAACAATATTGATTTACTGAATACAACTAATGTTACAGATATGAGTCAAATGTTTTTTGACACTGGATATAATAGCACAACTTTTACTTTAGATTTGGGTGATAACTTTGATACTAGCAATGTTACTAAGATGCGTCACATGTTTTATGCGACTGGATATAGTAGCACAGTTTTTATTTTAGATTTAGGTGATAAGTTTGATACACATAATGTAACTGCTATGGCAGAAATGTTTGCTAAGATTGGATACTCGAGTACCAAATTTGAATTGGATTTAGGCGATAAATTTGATACAAGTAATGTTGTTAACATGGATGGTATGTTTGCTTCAGCAGGGCGTAATAGCAAAAATTTAACTTTGAATTTAGGTGATAAATTTGATACAAGTAATGTAACTAATATGACTGCTATGTTTTCAATGGTTGGTTATAAAGCTTCTTCATTTTATTTGGATTGTAGTGATTGGAATGTTAGTAAAGTTACAAGTTTTGAAAGATTTAATGAGGGTGTAACCTCTAAAGTAATTGCACCACCTTTTAAAAAATAATTAATAAATAGTTTCAAAAGACATATTCTATGTCTTTTTTTGTTTTATTTTTTTGTACTATTTAATATATATATTCTTTTAAAATTTTATATAATTAAGTGGTGATGATATGAAGAAACTTTTATTGATAGTTATTATGTTTGTGATTGCTACTTTTTATATTATTGATGATAAGAATCATTTATCTAATAATAAAAAGGAAGAAAATTCTTTTTCTGAAGTTCGTGCTTTATATTTTTCTTATATAGAGTTTGAAGAATATATTATGAATGAAAATGATAATGGTGCTAAGAAAAATATTGATACTATTGTTTCTAATATGAAGTCTGATAAATTTAATTTACTTATTCTTCATGTTAGACCTTTTTCTGATAGTATTTATCCATCTAAGATATTTCCTACTAGTAAATATATAGGGAATGTTTCTTTTGATGTTTTAGAGTATTTTATTGATAAATGTCATTCTGTAGGTATTGATGTTCATGCTTGGATTAATCCTTATCGTATATCTCATGATAGTAATTTTGTGATAGAAAAGAATCATCCTGCGTATTCTTTTCTTGGTACTAGTAATATAGAAGTTTTATCTAGTGGTGTTTATTATAATCCTGCTAGTAATTTAGTTACTTCTTTAATTGTTTCTGGGGTTGAAGAAATAATTAAAAACTATGATGTTGATGGAATTCATTTTGATGATTATTTTTATCCTAAAGGCGATATTGATAAAGAAAGTTATGCATTATATAAAAGTAGTGGTGGAGCGTTATCTTTAAAAGATTATCGTTTATTAAATGTTAGAAATATGGTTAGTAGTGTATATTCATCTATTAAGAAAATAAATAAAGATATAGTATTTGGAATATCTCCACAAGGAAATATTGATAATAATTATTCTAGTGTTTATTTAGATGTTAAAACGATCTTATCTAGTAGTGGATATGTTGATTATATAATGCCTCAAATATATTTTGGATTTGAAAATAGTAGTAGACCATTTAAAGAAACATTAATTGAATGGAATAGTTTAATAAAAGAATCATCTATTAAGTTAATCCCAGCTCTTTCTTTATATAAGTCTGGATCTAGTGATAAATATGCTGGTAGTGGTAGTAATGAATGGATTAATAATTCTGATATTATAAAAAGACAAATTATAGATTCTAGAAATGTTTCTAATTATAGTGGATTTTCTATATTTAGATATGAACATTTTTATAATAATAGTATTCAAAATAATAATATGAAAGAAGAAATTAAAAACATAAGAAATCTTTTAAATAATTAAATACCTTTATAGGTATTTTTTTCTTTATATGTTAAAATAATTTATGAAAGATGTGATAGTATGTTAGACAAGATAAAAGATAACAGTATTTTAATTGTTCCTTCTAGTATGAAGAGTAGTCTTTTAAAAGATATATCTAGTTCTAAAGATTTATTAGATATAAAAATAATATCTCGTGAAGAGTTTATTGAAAGAAGTACTTTTTCATATGATGTAGAAGCAATTTTATTTCTTATGGATAAATATAAATATGATTTTAATGTTTGTAAGATATTTTTAGATAATATGAAATATGTAGATAATGATAATTATTCTAGTAATAAGTTAAATGATTTATATAAATTAAAAAAAGAATTATTAGATAATGGTTTATTAAAAGAAGATAAGTTTTTTAATAAATATTTGTCTAATAAAAATATATATGTATATGGATATTTATATATAGATAATTTATTTAAAAAATATTTAGATTTATATAAGTATGAGATTATATCTATTGTTGATAAGAAAATAAATAATAGAGTAGTTTATGAGGCTACTACTATAGAAGAAGAAGTCGATTTTGTTTTAAATAAGATTGGAGATTTATTAAGTAGTGGTATAGATATTAATAAAATAAAAATAGTTAATTATTCAGATAAATATAAAAATGTATTTAATAAGTTATCCAAATTTTACAATATACCTATTGAAGATGTTGGTTATTCTATTTATTCTACAGATGTAGTTAGAACTTATTTAGATAAGTTATTAGTTACTAAGAATTTTAATGAAACAGTTACTTATATAAAGGATAAATATAATGATGAATATAGTATAAAGATTATAAATACACTTGTTTCTATTTCTAATAAATATAATGTTTATGATTATAGCTTTGATAGTATTTATTCTTTAGTAAAAAATGATTTAAAAAATAGTACTTTAGTTTTGAATGATTTAGTTAATAAAGTTAGTTTTGGAGATTTAAATAGTTATATATATGATGATTCTTTTTATGTATTTTTAATTGGTTTTAATCAAAATGAATTACCTAAATTATATAAAGATGAAGATTATATTAGTGATGAAGATAAAGTATTAGTATCTTTAGAAAGTACTGCATTAAAGAATAAATTAGAAAAAGATAAAGTTATGTATTTTATAAATAATACTTCAAATTTAGTTGTTTCTTATCCTTTAAAACATTTATCTAATAATTATTATCCATCTAATTTAATTGTAGAAAATAGTTTTGAAGTTAAGAGTGTTTCTTTATCTAAAAATAATTATTCTAGTATTTATAGTAAATTAAAATTAACTAAATATTTAGATGATTTTATTAAGTATGGGACTATTTCTGATAATTTAAATAGTTATTATAGTAATTTTGATATAGATTATTTAAGTTATGATAATAAGTTTTCAGGGATAAAGAAGAATCAATTACTAGATAAATTAAATAATAAATTATTATTATCTTATTCATCTATTAATACTTATAATAAGTGTAAGTTTAGATATTATTTAGATAATATATTAAAAATAAATAAATATGAAGAGACATTCTCTATTAAAGTAGGTAACTTATTCCATGATTTACTTAGTAAGTGTTTTAATGACGATTTTGATTTAGATAAAGAATGGGATTTATATTTAAGTAAATTAGATCTTAGTAATAAAGATAGAGTATTATTAATTAAATTAAAAGAAGAATTAGTTTTAATAATTAAGTTTGTGAAAAATTTACATAATGAAACTTATTTAACAAATAAGAGAATGGAAGAAAAAATTTATATTAATAAGAGTCGTGATATTGACATTAGTTTTATGGGGATTATTGACAAATGTATGTATCGTGAAAAAGATGGAGAAGATTTGGTTGCGATAGTAGATTATAAGACAGGTAATCCAGATATTAATTTATATAATGTTGCTTATGGTATAGATATGCAATTGCCTATATATTGGTATTTAATAAAGAATGGGAATTGGTTTGATAATCCGAAATTTGTAGGTTTTTATCTACAAAAGATTTTGCATAGTGAATTAAAAAGAGATAAAAGTAGAGATTATGAAAGTATTAAATTAGATAATTTAAAACTAGTTGGTTATTCTACTGATAACAAATTAAGACTTGAAAGATTTGATTCTACTTATGAAAATAGTAATTTTATTAAAAGTATGAAGGTTAAGGGTGATGGAGAATTTTATCATTATACAAAAGTACTTTCTGATGATGTTATTGATATGCTGGTTGATTATATAGATAAGATTATTGAAGAAAATATAACAGATATGTTATCTTGTGATTTTTCTATTAATCCAAAACAAATAGGAATGGATAATGTTGGGTGTAAATATTGTAAGTATAAAGATATTTGTTATATGAAAAATGAAGATATAGTTAAATTAAAAGAATATTCTGATTTGTCTTTTTTAGGAGGTGATATTGATGCCTAGATGGACTTTAGAACAACAAGAAGCAATAGATAAAGAGGGCTGCAATATCATTGTTTCTGCTGGTGCAGGTAGTGGTAAGACTGCAGTACTTACTGCAAGAACGATACGTAAGTTAAAAAGTGGTGTTAATATTAATGAAATACTTATTTTAACATTTACAAATGCAGCAGCTTTTGAAATGAAAGAAAGAATTCGTAAAGCAATTAAAAAAGAAGAATCTTTAAAAGAACAACTAGATTTAATAGATGGAGCATATATAACTACTTTTGATAGTTTTAGTTTATCGATAGTGAAAAAATATCATTATTTATTAAATATAAGTAAAGATGTATCAATTATTGATAGTAGCATTATTTATAATGAAAAGACTAAAATACTTGATAAGATAATGGATAAGTATTATGAAAGTAAAAATGAATCTTTCTTAAAATTAATTACTGATTTTTGTGTAAAAGATGATGAGGATATAAAAAAATATATTTTAAATATTAATGATAAGATGGATTTACTTCAAGAAAAAGAAGAGTTTCTTGATAATTATATAAATACTTATTATAGTGATGAATTTATTGATAATAAGATAGATGAATATAATAAATTAATTTTAGAGAAATTAGGATATGTTATTGATTTAGGACATGAACTTTTAACAGTTGCTGAAGATAAGTTTTATGATAAGGTATCTATTTATGTTGATAAGTTAGAAAGTGCAACTTGTTATGAAGAAATAAAAGAAGCATTAAGTGAGAAAGTTCCAACTGCACCACCTAAGGGTGAAGAAGAAGTAAAACTTTGTCGTAGTAAGTTTAGTGATGCGATAAAAGATTTATTAAAATATATGGATTTTGATAATTTAGGTGAAATAAAAGAAACTATTTTAATGACTAAGACTTATAGTGAAGTAATTATTTCTATTATAAAAGAACTATCTAAAGAATTAATGAATTTTAAATATTCAAATAATAGTTTTGAATTTAATGATATAGCAAAAATGGCAATTAGTGTTGTTAGAGATAATGAAGATGTTAGAGATTATTTAAAATATTATTTTAAAGAAATTATGATAGATGAATACCAAGATACATCATATTTGCAAGAATCTTTTATTAAATTAATTGAAAATGATGATGTGTATATGGTTGGTGATATAAAACAATCTATTTATAGATTTAGAAATGCTAATCCATATATTTTTAAGGATAAGTATGATAGGTATTCTAATAATGATGGTGGATATAAAATAGATTTATTAAAGAATTTTAGAAGTAGAAAAGAAGTTCTTGATAATATTAATTTAATATTTGATTCAATTATGGATAATGAGATAGGTGGAGCAGAATATCAAGAATCACATCGTATGGTGTTTGGTAATAATACTTATATTGAACAAGGGTTAACTAAACAAAATTATGATATGGAAGTATATAATTATAGTTTTGATAAGAGTTTAGGTTTTACTAAAGATGAAGTAGAGATATTTACAATTGTTAAAGATATTAAGGAAAAAGTAGAGAGTCATTATCAAATTTTTGATAAAGATGAATGCATACTTAGAGATGTTACTTATAATGATTTTTGTATATTATTAGATCGTGCTTCTAAATTTGATTTATATAAAAAGATATTTGAATATTTTGGAATACCTTTAACTAAATATACTTCTACTAATATTACTAAAGATGTTGATGTTAGTTTAATAAAGAATATTTTATCTTTAATTATTAGTGTTAAAAATAATGATTATGGAATAGATTTTAAATATAATTTTATGTCTGTAGGTAGAAGTTATTTATATAGATATGATGATAGTTTATTATTTGATTATTTAAATAATTCTACTTATAAAGATAGTGATTTATATAAGAAAATAACTGAATTAGTTAAATCTTCTATATATTTATCCTTATCTAAGTTAATAGAAGAGATAATAGATAAGTTTGATTTCTATATTAAAGCAATTAGTGTTGGAGATATGGAAAAGGTTAATGTAAGAGTAGAATACATAATTAATTTATCTAAAGGTATGGAAGAAATGGGATTTGGAATTATTGAATTTAGAGATTATCTTGATAAGTTAATTGATTCTGATATAAAGATGGAATGTGAAATAAGTGAAAATATAGGTGATAGTGTTAAGATAATGACTATTCATAAATCTAAGGGGTTAGAGTATCATATTTGTTATTTTGCAGGATTTAGTTATGGATTTAATATTAGTGATTTAAATGATAGATTCATGTTTAGTGAAAAATATGGGATTATATGTCCATATTTTAAAGATGGTATTGGTGAAACTATATATAAAAGTATGCTTAGAAAAGATTATATAAAAGATGAAATAAGTGAAAAAATAAGACTTTTTTATGTAGCTTTGACTCGTTGTAAAGAAAAGATGATAATGGTTTGTGATTTAGAGCAAGAAGAAGTAACATTTAATAATCTAGTTGTAGATAATAATGTTAGAGATAGTTATAGGTCATTTAAAGATATTATGAATAGTATTTATTTACTTCTTACTTCTTATATTAAAGAAATAGATGTTAACTCGCTTAATTTAACGCATGATTATAATTTAATTAAAACTACTAATTATAAAGATAGTATAGAAAAGAGCGGCGAAAAGATTAATGTTATTGATATAGATATTGATAATGAAGTTTTAGTTAATAAACATTTTTCTAAGAGTAATAATGATTTAATAGATAAAGAAACTAAAGATAAAATGGAGTTAGGTACTTATATACATTATTTACTAGAAGTATTTGATTTTAAAAATCCGGACTATTCTTTTGTTGATGATAAATATAAAAAGTATTTAGAAATGTTTATTAATAGTGGTATTGATTTTAATGGAAAAATTTATAAAGAATATGAATTTATTTATGAAGAAGATAATACTACTAGTCATGGAATTATTGATTTAATGATAGAGTATGATAATAATATTAAAATTATTGATTATAAGTTAAAGAATGTAGATGATGATGGGTATATTAAACAATTATCTGGATACAAAGATTATATTTCTAAAAAGAGTGGTAAAGATGTATCTATTTATTTATATTCAATTATTAATGGAGAATTAAAGAGATTAGATTAGAAGACTTAGGTCTTCTTTTTTTGTGTCAAATTAATGTATTTTGTTTCTATTTTTTTGTTTTGTATTTTTGTTATGATATACTTGTTATAGTAGGTGATAAGATGTTTGATGAATTAAAAATAAAAAGTTTATTAAAGAAAGATTTAACTGGTGAAAAGTATTCTTCTTTATCTTATAAAATAAAGAGTGATCCTAGGATTATAGAACATTTAATTAAATGTAGTCCTAGTTCAATATCATTAGTAGATAAGGATGTTTCTAGTTATGTTAAAAGTGATCCGTCTTTAATTGTTTATTTAAGTCAAGAACAATTAAATGATTGTTTTTCTGTGATTGATTTTTCTAGTATTAATATGTCTAAGGAAATATTTGATAAATTTAATTGGCGTAATAGAGATACAGTGTTTAGAATGATGCCTAGTGTTTGTTTAGGGTATTATTCTGTAGAAGATAGAAGAGAAATTATAGGTAAAATTGCGATGGCTAAATATAAGAATGCTACTAGTGATGATATGTATGATATTTTTACTGATGAAGAGTTTAAAGATCTTTTATTAAATTTATCTAAGGAAGACTTTATTTCTATGTTTCATCGTGAATTGTATGTTAAGAAGTATATGTTAGAACTTGTATCTACATTTGATGAAGAGATGGTTGCTAAACTTATTTTGCCTTTAACTGAGGTGTATGAAGATCTTCCGCCAATGATTAAAAATAGAGTAGATTTTGTTAATGCTAATGGGGATATTGATAAGATTTTATCTTCATCTGAAGATGTTCAACTTATGTATTTTTTAAGAAATATGGATGATTTATGCTATGCTGATTGGAAGATTGCTAAGAAGTGTTTAATGATTTGTGCAAATCCGACAGCTGATCTTTTATTGAAACATACTATGACTAGAAGTAATGATGTAATTTCCTGTTTATCTAAAGATGAACAAGATATATTGTTTTCAAGAAACTTCTTTTGTGTTTATGAAGCAACTCATTGGCATGATTCTCAATTAAAAATGGATACTATTATGCGTGATAAGTTATTAAGAATAAATGATGTTGAAAAAAGAAAGAGATTAATTGCGTTATATAATGATTTGGGTGATGATGAAGTAGTAAGAGGAGATTCTTATATTTATCATAATGAAAAACATCAAATAAGTAGAATGCTTTATGATACTAATATAGTTAATAATAATAGTGCTGATATGTTAGAAAAATATGCAAGGAGTTTTGATCGAAAGTTATTGATTGAGATTTTAGTTAATGCTTATGGGGAACATGTTAAGGAATTTTTTGAAGAAAGACCATATCTAGATATATTAAATATAGATAATTTTAAAATATTTGATAAAGAAATATATGATAAATTAGGACCTGGTTTTATTCATTATACATTTAATTGTGAACAGTTTATGGGAAGTGATTTAATAGGTAAACTTTCTATGGATCATGGACTATTAAATAAATTTGCAGATTATTTTAATTGTATGACTAAAGATGTAGAAAATTTAGATAATACTTTTATTACTAATATTATTGAAAAGTTTATAAAGCATGAAGAAATTATTAGAGAAATTGATTTTAAAAATATTTCTGAAGAACGAAAGAATAATTTATCATTATTAATTCGTGATGATGCGATGTTAAGTAATGGTATTTCTACTATTGAAGAGTTAGATAATTATTTAGAACTTAGAAAACAAAGATTTGAAAAATTATGTCAAGGAATAGATAATTCTTCTGATATGAAGGAAGTTATTTTTGCTTATGTTTTTGGTAGAAATGTTTCTGAAGATTCTGTACTTGAAGAATTGTCTTTTGAAAAAGCTTTATCTGTATTTAATATTCATAATTTAGTTAATAATGAAGAAATAATTGAGAAAATGGGATTAAGTAAAGATGAAGTAGCAATGCTTTTACTTATGCATGAAATTGAAAGAACTAGAAATATTGATGTATTAAAAGATGTATTTAAATCATTAGTAAGTAGGGATTTAAGTTCAGTACTTTTTGCATCTACTTTTGATAAGATTAAAGCTTATTATGTTGAAGATATAAAGAATGGATTACTTACTAATGCTAAGTTAGATTCTATGCCTAAAAAGATGGTTAATGGAGTTGAGGTTGTTACTTTTGAAGGAGAAGAGTTTACTACTATTTGTTCAGTAATAGGTTTAAATTTATCAGGAAGGTATATGGCAAGAGCATTACACGGAAAGAATTTACTTAATAGTTGGTTGAATCGTGAAGAAGGATATAATGCTATTTCAACAGCATTAGTATCATCTGATACTGAAATATATCCAGTTGATGAAAGGGTTTGGAGATCAACTGCAGAACATGTTACATTTATTTTTGATGATAGTGTTGATATTATTGGTATGGGAGCAACTGACATTGCTGCTGAACATCAAGAACGTGCGCGTAAACATACATTTGGATTTATTGGATGTAGTGATAAAGATACTGGTTTTTCAACAATGGATGAATTAAAGAGTCGAATTAATGTTAATAAACGTGAAACTGGTCTTGGACCTAAGTTCCAAAGTGAAATAGCAATTTCAAGAAAAGAAGAAGATATTAGAGAAGATAAGGGTGGTTTAAAAAGAACTATGCCTATTGCGATGTATGTAATTGGTGAGATAAGTCCAGAACATTTAGAAACCGCAAGAATATTTAATGAATATTATGAAAAGAATGGTTTGGGTAAGTTTAGAATTGTTCAAGTTGATCCAAAAGTATATCGAGGGGAAGGCAGAATTAATGCTAGTAGTAAGAATTTAGGAGTTGAAGCAAGTGGAAAAAGTATCTAATGAAGTACTAGAAGTTTTAGATGTTATGAAAGAAAGTATTAAATTAAATGATCCTAGTGATGAAGAAGGATTAGAACGTATAGATAAAATTAAAGAATATATAGAACAAAAAGAAGACTAGGTCTTCTTTTTATATAATTCTTGTTTATGACTTTATAAAAATATGTGATATATGATATAATTGTAAAAGAATAGAAAGAGTGTTATAATGTAACGACTGGTTGGTGATATTATGGAAAAGGTTTTTGTATTTGGACATAAAAAACCTGATACTGATAGTGTTAGTGCATCTATTGCAATGGCATATTTAATGAATAAAGTTAATAAAAGGTTTGAGTTCGTTCCTAAAGTATTAGGATCTATTAATAATGAAACAAAGTTTGTATTAGAAAAGTTTGGTGTTAGAACACCAAAGTATTTAAATGATGTCAAAGTTCAAATTAGAGATATTAATTATCGTCGTGGTTTATTTGTTGATAGATTTGATACTATTAAGGATGCTTATGAAAGAATGATGGTTACTCAGTCTAGTGGTATACCTCTTATTGATTCTAAAAATAAAAATAAATTAGTTGGTTTAATTACTTTAAAAGAAATAGCTAAAGAGTTAATAGATGGTGATAGAAGAAAATTATATACTTCTTATGATAATATTTTAAAAGTATTAGAAGGGGAAGAAGTATTAAGATTTGATGATGAAATAGAGGGTCAAATTTTAACAGCAGCATTTAGAAGTACTACTTTTATTCAGGATGTTAAATTATCTCGTGATACGGTTTTAGTTATTGGAGATAGACATAGTATTTTAGAATATGCAGTGGAATCTGGAGTTAAATTAATTATTCTAGTAGGAAATAGTGAGATAAAAGAAAAACACTTAGAAGAAGCAAGAAAAAATAAAGTTAATATTATTAGGACTGAAAATGGTAGTTTTCAAGTTAGTAATTTAATTAATCTTTCTAATTATGCTTTAAAGATAAATGCTTATTCTAGTCCTACTTTTGTAAGGGATATGGATTTCTTAACTGATTTTGAAGATTTAACACAACAATTAACATTTACTAATTATCCGGTTGTTGGAAAAGATGATGAATGTTTAGGGATGATTCGTATTACTGATGTTAATGAAAAGAAACGTAAAAAAGTAATATTAGTTGATCACAATGAAAAGACCCAAAGTGCTGATGGGTTAGAAGAAGCAGATATTGTTGAGATTATTGATCACCATAGATTAGGTACTATTTCAACAAGTTCACCTATTAATTTTAGAAATATGTCTGTTGGTAGTACTTGTACTATTATCTTTGGGATGTTTAATCAATATGGTGTAGATATTCCATATGAAATTGCTGGTTTATTGTTATCAGCTATTCTTTCAGATACTTTATTATTAAAGAGTCCTACTACTACTAAAATTGATATAGATTCTGTAAAAAGATTATCTAGTTTACTTGATATTAATTATGAAGAATATGGTCTTGAAATGTTTAAAGCTGGTTCTAGTTTGAAAGGTAAGACTATAGAAGATATTATTTATCAAGATTTTAAACAATTTAATGCAGAAGATGTAAATATTGGTATTGGTCAAGTGTTTACTACTAATTATGAAGAAATAGATGAATTAAAAGAAGATTATGTTAATGAATTAAATAAAATTTCTAGTAATAATAATTATGATATAGTTTGTTTATTTGTTACAGATATTATTAATAATGGTTCATATATTTTATTTAATGATAAATCAAGACCAACATTATCTTTAGCGTATAATGTTGAAAATATTGAACAAGGTCATTTCTTAGAGAATATAGTTTCTCGTAAGAAACAAATGATTGTTGCTATTATAGATGTTTTAGAAGGAAAGTAATTTCCTTCTTTTTATATGAAAAAAGTTGGTTCATTATATTTTATATTTTTATTAGTAGATGTTTCTGGTTTTACTTCTTCTTTTTTTTCTTTAGTAGGTACTTTGTTATCATTATTTATTGCTGTTGCTATTTTTAAAATGGTTTTAGTGTTATCTATTAAAGGTTTTACTTGATATACGATAGGAATTGCTTGGTTTATTATATTTAGAGTTTTTTGAGTACCATTTAATATTTCTGTAAAACTTAGAGATTTTAGTTTTGAAAAAAGTGATGGTTTAGGTGTGAAATTAATGTATGGATTAAAGTATGGATTGTTATACATAAATATCCTCCTTTACATTATTATATGAATTATTAAAAAAATGTTTAAAATAAAAAAAAGGTATGTTATAATTTATAATAGAATGAGAATAAGATAGGGAGGATGTCAGATGACTGCAACTGTTAAGAATGTTGTTTCGTTTCCTTTAACAGTACTTAAGTATGCTGGTAAAGGTATTGCGTATTTGAAAAGTTTAATTTTTAAATCTGATTTAAGTCTTGATCCTAATCGTTTAGAGGGTAGTGAACTTGCTAATGAACTTAATAAAGTTAAGCAACAAAGTGCTGAATTTAAACGTGAGGCAGAAGAAAAGAAAGTTGATCCTAATGAAAAGTTAGCATCATTTAGATATGTTGTTAAAAATCCAATGGGTGAAGTTATAAAAGGTATTTTTGATGCGAAAGATATTACTGCTGTTAGGGTTTTCTTATCTAATGAAGGTTATGATATTATTGAGATTAAACCTCGTGATAAATGGGATGTAGATATTACTCTTGGTTCTAATAAAATAAGTACAGGGGATTTGTCTTTTGCGCTTATTCAGTTAGCTACTTATATTAAAGCTGGGATTCCGCTTATTGATTCGATGAGAATTCTTGCTAAACAAACTACAAAACCACAATTAAAAAGAATTTATGATAAGGTTATATATGAATTAGTAGTTGGGGAACCTTTTTCTGTTGCTTTGGAAAAACAAGGTAAAGCTTTCCCAAGTATTTTGATTAACATGGTTAAGACCAGTGAAATGACTGGGGACTTAGCCGGAACACTTGATGAAATGGCAGAATATTTTACACAAACTGAAAAAACTAAAAAAGAAATGATGTCTGCGATGATTTATCCGGCTGTTATCTTGTTGATGGTTGTTGCGGTTGTATTTTTCTTAGTTATCTTCATTGTTCCACAGTTCGTTGATATGTTCTCGAGTCAAGGTGCTGCACTTCCAGCAATTACAGTGTTTGTTATTAATATGAGTGACTTTTTAGGTAAATGGTGGTGGGCTGTAATATTAGGCGCTGCTGTTGTTGTTTTTATTTTCTTTTGGTTATTTAAAAATATTAAAGAATTTAGAAAAAGTGTACAAACTATTATGATGAAGATGCCTATTTTGGATAAGATTCTTATCTATGGGGAAGTTTCTACAATTACTCGTACTTTCTCATCATTATTAAACCATGGTGTATTTATTACTGATTGTATGGATATCTTATCTAATTTAACTACTAATGAAATTTATAAAGAAATCTTAGCAAGAACTATGATAGGATTAAGTAAAGGTGCTAAGTTAAGTGAAACATTTAAAGGGGAATGGGCATTCCCAGTTGTTGCTTATGAAATGATTGTTACTGGGGAATCTACAGGACAACTTGCACTTATGATGCAAAACGTTGCTGAACACTTTGGTAACTTACATCATAACTCGATTACAGTTATTAAGAGTATGCTTGAACCGTTAGTTTTAATTATCTTAGCGGTTGCGGTTGGGTTCTTACTATGTGCAATCATGTTACCAATGTTCGATTTATATGGACAAATCTAATTCTTAGGGGGAATTTTTGTGGAGTTAAAAATATTTTATACAATTGTTATATTTGTCTTTGGACTTATTTTTGGCTCTTTTTACAATGTAGTAGGATGGAGATTGCCAATCGGGCTTTCGCTAATTAGACCCTCTGGGTCTTTTTGTCCTAAATGTAAACATCAGCTTAGATGGTATGAAAATATTCCAGTATTTTCATGGTTAATTCAAGGTGGAAAATGTCGTAATTGTAAAAAGAAGATACCTAAATTTTATATAATTATTGAGTCATTAACTGGTATTTTATTTGCTTTATCTTATTGGATATTTGGATTTAGTTTTGAATTTGTACTTGCTATTTTGATATCATCATTCTTTGTTATTGTTGTAGTAAGTGATTCTAATTTTTTAGTGATTCCAGATGAAGTAACTTTAGTTTTTTCGATATTAGTTATTGTATCTAGAATGATTCTGAATGGTTTTAGTGATGGTTTATTATATTTAGGTTATGGATTTGGTGCATTTCTTATAATGTATTTACTAATGTTATTTGGTAACTTTATTTTTAAAAAGGAATCCTTAGGTGGTGGAGATATAAAGTTAATGTTTTTTATAGGGTGTTCTTTAGGACCTTGGATGAGTTTATTTACTATTTTCTTATCTAGTTTTATTGCTCTTCCTTTATCATTAATTTTGTACTTTAGAAGTAAAGATAGTGTTATTCCTTATGGACCTTTCTTACTTATTGCGACTTTAATAATAGTTATTTTTAAATTAGATAGTAATACAGTATTAAATTTTATATTAAATATGGGCATATAATTTATTGTTATATGCTTTTTATTTTGTTTTTTCTTTGTGATAGTCTAGTTTAGATGTTATAATTGGAATAGGTGATGCTATATGATTAAAGCTAATGATTTATTTAAAGTTGATAAGGATATAGATCTTTCTTTAAAGCAAGAGTTTATAAAGGCATTAAAAGATGAAGAGTTTACTAAGTTAGTTAATAAATTAGAGAGTAATGAAGAACTTTTAATGAAATATACATCTCGTTTAAAGGATTGTAGTTATGAGTGTAGCAATTGTAAAGGGTGTAAGGGAATAAGTGAATGTAAGAATAAGGTTAAAGGTTATGTACTTACTCCTTTTGTTAATAATAAAGTAATTAATTTTTCTTATGTAGGTTGCGATTATACTAAGAAAGAAGAATATAAAGATAATGTAGTTTTATTTGATGTTTCTAAGGAAATTAAAAATGCTAGTTTATCTAATATATATACAAATGATGTTAATCGTGTAGATATATTAAAAAAGATTAAAAGTTATTATACTAATTTTTTCACTGATAAACGTGAAAAAGGTATTTATTTACATGGTAGTTTTGGTACTGGTAAAACATATATAGTATCAGCTTTGTTAAATGAACTAGCTAAAAAAGATGTTAAGAGTACTATTGTTCATGTTCCTGAGTTATTGCGAGGGTTGAAAGAGTCTTTTTCATCCGATTATAGAGAACGTTTTTGGACACTTAAAACAACTCCTATATTGCTTTTAGATGATATTGGAGCTGAATATTTAACAGCATGGGGAAGAGATGAAGTTCTAGAACCATTACTTCATTATCGTATGAATGAAAATCTTCCAACATTTTTTACTTCTAATTTAAGTTTAGAAGAATTAGAAAAACATTTTGTTATATCTAATACAAATATAGATATGATTAATGCAAGAAGAATTATAGAAAGAATTAAAAAACTTTCTACACCAGTAGAGTTAGTAAGTAAAAATATTAGGGAGTGATGCTATGGCAAAGATGGATTACGATGTTAGAATTAAGAAAATAGTAGATGCCAACAAAGAAGAATTTAAAAAAGTAGTATCTTTGCTTAATGCTTTACGAAAAGAATTATCTAAGTTTGATTTTGGTGGAGATTATAGAAAATTATCCCACTTTTTAATTAAGATAAATGAAATTACACCAAAACTTAGTGATAGAAAACAAAAAATTATTAATGCAGAAATAGTACGTTTACATAAACAAGTTAAAGAAATTATTAGAACTAGACCTGATTATATAAAGAAGGATAATCCTAATTTTATGGAACTTAAAAATATAATTGGTAATCTTGAAGGTATGAATATTTCTTATATGTATTCATATGTAGAAAAGTACGATGGGGATGCTTATAATTTAATAAGATATTTGTTGTTTGAAGAAAAGAATCTAATGTTTGTAAAATATGCATTAAATAAATATCCACACTTTGTAAATGTAAGAGATAAACATGGAAATTGTATTTTACTTGAAGTAGTAGATAAGTATCTTGAAGCAATAAATAATTATACTAAGGATAGAGTTCTTAAATTTAATGATGATTTATTTTATTATGATGAAGTATTAGAAAGTTTACTTGCAAGTAGTAAGATAGATTATAGTAGTAGTTTACAAGAAGAAGCTTTAGCAAAGGTAAGTAATTTTTTAAATACAGTTGATAGTTCTAGATATAAGGGAGAAGTTAAATCTAAGTTTGTTTTTTGGGTAAATGAGCTAATTGAAAAGTTAGAAGAAGAATCTTATGAAGAGACTTTATCTCATTTATCTTATAAGACTGATGTTTCAATTGATTTTCATGAAAGTATTTTATCTGAATCACGTAGATTTAATGTAAGAAATTTAAAACCTGAATTTGAAAAAAGAGTAGGAAATCAAGATGAATATATTGTTACTATTGATGGTGAAGGTGCTGAAGAAATAGATGATGGATTATCTATAAAGAAATTAGAAAATGGTAATTATTTATTAGGAGTTCATATTTCTGATCCACTTGGTTATATTAGTAAAAATAGTTTATTATACGAAGAAGCAAATCGTAGGACAACATCTATTTATTCACCACTAGAGAGAACTAGTTCAATGTTTCCAGAGGTTTATGCAAAAGATCATATGTCACTTATGCAAGGTAAGAATAGACTTGCAACTAGTTATTATTTAGAGATAACTCCTTGTGGTGAGATTTTACTTGATAGATGTGTGTTTAAAAAGACAATTGTCAATGTAAATAAGAAATTAACTTATGATGAGTTTAATACCTTAAGTAAAACTGGTAGTAGTAATGAAAGACTTGATAAGACAATAGAGAGTTTATTAGAAGTTACTGATTTACTTAGTAAACGAATTATAATGGATGAGAATTATCGTATAGCTAATCGTGAGTCTAGTAATGTTAGTGGTACTAATATTACAGGTACTAGTAGTAGTGAGAAATTGGTTGAATATGCGATGTTAGCAGCAAATAGTACAGTTGCTAGTTATGCGGCTAAGAAAGGAATTCCATTTATATATAGAGGACATGAAACTAATAAGGATTATTTAGCTAAAATTGATTATTTTGATAAGAAATTTAGAGAAAATCCTACTAGTGAAAACTATGAGGTATTTGTTAAATTATTAAGAGATACTTATCCATCTGCTTTTTATACTACAGATAGTAATATAAAGCATATGGGGATTGGGGTTGAACATTATTCTCATATTACCAGTCCTTTAAGACGTTTTGCTGATTGTTTAGCAAATGAGGCATTAAATCTTATGTATTTTAATGAAGTTCATAGTGATAAAGATGTTTATGATTTAGAAAACCGTTTAAAAGAAGGATGTCGTTATATAAATGAAAAGAAAACATCGATAGATTATTTTACTGACAGATATGTTAAAGTAAAAAAGTAGTAATATTGACAAAAAATTAAAATATGTTATTATATTTATGTCAAATGCGTTGATAGGAAATATGATTTTATAATATTTAAGCAAAGAGAATTTGTGGTTGGTGGAAACAAATGTTAAAGTTATAAAGTTACTCTTCCTGGAGTTGGACCTTAATAGGATTCCCGGGGAAACTCGTTAAATTAATTAAGTAAAAGATCGGATGGTACCGTGTTTATTCACTCCTGTTATATTTATATATAACGGGAGTTTTTATTTTTAGGGGTGATAGAATGAAGAAACCTGTATTAAAGAATTTTAGTGATGAGGTATTACTTCTTTTATCTAGTCAAAAAAGTGATAAAGATTTTGATAAAGAAGTAAGAAGTGTTTTATTTGATAGATATACTAAAAAGTCTGTACCATATTTTAAAATTTATTTTAAATATATGCATTCTACAGGAGTTGAACATTTAGTTTATGGTGATTTACTTGCGACCCGCCTTATTGAAGGTGGTTATAAAGTAGATGAAGAAGTTTTAGATGAACTTCTGCCTAATTTGTCGATAGAACATATTTGGGCACTTGGTAAAAGTGAAGATGATTTGATTAGAGAAAAATCTAGAGAAGTTTTATTTCATATTTTAGATTTATATGATCAAGAAGTTATCACTGTTAAAGATGAAAAAACAAAAGTAATGAGAAGAGAAAATATTATATATTTTAAAAGAAAGGGAGAATAAAAATGATAAATATAAAAGAAAATGAAAAGTTAAGTATTATGAATCACTCTTGTGCACATTTACTTGCACAAGCAGTAAAACATTTATATCCTAATGCTTTATTTTGGGTAGGTCCAGTTATTGAAGGAGGATTCTACTATGATATCGATTTAGGAGAAGATGTTATAAAAGAAGAAGATTTAGAAAAAATTGAGAAAGAAATGAAAAAGATTTCTAAAGATGGTAAAAGAATTGTTAGAGAAGAAATTTCTAAGAGTGATGCTTTAGAAAGATTTAAAAATGATCCATATAAATTAGATTTAATATCTAGAATGGATGAAAGTGAAGTAGTTATATCTTGTTATACTCAAGGTGATTTTACTGATCTTTGTCGTGGACCACACGTAGAGAGTGTTAAAGAATTAAAGTATTTCAAACTTCTAAAAGCAAGTGGTGCTTATTGGAAGGGAGATAGTAATAACAAGATGCTTCAAAGAATTTATGGTATTTGTTTTGATACTGAAGAAGAATTATCTAGTTATTTACAAATGCTTGAAGAAGCTAAGAAAAGAGATCATCGTAAATTAGGTAAGGAACTTGATTTATTTATGTTTGATGAAACTGCTCCAGGTATGCCTTATTGGTTACCAAAGGGATTAAAGATGTATAATGCTTTAGTTGATTTTTGGAGAGAAGAACATGAAAAACGTGGATATCAAGAATTTGCTGCACCAATGTTAAATAATAGTGCTTTATGGAAAAGAAGTGGACATTGGGATCATTATAAAGAAGATATGTTTGTTTTAGAAGATGCTGATGGTGAAGAACAAGCATTAAAACCAATGAGTTGTCCTAACTCAATTCTAATTTATAAAAATAAAATAAGAAGTTATCGTGATTTACCTTTAAGATTTAATGATGTAGATGCAATTCATAGAAATGAAGGAGCTGCATCTCTACATGGACTTCTTAGAGTTAGAGTGTTCCATCAAGATGATAGTCATAACTTTATTAGACAAGATCAAATTTTTGATGAAATTACATCTATTTTAGAAATAGCTAATTATTTCTATGATATATTTGGACTTAAATTTACTCCATACTTATCAACTAGACCAGATGATTATATGGGTGATTTAGAAAAATGGAATGAAGCAGAAGCAAAATTAACTGAAGTATTAAATAATGCTTTTGGTAAAGATGGATGGGTATTAAATCCAGGTGATGGAGCATTCTATGGACCTAAGATTGATTTAAAGATGGAAGATGCTTTAGGTAGAGAATGGCAAACAGGTACAATTCAGTTAGATTATCAATTACCTGAAAGATTTGATTTAACATATGTAGATAATGAAGGTAATAAAGTAAGACCGGTTATGGTGCATCGTACAATTTATGGATCACTTGAAAGATTTATTGGTGTTTTAACTGAACATTTAGGAGGAGTATTCCCAACTTGGCTTGCACCTGTTCAAGTTAATGTAATTCCAGTTAATATTGAAGTTCATGATGAATATTCTAGATATGTAGTTGAAGAATTAAGAAAGAATAAAATTAGAGTAGAACTTGATAATCGTAATGAAAAATTAGGATATCGTATGAGAGAATCTCAAACTATGAAAGTTCCTTATACTTTAGTTTTAGGAGATAAAGAAAGAGATGAAAAAACAGTTACTTATCGTATTCATGGTCATCAAGATACTGTTACTGTTTCACTTGATGAATTTATTGAATTATTAAAGAAAGTAATTGAAGATAAAGAATTAGTTAAATAAAAAAGAAGTTTTTACTTCTTTTTTTTGATTTTATATTTATTTTTTTAGTATTTTATTTTAATATTATAATAGGTGAGTAGTATGAAGAAGAGAAGGAAGAGGAAAAAGAAAACTAGTAATAAAGTTTTTAGTTTTATTATAGTTGTTTTTCTTATTGTTTTATTTTTTGTACTAGGAGTAATTATAATAAATAAAATTCTTTTGGATACAAAAGATAATGTTATAAATAAAAAAGAAGAGAATGTTAATGATGTTGATAAAGATAATGATATAGAGTCTGGGGTAATAGATGAATATTATGAAGAAGAAGTTGTGTTGAAAGAAGGTTTTGATGGGTATTATATTGGATATTATGATACTTCATTTTATCTTGGTAGAAATGGAAAGAAAGTTTCTGAACTTTTAGAAGTTCCTGTTCAAATATATAAAGATCCTACTGATATAAATAGTAAATATATAGGTGTTGGTTATTTAGATGGAGAATATATATTTTCTAGTTCTTATATTGATTCTAGTAATATTGTTGTAGGTAGTAGTGGTGATAATAATAATATATATGTATCTATGATATATAATGAAGATACTGGTAATTATAAAAAATATAATGGATTTTTAAATAATATTGATATTATAAAAAATAGTGGTAAGAAATATTATTCTTTATCAGTTATTAATTCATTAGGTGTGATGGTTTCTAATACAATTATTGATGGAAGTAGTTTATTACCAATTATAGATTCTAGTAAATATATTATTTGTGGTAGTAATAGTTTAAATGTATATGAAGAAAAAATAGAAAATTATAGTAATAATTATATAGTAGTTAAAAATAAAATTAATGGAAAGTATGGTGTTAGTGATTTTACTGGTAACTTAATTATTAATTGTTTATATGATGATTTATATATTATTCAAGATGAATATATTTTAGCTAAAAAAGATGGTAAATTTGGAGTAATTAATTTTTATAATAAAGTAATAGTTGATTTTAAATATGATGGTATTGATGGATATAATGGATATTTTGCGGTTTTAAAAGATGGTAAGATGGGTGTTATTGATATGAATAATAATTTAGTAGTACCTATATTTATTGATGTATACCAACCATATGATTTTAAGTTTAGGGTAAATGATGATGCACCAAATGGATTTAAGGTTTTAAAAGGTGAACTTGGTGATAATAAAAAGATGATAATTGATTATTATGATAGAACTATAATTGATTCTGATAGTATGATTGGTTATGAATCTAGATATTTAACTATTTTAGAAGATAATAAATATTTAATTGAAAGTTAAAAAGTTGTAAATAATACAACTTTTTTTGGTTTATTATTTATTTTCTTTATATTTTTATGTATCCTATTATTAGGAGTGATTCTTATGAGTGATGGAATTAAACTTATTAAAAGAAAAAGAATAATTATTGGAATTTCAATTGGAGTAGTAGTTTTAATTTTAGGTATTATTCTTTTACTAGTTTTTGGTAAGAAAGAAGAAAAAGTTAAAAATGAAGAAGAAAAAGAAGTTGTTAAAGAAGAAATAAAAGAAGAAGAAAAAGAATTATTGCCTTTATATGTAAATTCTACTAAGACAGATAAAGTATCTATTTATTCAACAAGGGTAAAGTTATATTCTATGGATATAGATTCTGGTAGTGATATTGTAGAAAAGTCTAGTTATGATGGATATTATGTTACTAAAGTAGATGGTGTTTACTATTTAAAAAGAAAACAAAGGGTGGTTTCTAAACTTTCTAAATCTGATAATTTTGTTTTATATAGAGATAAGAAAGATGCAAATAGTAAATATATAGGTGTTAAGTTAAATGATGAAGATTATATCGAATTTACAACACTTGATAATGATACTTATGGTAGTGGATATACTCTAGATAGTAACGGAGAAAAATATTTAAGTATTATTTATAATGTTAATACTGGTAAAAATAGTGTTTTTGAAGAAGATACTATAGTTAGTGTTATAGATGGTAATAATAATAAACATTATTCTCTTTATAATGATGAGATATATTTATTAAAAGAAGATTTTACTATTATAGAAAATAATGATTATCAAATAATAGGAGATGTTTCAGGTGATGAAATAGGACTTACTGTTTCTAGTAATAGTTCTAAGTATATAGTAGTTACTAAGGATGAAAAGTATGGTCTTATGGATTATGATGGTAAGATTGTTATTGATACTTTATATGATGAGTTAGCAATGGTTGATGATAATTTAGCTCTTGCAATTAAAGATAAAAAGTATGGGGTAATAGATGCTAATAATAATGTAGTTATTGATTTTAAATATGATGGTATTCGTAGTATTGGAGATTATTATGTAGTAGTTCTTGATGAAAAATTAGGAGTTATTAATAAGAGTGGTCAAGAAGTAGTATCTATTAATATAGATATACTAGTTGAGTATCCTTCAACTCTTAGTGGTGCAAATAATTTTTATGCTTATTACGATGGAGAAGATATAATAGTTGAATATTATGTTCCAAATAGTAAGGAAGAATATGATAGAAATTACTTAGTTATATATAAGGATAAAAAATATGAGATAAAAAAAGAACTTATTCATAAATATTACAACTTTAGTGAAAAATATTATTATGTAGATTCTTCTGATAATAAGGTTTTATTTTATGATCAAGATAATGTTTTATTAGGAGAAGTTGGTTGTGATAGTGCTTATGGTTTTGAATTTCGTAATACAGAAGTGATGAGTTTTGTTTGTTTTACTAATGATACTTCAGAAAAATATTTTAATGTAGTAACTAAAGAAGAAATTACATCTTTTGATGAAGGTGAGTTAGAGTATGAAGAAATTGGTGATTTAAAGGTTATTGATATTAATGATAGGAAACATATTGTTAATGCAAGTGGTGAATTGATATTTAGGTTATCGATAAATGATAAAATTACTTATGTATGTGATAACTATTACAAGATAATAAGAGAAGATAAAATGGTTGAATATTACAAAGTTAATATATAGATTTAAAAGGATTGTCAAGTTGACAATCTTTTTTATTTGTTTTATTTTTTAATATTTACAAAGTGGGTATTAAATAGTATTATAATAGTAGCAGTGGTTGATTGTGGTGAAAAGTGGGGGATGTAATATGCTAATGGGTGAGTTCCATCATAACATCGATGATAAGGGAAGACTTATTCTTCCGGCTAAGTTCCGCGAAGAACTAGGGGAAGAGTTTGTTATAACTCGTGGTCTAGAAGAGTGTTTATTTGTTTACTCTAAAGATGAATGGGCAAAAATTACATCACGCTTAAATAATTTACCTTTCACTAAGAAGGATGCTCGTAGTTTTATGAGATTTTTCCTATCTGGTGCTACTGCAACGGTATTTGACAAACAAGGTCGAATCAATATTACCTCTCCATTGATTTCTTACGCCGGTTTAGAAAAAGAATGCGTCATAATCGGCGTAGGGGATCGCCTTGAAATATGGTCTTTAGATAAGTGGAATAGTTTCTATGACACTAATAAAGATGAATTGTCAGATATTGCTGAAAATTTATTTGATTCAAATTATGGAAATGGTGATTAACATGCATATAAGTGTACTATTAAATGAATCTATTGATGGACTTAATTTGAAAGAAGACGGTATCTACGTAGACGCTACATTAGGTTATGCTGGTCATTCCAGTGAAATTTTAAAGCGAATAACAAGGGGTTGTCTTTTCGCCTTTGATCAAGATAGTAAAGCAATTGAATATAGTCGTGATAAACTATCTTCAATTGGTAATAATTTCGAGATCATTAATAGCAATTTCGTTAATATTAAAGAAGAATTAGAAAAAAGAAATGTTAGTAGTGTAGATGGAATACTGTTTGACTTAGGTGTATCATCACCGCAACTAGATGAATCAGATAGAGGTTTCAGTTACCACAATGATGCTAAACTTGACATGCGTATGAATCAAAATCAAGAATTGTCAGCTTATGAAGTCGTTAATACATACCCTGAAAATGAGTTAGCGAATATATTTTTTAAGTACGGTGAAGAAAAATATTCACGTAGTATAGCGAGAAATATCGTAAAATATCGTGAGTCTAAGAAGATTGAAAGCACTTTAGAGCTTGTCGAAATAATTAAGTCTTCTGTTCCTGAGAAGGCTAAAAGAGACAAACATCCTGCTCGTAAAGTGTTTCAAGCTATTAGAATTGAAGTTAACAACGAACTTGGAATATTAGATAAGACAATGCGTGATAGTCTTTCGCTTTTAAAGGTAGGTGGAAGAGTGGCAGTTATTACATTTCATTCGTTAGAAGATAGAATTATAAAAAATATTTTTAAGGAAGTTACAGAAATTGATCCTAAAGTAAAGGGTCTTCCTAATATCCCTGATAGTTATCTTCCTGATTTTAAATTAGTAAATAATAAAGCGATTATTCCTAGTGATGAAGAGTTAGAGTATAATAACCGAAGTCGCAGTAGTAAACTTAGAATAATTGAGAGAATAAAATAAAAAAGAAAGAGGAGTTTATATGAAAAAGAAAAATGTAAGAAGAAGATTAGTTTTAACAAAATTTGAAAAGCTTTTATATGGTTTTGCATTGTTTTTATTAGTATTAGCTCCACTTGCAACTGTTTTTTCACAAGCAGCTTTATCTAAAGTAAACTATGATGTAGAAAAAATTAAAGGTGAAATATCAGCTCAAGAAAAAGTTAATGAAAGTTTATCTATGAAAATTAGTGAACTAGCATCTTTAGATAAGATACAAGAAGTTGCACAGTCTGAAGGATTGAGTTATAATAATAGTAATATAAAATATGTTGATGCTTCAGAATAGGAAAGTGATATAATGAAACAAAGAAAGAAGAATACAAGTAGTAATAATTCCATTAAGTTTCCAATATGGATTGTACTTGTTGGGCTTCTTTCTTTTTTTGTCGTTGGATTTAGAGTTTGTGAACTTGCGCTTAATGAAGAAATAGATGGTATAAATATTCAAAGTTTCGCGGGAAAGAGAAATAGTACTACTAAAATCTTACCGGCTGAGAGAGGGACTATTTATGATGTTAATGGTAATGTTCTTGCCCAAACTGTTTCTTCATATACTTTAATTGCATATTTAGATGATTCTAGATCTATTAATTCTAGTAAACCACAACATGTTGTTGATATAGAGTATACAGCAACAGAACTAGCTCGAGTTACAAATATTGATTATGATACTTTAGTTAAAAATTTATCTAAAAAGGGCGTATATCAAACAGAGTTTGGTCCTAACGGTAAAGGATTAACTGAACTTCAAAAAGATGCGATAAAGGATTTAAATTTACCAGGAATAGATTTTATGGAAACTCAAAAGAGGTATTATCCATATGGAGATTTTTTATCTTATACTTTAGGGTATGCTATTGAAGAGAATGTTACTTTAGAAGATGGAAGTAAAGTAAAGACTTTAGTTGGTAAGATGGGTATAGAAGAACAATATGATGATATTTTAAGAGGGGAAAATGGCTTTACTTTTTATCAAAAAGATAGAAATGGATATAAAATAGCTGGTACTAAGGAAGTTACTGTTGAAGCAGTAGATGGTTCAGATATTTATTTAAGTATTGATGCTAATGTTCAATTATTTTTAGAACAAGCAATAGATAATATGGAAAATAAAAATTATTCATGGGATTGGTATACTATATTAGTAGCTGATGCTGATACTGGAGCTGTACTTGGTTCTGCATCTAATCCTTCTTTTGATCCTAATAAAAGAAATATTACTAATTGGCTTGATTATAACTTAGAACCATTTGAACCTGGTTCTACAATGAAAATATGGACTTATATGGCCGCAATGGAAAATAGTAATTATGATGGTAGTACTAAATATAAGTCTGGTACTTTTAAAACTCAAGATGGCACAGTAATAGGGGATCATGATAGAAGAGGTTGGGGTATGATTACCTATGATAGAGGTTTTGCTTTATCTAGTAATACTGGTATTATAGATATTCTTAGAAATAATATTACTAGATCTAATTTAAATACATATTTTAGTAAATTAGGCTTTGGATCAACTACTGGTGTTAGTTTACCAAGAGAAAAGAATGGGGATATATCTTTTAGATTTGAAACTGAATATTATAATGCAGGATTTGGTCAAGGTATATCAACAACTCCTATTCAAAATATTAAGGCTCTTACTTCTATTGCTAATGATGGAATGCTATTACAACCATTTTATGTAGATAAAATAGTTGATAGTACAGGTAGAGTTACTTATAATGGAGAAAGAAATGAATTATATCGAGTTGCTTCTAAAGAAACGACTAATAAGATGAAAGATTTAATGGAAGATGTTATATGTAATAATGGTAAACTTTGTACAGGTTCTCCTTATTATATGAAAGGATATAAGTTAATAGCTAAAACAGGATCTGCTCAAGTATCTAATGCAACTGGTTATGATACTGGTGAAGTAATTAAAGGTATTGCAGGTATGTTTCCAAAAGATGATCCAGAAATAATTTTTTATGTAGCTAGTAAAAAACCTAATGATGGTAAAGGTGGAAGTATTAAACCGATGACTACTCTTGTTAAAGAAATAGTTACTAATATAAGTAGTTATTATGAAATATATAATGGGAGTGAAGAAACAGTAGAAAAGGTTGATTATTTAGTGATGGATAATTATTTAAATAAAAAACTTGATGATGTAATAACTAAATTTACTGATTTTGGAATTAATCCTATTGTTATTGGGGATGGGAATAAGATTGTTGGTCAATATCCTAGTAAAAATATTAGTTTAACTAAAAAAGATATGGTTATTTTAATTACTAATGATGATACAAATATAAAGATTCCTGATTTTACAGGATATAGTTTAAATGAGGTTAAAACAATTTTATCTTATTTAGATATTTCTTATGAAATAGAGGGTAGTGGTTATGTATATAAACAAAGCATTGATAAAGATACTTTAGTTGGTGATGATATGACTATTAAATTATATTTAAAAGATTATTATGTAAAAGAAGAAAAGAAAAATGATAAATAAAAAAAGTGGATTTGATCCACTTTTTATTTTTATATTTAGATTGCACGATATTTATCTTTATTTCTATTATCTATTTTATCAGTAAATAAGATTCCATTTAAATGATCATATTCATGTTGGAAAGCAATAGCTAAATCTTCTCTTACACGATATCTTACTTTATTTCCTTCGGTATCATAACCTTCCATAGTAATTCTAGCATGTCTTGGAACAATTCCTTCGGTAGGACGATTAACACTTAAACATCCTTCTCCTTCTTCAACATAAATCATTTCATTTGATGCACTTACAATTTTAGGGTTTACTAATATATAATTTTCAAATTCACCTTCATTAACTTCATAAACTACAACGAAATATCTTTTAGGAATTCCTACTTGGATAGCAGCAAGTCCCATACCTGGTCTTAAATCATATTTTTCCGCTTCTTCTGGAATTTGACTTAAAGTTAAATGTTCTATCATATCATCAATCATTTTTAAGTCTTTTTCGTCCATTGGAAATGTTACATCTTCACTTGGTTTATGAAGGCATTTGTTTTTTTCATCTAATATATCTTTATCTAATAGCATACTCCTCACCACCTCTTAATTTTACATTAATTTTGTTTAAAAGAAAAGGAAAATATCCTTATAAATTGACTTTTTTCGATAAATATGGTATAATTGTGCCAATTTTAAGGGGGGATAGATATGCAAAGTATAATATTAGCAATGAACATTTCTAGTGCTGATAAAATTAATTCTAGTATGAGTCAACTTTTAGTAAGTGCACTTGCAAATGGAAAAATTTCTGATATTGTTGTTTATTTACCACAACTAGAAGATAAGTCTTTTAGTACTTTGTGTTATTTAGCATCTGGTATTGAAGAGAGTGGTTATTTAGGTAATACTCATTTCTTTATTCCTGATGAAGATAAAGAAGAAATATCTTTAGATGCTTTAAATCAATTTAGAAAGTGCTTTCCTAGAGTTGTTGTAAGTTCAAAAGACTCTTATAAGCAAGTTGGAGATATTAATTTTAGATATTTTGATTCTAAAAGTTTTTATTCTGATGAATTAGATGATTATTTTAATGAACTTTATTCTGTTTTAAAAAGAGTAGATAGTGATCTTTGTATTGTTACTGATAGTGATGAAGATGCTGTTGTAATGAATAAACTTTCTTCTAGAATTTCAGTTTTAAATTCAGATGATGTGAAAGCATTTAGAAGTAGAACTCGTAGTAACAGTATCTCTTTAAGTGATGATTATGTAGAAAAACTTAGTTTAGAATATAAAATACCTTTAGATATTAAAAAAGAAAGTTTATATAAGAAAAAAGAAATAACTGTTCCTGATGATAATGAAAAAGTTATTAAAAGAGTACTTGAACCTGCTGCTAAGAAAAAAGGTAAAATATAATGGATAAATTTGATATTTTACTTACTCTTAAAGATGCAATTATAAAAAAACATTATGCTTGTTCTTTAAGTGAGAAGGAATCAACTATTTATTCAGTTTTTGTTAAAGAAGTATATGGTAGTTTAGATGTAGATAATATAGACGAATCTTTAATATTTAATTCTTATTTTGATATTTATTTTAATAATTATTTTGATAATAATATATCTTTAGAGAAAATAGAAGAATTAAAGATCTTTAGAGGTTTATTAAAATATAGAGGTAAATCTGTATCTTTGGAAGAGTTATATACTTATATGTTTAATGATGATACTTATGATATAAAAACTGAAGATGGAAGATGTGCTTTTTTAGAAAGATTAAATGGATGTTTAGGAGAAGCAAGAGTAGCTAAGGTTGATACTAGTGGTTTTGAACCAAGAGAATCATCTTTAGATCCATCTAGTTTATCTTTCTTAAAGTTAGTAAATAATGCACATAAGAGTGTAAGTCTTTGTGATGAAATTAAAATTACTACTTCTACTAATACTAATCCTTTAATATTTATTTCTGGATTAGTACCTAGTAAAGTTAAAGAATTTAAAGTAGAAGATAATAAAAAGTTTACTTTTGTAACTATTTCAGATTTACATTTAGGAAAAGGTTTAGTAGATAGTTTAGGTATTTTAGATGATGAAAGTTTAAAAGATCGTTTAGAATGTTTTGTTCAGTTTAAAAAGCAATTAATTAGTGATTTAGGTGCTAATGGTATTAATATAGATAGTATTATATTAGTTGGTGATACTTTTGATGCTTTCTGTGGTTCTTTTAATGATGATGATAGAGAGTCATTATTATTTAATATAGATATGAGTAAAAAGAGATTGTTTTCAGTTGTTAGAGATTTTAATGTTTTAACAGGAAATGATTTAAGAATGGGAAAAGATGATACTTTTGTTGGATTTATTGCGGGTAATCATGATAATACTTTAGGTAGAGAATTATTTTTAGACATAATGAAAGAATTTGGTGAAGATATATCTTTTTTAGGAGATGGATCAGCACGTATTAAAATAAATGATGAATATATTTTATTTAGTCATCCTAATTCTTTTGATTGGGGATTTCCAATAAAAGAAGATTTTTATAATATTAGACATTCTTTAAATAGGGATATGTTTCATTTTGATGAGTATTTCAGTTTATGTGAAAGAAAATATGAATTTTTATCTAATTTAGGTTTATTACATGTTTTAGGTACTTCTCCAAGAGTACAAATTGCTACTTTAGTAGATTTTGTTAATGAAGATTTAAAAAATAATAACCCAGAATTATATGAATTTTATAAACCATTTATTACAAGAGGTAATGGAAATGGTAATGCTAATCGTAAATCTTGTTTTGAAGATGCTATTAGAATTGATGATAGTGATCCTAGTAATCCAAAATTAATTAAGTACAAAAAAACAAAACATAGTTTTGGTATTGATAGATTTATTGATTATGGAAAGAGTAATATGAATATTAAAAGTATGTTGGATAGTGGACATGTTTGTTTAATTGGAGATTATTTAAAACCAACTTTATCAATTATTGGACACTTTCATACTAGACTTAGTGGTGGTAAGAAATATGCTTATGCTAGAGAAGATACATTTTCTGGTGAAGATGGAATTTTACCAGTTGTAGTAGAAGAAGGATCAACATTTTCATCTGGTCCTGATGAAGTTACATTTTCAGCAACTGTTTGCTCTTTAGATATAAAAGATGGAGTAATTGATAGAATTGAATTAGAACCAGCTGTTTACGTAGTAGGAAAAAACAGTGATAAATATCAAGCAACTAGAATGTTAGGTACAACTAGTAGTGTATATGTAAGAAAAAAGACTTTATAGTCTTTTTTTTATTTTGTATATCTAGATCCAATTACTATTACTAATAAGATAAATAATACTAAGATAATAGCATAATTAGAAGAATTGTTGTTTGAACAATATTGTATTGGATAATATCCATAAGATGGAAAATTATTTCCACAGCAAGATTGATTGTTTGAAAAATACATAATTATACCTCCTTTATATTTCTAATATAGTTTATTTAGAATTTAGGATTTTGACACAACTATGGTTTTATTTAATAGTATTGATTGTTTTTATAAGTAATTTTTGATATTATGTATTATATAGGGTAGGTGCATTACAATGGCAATTGAAAGTTTATTTGATGAGAATTTAAAGTGGCATTCAGGACTTACAGAAGCACAAATTCTAGATGCTAAATCAAAAGGTATTTATGAACCAATTGGACCTGAATATGAACAATATTTAGCTAGTGTTGGGATTGATATTAACAATTTAGGAGATGTAGGGATTGTTACAGAAGATAAAGTTTTTATTGAAAATGAAGATCCTTTATATAACATGGCTTGGCATCCTGATTTAACGCAAGAACAGATATTGTATGCACTTGAAAAGGATATTTATGAACCGGTTGGTCAAGAGTATGAACAATTTTTACATGAATTGGGATTGGAACCAGTTGAAAAGACTAGTGGTCCAATACCACCACCTCCGCCACCACCACATATTCCAGATCCACCACCATTTAGACCTATAGGTGGAGGTTTTGGCGGTAGCGTTCCTAGAAGAAGAACTCCGATTGGTGGAGTTGGAGGAATCACTGATGATTGGGATGAAGATTTAATTATTGAGGATCCTGAGTATGATGAGCAAATAATCGAAGAACCAGAATATGAAGAGCCTACTAGAAGGGTTCCTCCTGTTGGAGAAGAACATAAACCTGGTAATGAAGAACCAAACAAAGAAAAAGAAGATCCTGAAAAGAAAATGCCGCCATCTGGTAGTAAAAAAACTGGAGATGACGATGAGAAGAAGGGTCAACCAGAAGGTGGTAAAAAACGTGTTGAACCTGATCCTAATATAGTTCCACCAGTTGGAGGAGAAGATCCAGTAATAGAAGTGGATCCAGAAACAGAAATTGAAAAAGAAGAAGAAAAAGAGGAGACTCTTCATGTTGCCAGGGTTGAAAGACGTGATAAATGTCATATTCCAGCACTTTTAGTAGCTGCTGCTGTTGCTGTTACTTTAGCATCTGGTTTTTCTATAGATGATCCGATTGTTACTCCTACAATTATTACAGAACATCATTCGGTAATAAACTATCAAGTTGATGAACAAGTACGTGAAATGGTATATCAAGATAAAATGATTGAAGAAATTGTTTATTCATTTTTAGCTGAGAAAGATATTGATATTGGAGATAGAATGAATGTAGGAACTGGTAATTTAGCATATTATTATGGTAATTTAACAGGAAAAAGTGTTCCTATTTCAGGAGAACAAACAATTACTGGATTTTGTTTATATAGTCCAAGTGATGAAAATGTTAAGTATGAATATAGTTTTTATGAAGATAGAAACTTAGATGGTAAAGCTGAAAGATTAAGTCCTGAAAGTATTGAACAAAAACTTAATGTGTCTTTAGATGAATTTTTAGCAGAACTTGATACAGCAAATTATAATTTAGATGATATTAGATTTTCTTTACATTTTGGTAATCGTGGTTGGATTGATGCAAGTGATTTAATTAAAGTAAATGGTGAAGTTACTCAAACTACTATTAAAGAGTTAGTTGAAGTTGTTAAACAAGGTGCAACATATACTGGCACTGTTAAAGATGATGTTGATTTTATAAATGTTGCTCAAGAAGGAGAAGAACCAGTTTGGGTTTGTATTACTGATGATGAAACAGATGAACTTCTTCCTGCGGGAACAGTTGTTAAAGGATCTGATGGTAAAGAATATGTTATTTCTTCATTAGAAAGAGAAACTATTACAACAGAACATGTAGTAGAAGGAGAAGAAGTAGATGGAAAATTAAAATATAGTATTATGGACTGTAATTTAGCTCTTGGACTTGCTCCACTTGTTGCTGCTGCTGCAATTGCTATTGCTAATAAAATGAAGAATAAGAGAAATAAAGAAAATCCTGATTTCTTTGAATTTGAAAATGATGAAGAATATTTACAATTTAAAAGGGATTTTGAACAAGCAAGAGAAGAATATAGAAGTGTTTCTAAATTTGGTAATACTTTAAAAAGAATTTTTATTGGTGAAACATATCATATATCGACTGAATTAAGTGAAGAACAAGTAGAAGAAATGTATACAACAATTAGAAACTCTAATAGTGAAGATTATACTTATAATCCAAGTGATCAAATACGTATTATGGAAGGACAAGTCTTTGCTATTCATGAAGATGGTTCTAAAACTAATATAACAAAGACTGTTAGTCATATAGGTAAAGATAATCCTGAAGAAGTTACAGGATTACTTACAGATGAAATAAAAGAAGAATATGGTGGAGGTAAAAAGGTATAATGTTTGAAGAAAAATTAAATAATTATGTTGATAAATATAAAAAATTATCACTGGTTGATAAAAAGATAGCTATAGATAAAGAAATTAAAGAAACTTTGGCTCTTTTAGAAAAATTACATGAGAGATTAGGAAAAGAAAATGAAATTTTATTTAATAAGGAAGTTCTTGATGTAAAAGATGGTGTTTCTAATGAAGAAGATTTTGTTGAAGCAATGTTTGTATATGTTTTAACAATTCAAGAATCTTTGGCTTCTTATGTAGATTTAATTGATAATAAATAGGAGGAATGTATGAAAAAATTATCTTTTGGAGAAACTGCTATTTTAACTAATAATGAAGAATATACTTGTTTTGCTAATATTAGGTTTGAAAATGAAGATTATGCATTTATTATGAGTCATACTGAACCGGTAAGAGTTAAAATAGTTAGACAAGATTTAGTAAATGGAGAACTTAATTTAACTATTGTTAAAGATGAAGAAATGAAGAAAAAAATATTAAAATTATATAAAGAGTTTTTTGCTAGTAGTGTAGAGTCTTTAGCTGAATAGATATTGCCTTTAAAGTAAATAATTTACTTTAGAGGTTTTTTTGTTCGATTGTATTTTTTTAGATTTTGATATAGAATTAAATAAGTTTGGAGGTGTATATATGGAATCATTTATTAAAGGTAATTATAAGAAGAGTTTGTTTTTAGGTGATAATGGTTATGTAGTTGGTCTTTTTAAGATAAAAGAAACTGATGATGATAATGTTGATTTAATAGGTGAAACAGTTGTTTTTACTGGATATTTTCATGAATTAAATGATAATGATACATATATATTCCGAGGTAGTTTTGTTATTCATGCTAAATATGGAGAACAGTTTGTTGTATCTTCTTATGAAAGATGTATGCCTGAAGAAAAAGATGCAATAGTTGAGTTTTTATCAAGTGGATTATTTAAAGGAATAGGAGAAGCTAAAGCTAAAAAGATTGTTGATATTTTGGGTAAAGATACTTTTAATATTATTATAGATAATCCAGATAGATTATTACTTGTTCCTGGTATTACTAAAAAAAATATTGAAGTAATTAGTACTACTTTAGAAGAATATCAATCTAGTTATAAAATAGTACTTGTTTTAAATGATTTAGGATTTGTTACAAAAGATAGTATGATTATTTATAATAAATATAAGAATAGAACTTTAGATGTTATAGATACTAATATATATAAGTTATATGAAGATATAAAAGAGATTCCTTTTAAAAAGATAGATCAGATTGCTTTAAAAAGTGATTATCAAATAGATGATGAAAGAAGATTAAAGGCATCTATTTTATATGTAGTTGAAGAAGTATGTAATACATATGGGCATAGTTATTTATATATTGATGAAATATATGGATATGTTAATAGATGTTTAATGACTAGTATAAGTAAAGAAGCTTATGTTAAAGCGTTAGAAAGTTTAATTCTAGATTTAAAGATTATTAGAGAAAATGAAAAATATTATTTAAAAGAAATGTATGAAGATGAAGTATTAATAGTAAATAGAATTAAATATTTATTAGGACGTAGTGATGATGTTTTTAAAAAGATTGATTTAGTTATTAATGAATTAGAAGAATATCAAGATATTAAATATAATGATGAACAGTTACTTGCGATAAAGAGTAGTTTAGAAAAACATTTTTTAGTTATTACTGGTGGACCTGGTACTGGTAAGACGACTATTGTAAAAGCAATAGTTGATTTATATAAAGAATTAAATAAAGTAGGATATGATAAGTTAAATGAAAAGATAGCACTTCTAGCACCTACTGGAAGAGCATCTAAAAGACTTAGTGAAGCAACACATCTTCCTGCTTATACAATTCATAGATTTTTAAAATGGAATAAGGAAATGGATAAGTTCCAAGTTAATGAATATAATAAAAGTGATGTAGAATTTGTAATAATTGATGAAGGTAGTATGGTAGATGTAAATTTATTTGCATCTTTATTAAGAGGTCTTAGAGCGGATACTAAGATAATTATAGTAGGTGATTATAATCAGTTACCAAGTGTAGGACCAGGACAAGTATTAAAAGATTTAATTGAGAGTGAAAAGATTAATTTAGTTAAACTTAATTATTTATATAGACAAAGTAGTGATTCTAATATAATTAATTTAGCTTATGATATAAATAGTGGAATAGTAAATATAGATAATTTTAATAAAGGATCTGATTTGTTATTAAAAGAAGCAACTAGTAGTGATGTTATGGAACAAATTAAAAAGATTTGTAATAGTTATAAAAAGATGGATTATAAAGATTTTCAAATATTAGTTCCTATGTATAAATCATTAAATGGAATAGATAATATTAATAAAGTTGCTCAAGAGATTTTTAATCCTAAGTCTAAGTTAAAAAATGAATTAAAAGTAGGGGATGTTATTTATAGAGAAGAAGATAAAGTTCTTCAACTTTCTAATATGCCAGAAGAAAATATTTTTAATGGTGATATAGGGATAATTGATAGTATAGATAAAAAAGAAATAGTTATTAATTTTGATGATAATTATGTTAGATTTACTCCTAGTAATTTTAATAAGTTTAAACATGGATATGCGATAAGTATTCATAAAGCTCAAGGTAGTGAGTTTAAGACTGTAGTTATACCAGTTTTAAAGGAATATAATAAGATGCTTTATAGAAAACTTTATTATACAGGTGTTACTCGAGCAAAAAGAGAGTTATATATAGTAGGAGATATTAATTATTTAAAACAAGCTTCTATGAATAATGATTCTGATATTAGAAGAACTACTATTAAAGATAGATTAATTAATTTATTTGATAAAGATAAAAAGTAAGAATAATTTATATCTTTTTTTCCATAATAGTAATGGTATATACCAATCATATTTTTGGAAAGAAGGATTTATATGAAAAAGATGATGACTTTATTAGCAATTGGTGCTATTGGTTATACTGGATTTTCTATGTATAAAAAATATAATCCAGATTACAAGAAAGATGTAAAAGAATATGTAGATAAAATGGCTAAAAAAGTTAATAAAATGAATGAAAATATGATGTAAAACAAAGACTCTAGCATACCTAGGGTCTTTTTCTTGCTTTTTTTTAAGGTTTATGTTATAATATGAGCATTTCAGAGGGGTGTTATATATGAGTGAGGCAGAAAAATTAAGGTTATCATTTGATGGTTGTGGAATAGATCCATATACATTAATGATAAAAATATTTCAAGGGATTCAATATGAAAAAAGTAAGAATCCAAATAGATATTATAGTTCTAATCCTAGTGATATTATTCAAATCATTAAGTTTTATTATACGCTAGTATATGATTCAATATCTTTTGATAATTTAAAGAAAGCTTTTGTTACTAGATATGTAAAAAATGAAAGTGAATTAGAAGAAGTAAATGGTATATCAGCTCATGGTAAGGCAGAAATAGAAGGATTAAGAGAAATGTATGAATATATACATTCAGAAGATATAGAGTATATGTTTGATATTTATACACTTAAAGATTTACATAGAAAATTATTTTGTAAAGCAGAATTTCCAGAATATGCGGGAGACTTTAGAAATTGGGATGTATATTTACCAGGTGCAGCAGCAGAACTTTCTGAGTGGAGTATGATTAGACCTAGACTTAATGAACTTGATAAAAAAGTTTTAGATTTAAGAGAAAGAGCTAAATACTTAAGAGGAAGTTGTGATACAGATGCTTTAATTGCGTATTTAGGTGATTGCGTAGAATTAAATTGTCAAATGATTAAAGTACATCCATTTGGTGATGGTAATGGTAGAACAGTTAGAGGATTTACTAATAAATTATTAGAAGATGCTGGACTTCCACCAGTTTATATTAAAGCAAGAGAAAGAACTGCTTATCATTTAGCTATGAATAAGGCTAATAATGATGGAGATTATACTGATATAAAGAATTTCTATTTATACAAAATATGTGATTCAATTATAGAACTAGATATATCTGATAGAGCTAAGAAAACAAATGAAGCTAGAAAAGCAGAAGAACAAGCAGAAGGAATAAAAGTAAAAAAATTAGGAGAAAAAAGTAGTCAATAGACTACTTTTTATTTTGTGTAAATAATATTTTTAGAAGATGTAAAACCTTGACAAAAGACCGGGGGGGGGTATGATTTTAGTAGATAATAGAGGAGTGTGTCAAATGAAGAATAAAAAAGGTTTTACATTAATAGAGTTACTTGCAGTAATAGTAATACTAGGTTTACTTATGGCAATTGCGATTCCAAGTGTAACAAAGTATATAACTGAATCAAGAAAGAAGACAGTGGTTAGTACAATAGGAAATTATATGACTGCGATGATAAATGAAGTAAATGATTTAACTTATACTTTTACTGAAGCAAATACTATTTATGCAGTACCGATAGAATGTATAGCACTTGAGCGTGGAGGAACAAATCCGTTTGGTGCATGACATCAAGCAAGTAATGCATATTGGGCATATGTTTTAGTTCAATATGATGATGAAACATCTAGTTATAGATATGGATACACTTTTAAAGATAGTGCAGGATATGGATTATATCCAACAACTCAAGCGAAATTAAATGAACAAGGAAAACAAATCCAAACTAATCTTGATATAAAAAGACCAAGAAATGGATTAATAAAAAATGTAACAGCTATATCTAATTGGAATGGATTTATAGTGGATGATGATACGCAATTAAAAACTCTAAAAGCAACTACAGAAGGTAATGTGGGTGATGGAGAATCTACTTGTACACTTTTACAAAAAGCAAGTAATTATGAACAAGTGCAACAAGAAGTTAAGGATATGACTTTAGTTAAATGTGCAGAAAATACATATTTTTGGACATATAGAGAACAAATAAAAAATATAACATTTGAAGATAGTATAAATATACCTGATAATGCTTATAAATCTTGGGATGTATCTGAAACTGGTAATGGCAAAGTAATGGCGTATATTGTTTCTAATAAAGATGATTTATCTTTCTATGATTTATATATTCAAGGCGATGGAGAAATATACTCAAATAAAGATAGTAGATATTTGTTTCATGAATTTTTAAATGTAGATAATATATATAATTTATCTTTATTAAATACTAGTAGAGCGACAAATATGAGTTATATGTTTTCTAAGACTGGATATAATAGTTCTGTATTTAAATTGGATTTGGGATGTAATTTTGATACTAGTAGCGTAACTCATATGACTTTTATGTTTTTTGAAACGGGGTATTTAAGTCCAGTATTTACATTAAACTTGGGTAATAAATTTGATACAAGCAATGTTATTTATATGCATTATATGTTTTATGATACTGGGCGATATAGTAACATTTTAAAATTAGATTTGGGAAATAAATTTAATACAGCTAAAGTTACTGATATGAGATATATGTTTTTAAATACAGGTTATTCTAGTTCTGTTTTTACTTTAAATTTAGGAGATAAATTTGATACTAGTAATGTGACTAAGATGGAGAAAATGTTTAATTATACTGGGTATAAAAGTTCTGCTTTTAAGGTGGATTGTAGCCAATGGAATGTAGATAAAGTAACAAATCACGATAATTTTAGTACGGGGGTTTCTTCGAAAATAATCCAACCCAATTGGAAACATTAAAATATATAAAAGAGACTTTTGTCTCTTTTTCATTGTTATAAATTAGTTAAATATATGTAAAATAATTAAATAGATGTAACATTTAAATATTTATTATGATATTATAATAATAGAATGGAGTGATATGATGGGACTATTTGGAAAGAAACGTTCTAGTGATAAAGTTGATTATGATAAATTAAATGAACTTATTATTTTTAGTAGAAATTTTATGAAGTTTATATTTAGTGTAAGTATTGTTGCTTTGGTAGTTTTACTTACTTATATAGCTAAAGAATGGAATTTATTTAGTATAGTAGGAGATATTTTATCTATTTTATCACCTTTCTTTATTGGTATTATTCTAGCTTGGTTGTTAGATCCGATAGTTGATTTTTTTCAAAAGAAGGGTGTTAAAAGAGGAATAGGTGCTACTTTTGTATATGTACTTTTAATAGTATTAATATTTGTGTTAGGTAGATTATTAATGCCTACTTTGATTGATCAAATTAATGATATGATTGCTGGTGCGCCAGATATTATTAAAAGTTTAACAGAACATTTTGAAAAGTTTACTGGATGGATTTCAAAGACATATAATGTTGATGGTGAAATTATTAAATCTACTGTAAATGATGTTGTTAATAATTTATTATATACTGTTACTGTTGATGGACCTTCATTGGTAGTTAGTATTTTATCTAGTATAGTTAGTGGTGGTATAGATATTTTATTAGGATTCTTAATTGGATTTTATATGTTACTTGATTTTGATGATGTTAAAGTTCAACTTGCAAAAGTTATTCCTAATAAACATAGAGATGAAGTAACTGAACTTACTACTAAGTTAAACAAAACACTTAGAAATTTTGTATATGGTACATTAGTAGTTATGTTTATCTTATTTATTTGTCAAAGTATTGGTATGAGTATTGCTGGTATTTCATCACCTTTAGTATTTGCACTTTTCTGTGCTATTACTAATATTATTCCTTATTTAGGACCTTATATAGGTGGTGCTCCTGCAGTAGTTATTGGATTTACAATGTCACCTAGTATAGGACTTGGGGTATTTATTTCAGTACTTGTTTGTCAATTATTAGAAAGTTATTTATTAACACCTGTTATTCAAAGTAAGACTATGAAATTACATCCAGTTACTATAATAATTGGGTTATTGCTATTTAGTCACTTCTTTGGTATAATTGGTATGTTATTTGCAACACCAGTTATTGCGTGTGGTAAGATAATTATTAATTTCTTCATTGAAAAATTTGATTTATTTGATGAAGTAGAAGCTGAATAATAAAGATATGTAGAAAAAAGATGAGTATGATTTTATATCTATGTAGAGAGCTTATGGTTGGTGAAAATAAGTAAGATATGTTTCAGAAGGCTACTTTTTAGTATCTTCGGTAAAACCGTTATGTTAATTAAGACCAAAAGTAGGATGGTACCGTGCTTTAGCACTCCTATGTTTTGGTCTTTTATTTTTAGGAGGATTTATGAGTTTTAAGATTGCAATTGATGGACCTAGTAGTTCAGGTAAAAGTACTTTAGCAAAGATGATAGCTAAAAATTTAGGATTTGTTTATATTGATACTGGCGCCATGTATCGAGCGATGGGATATTATTTTTTAAAGAATAATTTAGATTTAAATGATATAGAAATAGTTAATAATAATGTTAATAATGTAGATGTAGAACTAAATTATGTTGATGGAGTTTTACAAGTTTTATTAAATGGTGAAGATATATCTGGTGTTATTAGAAAAGAAGAAGTAGGAAGTGCTGGTAGTATTATTAGTACTTATAAATTAGTTCGTGAAAGATTAGTTTCTCTACAACAAAAAATGGCTAGTGTTTGTGATGTTGTTATGGATGGTAGAGATATAGGAACTGTTGTTTTACCAGATGCAAACGTTAAAATCTATTTAAATGCAGATTGTCATGAAAGAGCAGTAAGACGTCATAAAGAACTTCTAGAAAAGGGAATAGATAAATCTTTAGAAGAAGTAGAAACTGATTTAAAAGAAAGAGATTATCGTGATATGAATAGAGAAAATTCACCTTTAAGAAAAGCAAATGATGCGATAGAGATTGATTCTACTAATATGGAAATAGAAGAAGTAGTAGAAATGGTTTTAAGTATAGTAAAAGAAAAACGAGGAGATAAATAATGGAAAAATTAAGTAGTACAGAGATAAGAAATTTATGGATGAAATATTTTCAAAGTAAGGGACATAATGTAATGGAAAGTGCTTCCTTAGTTCCTTATGATGATGATAGTTTATTATTTGTTAATGCAGGTGTAACACCATTAAAAAAATATTTTGATGGTAGTGTAGTTCCTGAAAATAAAAGAATAGCAACTATTCAAAAGTGTATTAGAACTAATGATATAGATAATGTTGGGGTTACTAAAAGACATCAAACATTCTTTGAAATGATGGGTAACTTTTCAATAGGAGATTATTTTAAGGAAGAAGCATTAGAATTTGCATATGAATTTTTAACAGGTAGTGAATGGGCTAATATTCCTAAAGAAAAGATTTATGTAACAGTATATGCTAATGACAAAGTTGCTGCTGATAAATGGGTTAGTTTAGGACTAGATCCAGAACATGTAGTACCACTAGAAGGAAACTTCTGGGAAATTGGAGAAGGACCTTGTGGACCTGATAGTGAAATATTCTTTGATAGAGGGGAAAGTTATGACCCTAATGGAGATGCATTAGAAAAGTTTAGAAATGATGAAGATCAAGAAAGATATTTGGAAATTTGGAATAATGTATTTAGTCAATATAATTCAAAACCAGGATTAAGTAGAAGTGAATATCCAGAGCTTCCTAATAAAAATATTGATACAGGTGCAGGACTAGAAAGATGGTGTTGTATATTCCAAGAAGTTGATTCAACATTTGATACTGATTTATTTGTACCTATTATTAATAAAATAGAAGATTTATGTGAAAAAGAATATCATGGTGAAATGCCATTTAAAGTTATTGCAGATCACATTCGTGCTATTACTATGGCTTTATCTGATGGAGCTGTTTTTGAAAATACAGGACGCGGTTATGTTTTAAGAAGATTATTAAGACGTAGTGTTAGAATGGGTAAAAAGTTAGGAGTTAATGAACCTTTTATTTATAAATTAGTTGAAACAGTTGTTAGTATAATGAAAGAAAGTTATCCTGATTTAGAAAATACTAAGAGTGAAGTTAAAGCACTTGTTTTACAAGAAGAAGAATTATTCCATAAAACACTTGCTGCTGGTGAAAGAAGACTTACTCAATTAATTGAAGAAAGTGTAGATGGTACTATTAGTGGATATGATGCATTTAAATTATATGATACTTATGGATTCCCATTTGAACTTACATTAGAATATTTAGAAGAAGCTAATATGACTTGTGATAAAGAAGAATTTAGAAAATATATGGAAGAACAAAAGAAACTTGCTAAAGCTTCTTATAAACAAGATAGTGTTATGAATAGTCAAAATGAAGAATTATTAAATTTTAATGAAAAAAGTGAATTTGTTTATGATGAAGTAGAATTAAATTCTAAAGTAATTGGTCTTTTAAAAGATGGTAAATTTACTGATGTTTTAGACAGTGATGGATATGTTATTTTAGATAAGACATGTTTTTATGCTACTAGTGGTGGTCAAGTATTTGATAAAGGTGGTATGAAAAGTGGTAATTTTAAAGCTAAAGTAGTTGATGTTATTAAAGCTCCTAATGGGCAACATTTACATAAAGTAGAATTAGTTGATGGTAAAATTACTATTAATGAAAATGTTGAAATAAAGATAATGGAAAATGAAAGACTTGCTACTATGGCTAATCATAGTGCTATTCATATTTTACAAAAAACATTACAAGAAGTTTTATCTAATAATGTTCATCAATCTGGTAGTTATGTAGATGATGATAGATTAAGATTTGATTTTACTTTTACTGGTAAAATATCAGAAGATGATATTTTAAAAGTAGAAGATGCTGCTAATGAAAGAGTAAATAGTGGAGTAGATAGTGAAATTTCAGAAATGTCTTTAGAAGAAGCTAAAAAAATGGGTGCTATGGCATTATTTACTGAAAAGTATAAGGATATAGTTCGTGTTGTAAAACTTGGTGATTCTATTGAATTATGTGGTGGTACTCATGTTAAGAATACTTCTGATATTGGACGTATTGCTATCTTAAAATTAGAATCTAAAGGAAGTAATTTATATAGAATAGAAGCTGTTACTGGTTCTAGAATTGAAGCTAGTATTAGTGAATGTGTTTCTAATTATGTAGATGAAATTAAAAATCAATTAGAAAAAGCTAAAGAAATTCTAGAAGAAGCTAAAGCACTAGGACATGACTTAGAATTTGATATTATGTTAGATCAAGTTGAAATGAATTCTTATAATGCTATTATTTATAATCGTAATCAACTTGAATATGTTCAAGGAGAAGTTAGAAAATTAGATAAAGAATTTAATAATATAAAGATGAATAATCTTGTTAGTGATTTAAGTTCATTTACTAGTAAGAAAGAAGAAATAAATGGTGTTAATGTAGTACTTGTACAAGTAGAAGGAATGGATGTACCATCTCTTAAAACTATTTCTGATAATTTAGTTAATCAATTAGGAGAAGCTTTTGTTCTTCTTGCTAATGTTAATGGAGAAAATGTTAACTTTGTTTCTCGTAGTACATGTTTAGTTAATGCTGGTATGGTTGTAAAAAGTGCTTCTCAAAGAAGTTTAGGTAATGGTGGAGGTAGTCCTACTTTTGCTCAAGGTGGAGGTAAAACTGCTGAGTTCATTAATGAAATATTTGATAATGTTAGAGAAGAAGTTAAGAATTTAAATAAATAGAAAATGTCAATTGACATTTTCTTTTTTTGTTTTAGTATTATTTTTTATATTTTATGATATTTTTATATTAGGTGAAGTTTATGAATTTAAAGACAAAGAAAAATATATTATTAGTTTTATCTATTTTAAATACTATTATATGTTGTTTTTATTGTATTAATAATAGTATAAATAGTTTTAATATTTCTAATTTAATAGTAGATTTATTTTTTATATTTTTAGCATTTATTCCATGTTTTTTAATTGCTTTTTATAAGAGATTTAATCATTTATATTATTTAACTATTTTTTATGGATTATTTGCTTTTTTAGGTATTAGTATTTCTACTTATATATTAAGTATGACTTCTATTTTAGTATCTTTTATTGAGTCTAAAGAAGAGAAGGGTAAGTTAATTAAAGTAATAAAAAGACATCCTTTGGTTATGAGTATAACTATTGTTTTATCGTGTGTATCTTGTTTAGCAATTGGATCGGTGTTTGAATTTTTTTCTACGTTAACATATGGTTTTAGTATGTTAGGAGAATTAATTGCGACTATATTTTTATTTTTCTTAATTTTAATATGTAAAAAAGGATATTTGATATATAAAAATAAAGGTTCTATTAAAGATGGAATAATAGTGTCTTTACCATTTATACTTTATTCTATATATATTGGTTGTGGTCTTTTTTCAATGTATTTAGTAGAAGGATATAGTTTAGTATCAATTGAAAATATTATTACAGTTATTCTTTTATATATATTGGTTGGAATTTTTGAAGATTTTTTAACTAGAGGAATAACTTTAAATATTTTACTTGATAAATATGGTAAGACAAAAAGAGGTATTTGGTTTTCGATATTTTTATCTAGTTTAATATTTGGTGCGATTCATTTTACTAATATTTTTACAGGAGCATCTTTTGAGGGGGTATTAATACAAGTAATTTCTGCAACTTGTATTGGTATGTATTTTTCAGCTATATATTTAAGAAGTGGTAGTGTTTGGGTTGTTGCGTTACTTCATGGTTTTTATGATGTTGTTGTGAGTATTCCATCTTTCTTTGATGTTAAAGAAATTGTTGATGTTTCTTCAGAATATGGAGATACTATTTCTAATTATAGTTGGAGTAATTTAATTATTGGTTTAATATTTATATTATTAACTTTATTTTTACTTAGAAAGAAAAAATTTGATGAAGTATATTATCGTGTTAATGACAAAGAATATGTTAAACCTAAAGAGAATTTAGCTTCATATGTATTAATTGGTGTTGGTAGTGGAATGATATTATCTTTTGCAGTTTCTTCAGCTAATGTTATGTTCCAGTTAAAAGATTACTCAAAAGATTTATATGATAAACTTCCTATATCTTGGGATTATCAATATCAATATGGACTTATATATAATAATGGATATTTAGATTATGATAATATGAATGATACTAGTAAGATGATGATTGCGTTTTCTAATATAGATAAAATTGTAGAAGTAGAAGAAAAGGAAATTGATAAAGATATAATTACATATATATCTAAAGAAGATATTATTGATAGTTTTAAAGATATTTTTAATAAAGCTAAAAATATTAATTATTTAGATTTTAATTATAGTAATAAAACTAGTTGTAGTTATGAAAATAATAATTTTAGGTATAAATGTATTACTAAGAGTAATTCTTCAGATAATTATTCTGATAATGTAAGGGTATATTCTAATATTGAAAAGGTTATTTTAACAGGAGATTCTACAGTAGAATTAAGTGTTTATTATTTAGTTGAAGATTTAAATACTAATACTTTGTATTTAGATAGTAATTTAAAAACAGTTTATAAATATGATTCTAATATTAAAGATTTAACTGGTGTTGTATATAATGAAAATGATGAATTTAATAAAGAGTTTTGGGATAGTATTAAAGAAAAGAATAATGGATTTATTCCTACTTACAAAATTAGTTTAGAATTAAATGATTTTGGAAATAGTTTATATTTTGTTAGTAGTGAACTTGATAAAGAAAGTATAGAAAATAATTATTCTATTGAAAAGGATAAATCTTCATTAAATAAGTATATTAGTGATAATTATTCATTTGTTTATGATAATGATTTTAAAGTAATTAGTATTAATAATTATTTGGTTTTAAAATATAAAGAAGAAACGGTTTTAAAAATTGATATTATTTCTAGTGACGATTGGTTAGATAAGTATAAAGAAAGTAATAATATAACTTTAGGTAATAATATTTATCATAATATTTTAAATGATTATTATATATATAAAGATGAGTTTTATGTAATTAGTATTTATACTGAAGATGTTGTTTTAAAAAATAAGTTATTAGAATTAGTTTCTAGTATTAGTTTTAAATAGAAAGAATATTATAAATATTCTTTCTTTTAAATTGATTTTATCTTTAATGAGTGATAAAATTTTATTATGATAGGTGGATAGGTGATACTATGAAAAAGTTAAATAGGAGAGGTTTTACTGTTGTTGAGTTAACATTAAGTTTTCTTTTTGTATTTACAGTTGCATTTGGTATGTATGAACTTGTTTTTAATTATCGTTCTAGACAAAATGAAGAGTCTATTAAATCTCAACTTGCTGATTATACAAATCAAGTTACTTTGGCTATTCAAGGTGATATTGCAGAAAGAACTTTAAAGAGTATAGACTATTGTACTGTTAATGGTGTTTTAATTGATAGATGTCTTGTTTTATATTTTAATGATGGTACAAGTAAACAATTAGCTATTGAATCTGATTATAAAGTATATCAAGGTGAAGTATATAATATTAATTATATTGTATATGGTGGTATTATCTATGAATCAAGTGATGCTATTTTATTAGATTATAGGGCTAGTTATATGCTTTATAATACGTATGATAGTGATGAGTTGGAAGATGAGAATGTAAAAGTATATAAAATAAGTATTCCTATTTATCATAATGATTTAGAGGGAGATCGTGGTATTAATATTGTTGCGGTTGCTTATGATTATGAAGAAGGAGTAGATTCTGGTGGACAAGCATTTATTCCTGATAATATAGAAGTTCCTGATACTACTCTTATGGCTTACAATGGGGGAATTGGTTTTTGGAAATATTCGACAAAAATAAAAACGGTTACTTTCCAAAAATCTATTAATGTTCCTAGTAATGCAATAGAAAAATGGGATATGTCATTTAAAGGAAATGGAAAAGTAATGGCATATATTCTAGATTCTGGTACTCCTGGGTATTATGATTTATATATTCAAGGTGCAGGTGATAGTGTTTATGCTCATCCTGATAGTTCTAAAGTTTTTTATAATTTTACTTATTTAGATAAAATTAATAATATAGATAATTTTGATACATCTTATGCTTATAATATGGCTAATATGTTTAATAATGCTGGTGTTCAAAGTTCAACTTTTAGTTTGGATTTAGGTTCTAAATTTAATACTAAGAATGTTAATAATATGTATGCAATGTTTTATCATACAGGTCATAATAGTAGGTCTTTTACTTTAGATTTAGGAGATAATTTTGATACAAGTAATGTTACTAATATGTATTATATGTTTGCATATACTGGATATTCTGGTACTAATTTTGTGCTTGATTTAGGTACTAAGTTTAATACTAGTAAAGTTAAAGATATGTCAGCAATGTTTTATCAAACAGGAAGAAATTCTTCTAATTTCCAATTAAATTTAAGAGGTAATTTTGATACTTCTAATGTTAAAAAGTTTAGTTATATGTTTAATCAAACTGGTTATAATAGTAATAAATTTAATCTTAATTTAGGAACTAAATTTGATACTAAGAGTGGTACTAGTATGGAGTATATGTTCTATCAAACGGGATATACAAATCCTAATTTTACTCTTAGTTTAGGAAGTTTATTTGATACAAGTAATGTTACTGATATGAGTTATATGTTCTTTAAAACTGGTTATGGTAGTAATGTATTTAGTCTTAGTTTAGGAAGTAAATTTGATACAAGTAAAGTTACTGATATGAGTTATATGTTCCAAGATATGGGAAGAAGAAGTACTAATAGTAGTTTTGTATTAAATTTAGGAAGTTTATTTGATACAAGTAATGTTACTAATATGAGTTATATGTTTTATGGAGTAGGTTATAGTGCACCTAATTTTACTTTAACTCTAGGAGATAAATTTATTACTAATAATGTAACTAATATGATGAACATGTTTGATTCTACTGGTTATAATAGTAGTAAGTTTACTTTAAATTTAGGTAGTAAGTTTGATACTAGTAGTGTTACTAATATGTATTCTATGTTTTATCAAACTGGTTATAAGAGTCCTGTATTTACTTTAACTTTGGGTAGTAAGTTTGATACTAGTCATGTTATTGATATGGGGTCTATGTTTAATGGGACTGGTTATAGTAGTAAAGTCTTTACCCTTGATTTAGGAGAAAGGTTTGATACTGGTAGAGTTACTAATATGAAGTATATGTTTGCATATACTGGATATAGTAGTATTGATAGTAATTACAAAATAGATTTAGGTAGTAATTTTAATACTGGTAAAGTAGAAAATATGCTAGGTATGTTTTATAAGACTGGTTATAGTGCACCAAAGTTTGAATTATTCTTAAGAGAAAAATTTGATACTAGTACAGTTGTTGATATGACTGGAATGTTCCAAGAAGTAGGATATAAAAGTACAGTCTTTAAGTTAACTTTAGGTGATCACTTTGATACAAGTAATGTAGTTAATTTAGCTGGTATGTTTTATAAAGCTGGATATAGTAGTAGTGCTTATACTTTAACTTTGGGAGATTTATTTGATACTAGTAAAGCTTCTAATTTATATTTGATGTTTGCGTATAATGGATATAGTAATCCTAATTTTGAATTAAATTTAGGTTCTGCTTTTAATACTAGTAATGCACTTGATATGCACAGTATGTTTGAATATACAGGGTATAGAAATAAGAACTTTAGATTAGATTTAGGAGATAATTTTGATACTAGTAAAGTAGTTAATATGGAAAGAATGTTCTATAATACTTGTTATAGTTGTGAAGTCTTTACTTTTGATATTGGAGGTAAATTCTATTTAAATAGTGCTACTAATATGAAAAATATGTTCCATAATAATAGAGCAACTACTTTAAATTTAAATAAATCTAGTTTTAATAAAAATGTTGATTTAACAGGAATTTTCTCATTTGATGAAGTTATTCCAAATACAACAGTAAAAGTAAAAACTCAAAATGATAAAGAATTATTAGATTCTAAAAAGGTTAATGCACAAGTAAATGTTGTAGTAGGTTAAAAGTAGGTATTCCTACTTTTTTCTTTTTATAAAAAAAGACTATTTTATTAAGTGATTTTATGTTATTATAATAATAGGGTGATAGTATGAAGATACCATTGAGATTTCAAATAACAGAATTTGATTGTGGAACAGTAGCGTTACAAAATGCGATTAGTTATTTATATGATAGGGAAAATGTTCCTGCAGAACTTATAAGAGCTATTTCTATTTATACGGTTAACTGTTATGATGAAAGAGGTAATATTTCAGAATCTGGTGTGACTAGAGATGTTATGGAAAACATGACAGTTTGGATTGATAATTTTTTAGGACAATGTCATTTTGGACTTGATTGTCGTAGATTTGTTGGTGAAAGTATCAATCTTGAAGAAATTAAGAATTGTGTTGATGATCGTGGGTGTGTTTTATTTAAAACTTATCGTAATGGAGAAGAACATTTTGTTATTATTACAATGATGGATGCAGATTTCTTATATATATGGGACTCTTATTACTTAGGAGAAACATATTATGATACTGAAAGAAAAATCTCTATTATATTTAATAAACCATTTCATTATAATAGAAAAGTATCTATTGATAGGTTCTTAGATGAACGTGCTAAAGACTTTGCTTTAGGTCCAGTTAATGAAAGAGAAGTTTTATTATTTAAAAAGATGTTTTAAGAGTAGAAATACTCTTTTTTTTATTTTTTGATTATTTCTTGTTTTTTTGAACATTATATATATGAAAGGAGAAATAATATGTTAAATTTTATGGAAGTACCTAATGATATTTTGACTGGTAAAGATTTAGATTATCTTAGTGATATGTTTGAATGGAATTATATTGCATTTAAAAAGACTAATACAGCAGTAGGTATTGTAGGTGATCAAGAAATTGTTTCGTATTTAGAAAAAGGTGTTAAGTTATTTGAATCTAATTTAATTAGTGTATTAAATATTTTAGAAAGTAGGGGATGTAATGAATAATCAAATTTCTAATCCAAAAGTAGAAGTTAGTAGTGGTATTAATTTAAATGATAAAGATTATATTACTTGTCTTTTATCAACTTTAAAAGAATTATCTAAAGGATATGTAACAGCAATGACTGAAGCTAGTTGTGAAGCTTTATATAATACTTATAAAGAAGCTTTTTTAAATATTAGTATACTTCAAAGAGAAGTATATGAATTAATGTTTAGAAAAGGATGGTATCAACTAGATGCGAGTGATTCTAATAAAATTAATAATAAATTTAATACTTTAAATCAAGAATACCATGATTTAAGTCTTTAAAAGTCTATTTAGACTTTTTTTTATTTAATTATTTAGTTATAATTATTTTAGGTGGTAATCTATGAAGACAATATATCTTATACAATCTAGTGATTACATTTCTATTAAAGAAAGTATTAATTCTATTTTAAAAGAAAATAGTCTTAATGAAGATAATTTAATTAAATATGATTTGAATGAAGTTTCTTTAGATAGAGTTTTAGAAGATTTAGATACATATAGTTTTTTAGTGGATAGAAAAGTTGTAGTGTGTGATAATGTTTCTTTTTTAACTACTTCTAAGAGTAAGAGTGAAGCAAATGATGATATAGAAAAACTTACTAAATATATAAATAATCCTAGTTTGGATAATATTTTAATTATTATTTGTAGTAACTTAGATGGTAAAAAGAATATTGTTAAATTATTAAAAGAAAAAGCAGAAGTTATAGAAAGTGATGTTTCTATAAATAAAATAATTAAGAAAAGATTAAATGATTTTAAGATGGAAGATTATGTTATTAATTATTTTATTGGGTATTGTGGTAATGATAATGAAAAGATCTTAAATGAACTTGATAAGTTAATGTGTTATAAAATGGAAGATAAGATTATTACTTATGATGATATTGATAGTATTGTTTTAAAGAGTTTTAATGATAATGTTTTTTCTTTAATTGATGCGATTATGAGTAGAAATAGAAAGAAAGCTATTAATTTATATCAAGAGTTATTAAAAAATGGAGAAGATATAAATAAAATATTATCTTTATTATGTGATCAATTCCGTATGATTTATAATGGGAAGATTTTACTTAAAGAATATAATAATAACTATAAAGAGGTTGCGGATATTTTAGGTATACATCCTTATCGTTTTCAAAAATCGATAGAAGGTAGTTATAGTTATTCAAATAGTGATATTTTAAAGTATTTAAGTTTACTTGATGATATAGAAATAGGTATTAAGACAGGGAAGAGTACTATTTCAGCTTTTGAAGTTTTTATTTATAGTTTATAGAGGTTTTGGTTATGGAATTTTTGGATTATGAAAAAATTATTAGGGATAATTATCCTATTATGATAGAGTCTTATGTTAAGCAGTATGGAGAAGAATATCGCGAACATATTACTAGTGTTTTAAATAGGGCTAAATATTGTATATTTGAGTCTCCTCTTACTATATCTGAGTATGTAAAAAGAAAAATAAATGAAGATTTTATGAAAGCTATATTAGATAGTTATGTTTGTTTAGGTATAGATATTTCTAATATTAAAATTGATGAAGAGGGATTTATTTTTGATGATAAGAAAATAGGAGAGTTAACGGTTACTTTTTTTCCTGTTATTGATTCTTATGAGAAGATTAGGACTAGAGGGATATTTTCTTTTAATGATGAATTTGATGACTTAGAGATAGATCATCCTATTTTTAAAGAAAGAATTGGAGTATTAGAAAGACTTAATTTAAAAGATCCAGAAATTTCAGTAGAAGAATTTATTAAGAGTGATAAATATAAACATTATTGTGGTGTTTTTAGAGATGCTTTAGGAATTATTTTAGAATGTATTTTATGTCGTTGTAGTGATGATTATGATGCTTATATTAAATATAGTGATGAATTAGAAGAAAAGATTAATTTAATTTCTAAAGAATATGAAAGAAAGTATTTTTTTAAGATTAGAGAGTATTTATGTGATAGTGATAAAGAATTATTAGATAGTGGTAGAGATGTAAAAGAATTAAGAGATTATTATTTGTATTTTGATGATACTTTACCTAAAGATAATTATGCTTTTTCTGAAGGAGTATTAGAGTTTTTTTGTGATTATTATACTGATGTACTTATGAATAAACATGCATCTAAGACAGAAAAAGATGAAGTTATTGAAAAAAGAAGGGAATATTTAAAAAGAAATGGTTTTGATTTATCGCTTCTTGATAATATAGATTTATATTGTGATTGGGGAGAAATTAGTTGTTTAGAAGGTTTTCTACCTGATTTAGGTTATGCGAGTGAATGTTTATTAAGAAGAGATTTGATTGTTGGTGAATATGAATGGATGATAGCTAAGGCTTGTATTATTAATGGTTATGATTTAAAAGAACTTGATAGTGAAGTGGGTACTATTATTGATTCTGATGGTCATTCTTGTTCTTTTGATATAAGGGAGTTTGATTGTGATAATCCTATTCCTATTATTTGTATTTCTCCTTTAAATGGGGATTATAGTTTATTTGATATTGCTTTAGATCATGAGCTTCGTCATGCGATTGAGATGTCTATAAAGAAAAAGAAAAATAGTTATTTAGTAAAGATGGGGACAGATATTTCCGAAGTTGATTTTAATTTTGATTCGCTAAAGAGTGGTTTTACTAATTATAATGAAAGAGTTACGCAAAAACTATCAATTGAAGCTTGTCGTGAAAGATGGATGAAGGGACAATTTATTTTTTCTGATCCATATTCTTTAATTAATACTTGTTGTATTTCTTGTTATGATTATGATATTGATAATTTAGATATTATTTTTAATCCATTTAGAGATGAATTAATACATGCACAAATATCTAGTGATTTTGATGAGATTTATAGGGTTATTCCTAAGAGTCTTTTAAGAAAAGTTAATTCTAATATTTCTAATCATACTAAAAGAGGTACAAAGATATTAACTGGTATTAGAGATGAATTATTAGAAGGTAGACATATTTCTAGTAATAAGGTTAAAAAACTTGATAATAATAATTAAAATATAAATAGAAAAGTTTTTGTTTCATATATTTAAATAGGTGAAGTATATGTTTAAGAGAATCTTTTCTTTTTTTCTTTTGTCTATTTTATCTTTTTTTCTAACTACTTTATCTATTAAATATATTAAGTATTTTGATCCACTTATGATTTATTTAAAAGAAAATACTCATTTATATGAGAAGGATGCTGAAGATGCTGTTTTAAATGATTTTTCTATGCTTCCTGGAAGAAAGGGTGTAGAAATAGATATTGATAAGTCTTATAACTTAATGAAGAAGTATGGTGGTTTTAATGAACAATTATTAGTATATAAAGATATTGTTCCTACTATATCTATTCTTGATATATATGATAAATATATAAATAGTGGTAATTTAGATAATCCTAATATTTCTTTAATATTTAAGATAGATAATTATGATTATATAAATGAGATTGTATCTATTTTAAAAGATAAGGATGTTATTGGGACTTTTTTTCTAAATGATGAATTAATTTATGATAAAAATTTATTAATATATTTATATTTAAATAATCAAGAAGTTGAGTATTATTCTGATAAGTATGATTTTAATAAATTAAGATATATTGATATATATGTATCTAGTTATATTTCTAAGAACTTATCTTTTTGTTATGACTTAGAATATAATAAAACTAATATAGAAACTTGTAGTTTTAAAAGATTACATATGGTTATACCTAGTCTTAATATTAATAATCATCCTTTTTATGAAGTTAGTAATAATCTAAAAAATGGTTTAATTATTAGTTTTGATAATAATCAAATGCTTATTAAGGAATTAAGATATATTATTAATTATACTAGACAAAAGAATTATGAAATAGTTTCTTTAAAGAAGTTGTTGGAAGAGTAGTTTCGACAATTTTTTTAAGTTTTAAGATATATACTTTTAGTGGTGGTGATATGAAAGTATATATAGATATTGTTTTTTTAATAAATGTTTATTTTGATTTTATTCTTTTACTTGTTACATCTTTGATACTAAAAAGAAATGTTTCTTTAAAAAGAATTTTTTTAGGTAGTATAGTTGGTGGTTTTACAATTGTTTTATTATTTTTTGAATTAAATAATTTATTATTATTTATTTATAAGATTATTTTTAGTATTTTTATGATTATTTGTACTTTTTCTTATAAAGATTTTTATTATTTTATTAATAATTTAATATATTTATATATTACTAGTTTTGTACTTGGAGGATTTTTATATTTAATTGAGTTAGAATTTAGTATTTCTAATATGTTTTTTATAGGTATTTTTAGTTTTATAATTTTGTATTTTTATTTAAGAAATTTAAATAAATTAAAATATAATTATAATAATTATTTAAAAGTAATTGTTAAATATAAAGATAAAGTATTAAATTTAGTAGGATATATAGATAGTGGTAATAAATTAAGTGATCAATATAAGAATAGACCAATTAGTTTAATATATTTAGTAGATTTTGAATATGATTATAAAGATATTATTTTAGTTCCGTATGAAACTGCGAGTGGGAGTAGTATTTTAAAGTGTTTGAAGGTTGATAAGTTAATTATAGATAATAAAGAATGTAGTGGTTTGATTGGTTTTATGGATAAAAAGATAAAAATAGATGGAGTAGATATTATATTAAATAGTAAGTATATAGGAGGATAGAATGATAAGTCTTTTATTTTTAGTGATGGAAGTACTTAATAGATATAATGTTTTATTTTATGTAGGAGCAACTGATAAGTTACCTGAACCTCTTAGTAAAGAAGAAGAAGAGTTTTATTTAGTAATGGCAGGTGATGGGGATTTATTTGCGAGAGATAAGTTAATTGAGCATAATTTAAGATTAGTTGTCTTTCTTGCGAAGAAGTATGAAAATACTAAGGTTGATTTAGAAGATTTAGTTAGTATTGGGACAATTGGACTAATTAAGGGTATTAAGACTTATAGTATGAATAAGAATATTAAACTAGCAACATATGCATCGCGTTGTATTGATAATGAAATTTTGATGTATTTAAGAAAAAATAAAAAAGTGAAAACAGAAATTAGTTTTGAAGATTCTTTAAGTTATGATGGAGAAGGAAATGAGCTTCATTTAGAAGATGTTTTAGGGACTGAGTCTAATATTGTTACTAAACCTTTGGAAGATGAGTATGAAAGAAGAATAGTTTTAGAAGAAATAGAAAGACTAGCTCCCCGAGATAAAGAGATTATGATACTTAGGTATGGTTTAGGTAGTAAAGAAGAAATGACTCAAAAAGATGTTGCGGAACTTTTAGGTATTAGTCAATCTTATATATCTAGAATTGAGAAAAAAACAATTAGAAGATTAAAGAGTCTTTTAAAGAATTAATATTTTCCTTGTATTATTCCTTTTTTCTGTGTTATCTTAATTATGTAAGATTGAGGTGAATTAAATTGAATATTACAATACTAGGAACAGGAGCATATGGGCTTGCCCTGGCTTTAATGTTTTTTAGAAATAAGTGTTCCATTAAAATGTGGACTAAATTTGATGAAGAAAGAGATATGTTAGTAGAGAAGAGGGAACATACGAAGGTTTTACCTGGTGTACAAATTCCTTATGATATTAAATTTACTACTGATATGAAAGAAGCTTGTGAAGGAGCAGATTTAATTGTTATTGCAGTACCAGCAGGATTTGTTGATAGTGTTAGTAGTGAACTTAAATATTGTATTACTCCTAAACAACATATTTGTATTGCATCTAAAGGGATAGAACAAGGTACTTGTTCATTTGTTTATGATATATTAACTAGGTATATTGATAGTGAAAAAGTAGCTGTTATATCTGGACCTTCATTTGCAGTTGATATTGCGAGTCTTTGTCCTATTGGACTTTCTCTTGCAACATGTAATGAAGATACTGAAAATTTAATTAAAAAGACTTTACAAAATGATTATTTAAAACTTAGAACTACTAATGATATAGTTGGTGTTGAAGTATGTGGATCTATCAAAAACGTAATTGCGATAGCTGCAGGTATTTTAGATGGAATGGGGTTTCCTGAATCAACACAAGCTATGTTTATTACTGAGTCTTTACATGATATTAAGTCTTTAATTTATGCTTTGGGTGGATCTAAGAATACCATTTTATCTTTTGCTGGATTTGGGGATTTACTTCTTACTGCAACTAGTAAAAAGAGTCGTAACTTTAGATTTGGGTATATGTTAGGTTCTAATGCTTCTAAAGATGATATTGATGATTATATAAATAATACAACAATTGAAGGTTTATATACTTTAAAGTCAATTTATAAGTTACTTCGTGATAGAGAAGTAGATATGCCTATAATAGATTTAATTTATGATATTATTTATAAAGATAGGGATCCAAGAGATTTAGCAAAATTTTTAATAGAGAAAGATTAAAATATCTTTCTTTTTTTTTATATTTGTATTATTATTAAAATAGAGGAGTGAGAAGATGTTAAAGAGAAAAGGAATATTTGGTTTATTATTAGGTCTTTTACTAAGTGTTGGTGTTGTTTTTGCAGCAGAAGCATTAAGTGAAGATGCATTTACTGAAAAGATGGAAGATTTAGGTTATGAAGTAACTAGTCTATTTGGATATGTTACTGCAAGTGATGACGATAATGAAGAAAGTTATAATTATATGAAGTTTGATAGCGCAGATGAAGCTATTGAAGAATTAGCTAGTAGATATGAAACTGCTAAGAAACAAAAAGAACTTTTTGATGAATATGATGATGAAGAAAAAGAAGGTATTTCTTTCAAATTAAAATGTTCTAATTGTGAAGAAGATGCAAGCGGGGATACTGGATTTGTTGAAATGTATGCTAAAAATAGTAAAGAAGATGAAGAAATATATGCTATTGCATATAGAGTTGAAGATACTATAATTGCTGCTACAGGTGAAAATAAAGCTGATATCGTTAAAACAATGAAAGAACTTGGATACTATAGTGGTGGTAGTATTATGTTATATATTATTATTGCTGTTGTAATTGTTGGTGCTGTAGGTGCTGCTTTATATTATTTTACTAAGAAAAAAGGAAATAATGGTGGTAATAATATGCCATATGGTCAACCAATGAATAATTATGGTCAACCTATGGGTGCTCAACCAATGGGACAAAATATGGGATTTAATCAACCAATTGGACCTCAACCAATGGATCAAGGTATGAATAATTTTAATCAACCAGTTGGACCTCAACCAATGGAACAAAATATGAACTTTGGTCAACCAGTTGGACCTCAACCAATGGAACAAAATATGAACTTTGGTCAACCAGTTGGACCTCAACCAATGGATCAAAATATGAATAATTTTGGTCAACCAGTTGGACCTCAACCTACAGATCCAAACTTTAATAATAACCAAATGAATAATAATTTTCCAAATATGAATTAAGATGCTTTGGCATCTTTTTTATTACCATAATTTCCCATATATTTTCGATATTTCTTCTATATTTTTTTTATATACTTAAAATACGAAAGGAGGATTGATTAGTATAAGATAAAAACAAAAAATATTCCTTAAATATAAATATGACTTATTCCTATTACGAACTATATATTATAGAAGATATTAGTAATAAATGATATAATTAATACAGGTGGTAGTATGTACAAAATATGTTTAGTAGAAGATGAAATAGATCTTTCTAATTTAATAAAACTTTATCTTGAAAAAGAAGGATATGAAGTAACGCAATTTACAGAAGGAAGTAAAGCTATTGATAATATTAGTAGTGGATTTGATTTATGGATACTTGATATTATGCTTGCGGATGATGTATCTGGATATGATGTTTTGAAAAAAATAAAAGAATTTAATTCAAATGTTCCGGTTATATTTACTTCTGCTAGAGATAAAGATATTGATAAAATTATTGGTTTGGAACTAGGAAGTGATGATTATATAACTAAACCTTTTTCAACAAAAGAACTTATTTTAAGAGTTAATAATCTAATTAAAAGAGTATATAAAGAAAAGCAAGAAAATATTATTATTTATGATGAATACAAGATAGATTTAGATAAAAGAAATGTATTTGTTGTGGATTTGGAAATAAAACTCACTACTTTAGAATTTGATTTGTTAAATATTTTAATTAGTAACATGGGTAAAGTTTATTCAAGGGAAGAGTTGTTGAATTTGGTTTGGGGAGAAGATTATTTTGGTAGTGATAGAGCTGCAGATGATTTAATTAGAAGACTTAGAAAGAAAATGCCTAAACTTAATATAAATACAGTTTATGGTTATGGATACAGATTATCATGAAGCGCATTACTAATAAGTTAGGGAAACAATTACTATTAATTTTTATTATTAATTTTATAATTATAGTTGTTTTCTTAGGTGGAATTATTCCTAGTATTGTTAAACATAGATATGAGAAAAGTATATTTGATAGTTTGAAAGTTCAATCTGAAGAATTAGATTCATCAGTAGAAGAACATACTAATTTGACTAATATAGCTTTAATTTATATAGAAAATAATACTTTTTATATGAGCCCTAATATATATGATGTATTAGGAAGCGAAGAAGAAGGTATTAAATTAGTTAATTATATGAAAGAAGATTATGGAACTATTAAATATAAATATCATACATATTATTACTTTAAAATAATTGATGAAAACGTGATGAAAATATCGTTAATGGATGGTGGATTTGTTAAAAAGACAGAAGAAACTATTCTAAAATTAGCGTTATATATATTATTGTTTGTATATGTTGGTATTACTTTAATTATTTCTTTATGGAGTAGAGGACTTGTTAAAAAGATTGAAGGATTAAAAGATAAAATAGATAATATAGATAATCCGAACTATAAAAATAATAATGTTATTAGCTATGATGATGAACTTAGAAGTTTAGATTTAGCTATTAATGATATGAGAGTTTCCTTACTTAAACAAGAAGAGTTGCGAACACAACTATATCAAAATATTTCACATGACTTTAAAACACCTCTTACTGTAATTAAATCTTATATTGAAGCTGTAGAGGATGGAGTTGAGGATAAAGATAAAGCTTTAAATATAATTTTAGAACAGACTAATAAGTTAGAAACTAAAGTTCATTCTCTTTTATATTTAAATAAATTAGATTATTTAAAAGATGAAGACTTTAATTTTAAAGAACGTGTGGATTTAAATAAAATATTAGATCTTTCAATTGAAAAGTTTAAACATAAAAATAGCAGTGTAAAAATAAATAAAAGTATTGATAAAAATAGTGTTTTTTTAGGTACAGAAGATATTTGGGAAACAATTATAGATAATATCTTAAATAATTTTTATCGATATGCTTCTAAAGAAATTAAAATTACAATTAAAAACAATAAATTAATATTATATAATGATGGTCCTTGTATAGATGAAGATTATTTAAATATTATGTTTGTTCCTTTTAGAAAGGGAATTAAAGGTGAATTTGGACTAGGACTATCAGTTGTTAAGAAATCTTTAGTTATGATGGGATATGATATTGAAGTTAAAAATCATAACAAAAAAGGTGTATCTTTTATAATTAGTAAAAAAGGATCTTAATGGTCCTTTTTTATTTTGAAAAAATTTTGAAAAAAAAGTATATATTTGTATTTCCTATTTTTTATTTCATGATATAATTATATAAGATAGAAGATAAGTGAGTGTGATGTTTGTGAAGAACAAAAAAGGATTTACATTGATAGAGTTACTGGCTGTTGTTGTAGTAATAGGTTTATTGGTAGCTATTGCTTTTCCAGCTGTTTCTAAATATACAAATGAAACTAGAAATGATGCATATAGTTTGCATGAAGCTGAACTAAAAACAGCAACTGCTAATATGATGAGTAAATGTGTTCAAGGAGATGTAGAAGGTTGTGTTCCCGATAGTGGTGGGAGTAGAACTGTTTATTTAAATGAACTTATTGCTCAAAAATATTCAAAAGCAATTAAAGATCCTGCTAAGTCTAATAGTTATTGTGATGCAGATAAAACGTATGTAGTTGTTACTAATACAAAAAATAATGTTGTTGACTTAGAATATCAAGTTTGTTTAGTTTGTAGCAAATATCAATCTGCAGTTTGTGAAACTGTTACTCCAGATAATAAATGTGATAAAACTACTGATCCGGATAGACCAGCTTGTGGTGATGCGATTGGTTCATCTACAATTTGGACTAATTCTGATAGAGTTATTTCTATAGGATGTTCTGATACTGGATGTGGATGTACTCAAGGTACTTATTATCAAAGATTTGAAGAAACTGCTAAACAAGGTGTTATGACAATTGTTGATAAAGCAGGAAATACTACTGACTGTGTTGTGGATGTGTATGTTGATAAAGAAGTTCCTAAATGTGAACTTGAAGTAGTTGGTACTCAAGGAGAACATGGTTGGTATGGTGGTACTGCTCCAGTTGTTAAGTTTAAAACAGATCCATCTAAGATAAAAGATACTAGTGGTATTGCTACTTATGGTATTGGTTTAAGTAGTAAAAATCCTAATTTAAATAAAGAAACTAGTTATACTGTTAGTCCTGGTATTACAACAGTATATGGTTATGTAAAAGATAATGCTGGTAATGTTGGTATGTGTAAAGCAGAAGTTAAGTATGATAACGTTGTACCAACTAGTGAAATTACTTATGGATATAGAGTTTATCCTAAGAGTGATATAGCTACTACTAGTGGTCAATATATTAATTTGAATAGTTTTATTAAAGAATATGGTAATGTACTTGGTGCTAATATTTATTTGAAATCTAATTCTGGCGGAATGAGTGTTACTATTTACAAAGGTTCTACCGAAATAGCTAAGAGAACTATTTCTGCTGGTGTTAAATCGATGAAGTTTACATTCTCTGGTACATATGATAGTTTAAAAATCGATATGGGTAGTGCTAGTAATATAGCTTTAGTTGATAGAATAGAGTTGATTACAGATCATACTAGTGGTTTCTATACTAATAAAGATATTTATGTTTATGCTACTTCTCACGATAGTTTCTCTGGTAAAGGATATTATTCTTTTGATGGTGAAGCGTGGCAAGAAAGTAATAGAAAAACTTATACAGCAAATGTATTTGCGGCAGATGCAAGAACAAAAGACTATGCTGGTAATATAAGTAAAAAGATTGAATTTACTGTTAATAATATTGATAAAGATAAACCTAAGTGTACTGTAACTACTGATAAAGCACCTGATGGTAAGAATAATTGGTTTATTAGTAATTTTGGTCTTACTTTAAATAGATGGGATAATCAATATGTAACTGGTACTAATGTAATTAGTGAAGTTAGAGATTATAATATTACGACTTCAACTACTCCAAGTTATACAACTACTTATAAAGCAACTCAGACTCAAGATACTAAGTTAACTACTTGGCATGGATATATTAGAGATAGAGCAGGTAATGTTAATACATGTAGTATTGATGTTAAATTGGATAAGGTTGATCCAGTTTGTAATGTTTATCCAACTAAAGAAGCTGATGGGGAAAATGGATGGTATATTTCAACTGTTGATATTAAATTTACTGAAAAAGATGATACTGCTGGGGTTGTGTTTAGAGACTTAACAAAGAGTGCAACGCCTTCATATAACATGAATACTCAACTTACTTTAGATTATGATACTAAAGGTCAGATGTTTTATTGTTATGTAGAAGATGAAGCTGGTAGAACAGGGAGTAATAAAAATTCTTATAAAAGAGATACGGTAGATCCATCTTGTGAAATTACCCCAGATAGAAATCCTGATGGATTAAATAATTGGTATTTGTCAGATGTTAGATTAACTCTTACAACAAAATCAGATACTAGTCCAATTACTGGTTATGATTTAACAACATCAACAACTGTTAATTATACTGGTAAAAGAACTACTGCAGATATTACTAAGAGTACGAATAGTGTTACATATCATGCTTATACGAAAGAGGAATCAGGACGTATTAATACGTGTTATAGAACAATTAAAATAGATGAGCATAATCCAACTTGTACTGTTACTCCGAGCGGTACTAAGGGAGATAATGGTTGGTATGTGAGTAATATTACGATGACACTTGCTTATGATGATAATGAGACTGGTGTTGCAACTGGTAGTGGTGTTAAAAAGTATGATGTTATTAATTCTAATGTAGCGAAACCTAGTTCATATGCAAATAAGACTGTTAATACGCATACAGCGGATGGAACGGGAATAATATATTATGGTTATGTTCAAGATGATGCTGGACGTACAGGTAAATGTAGTAGTGATGAAGTGGCGGGAACTGTTAAGAAAGATAATACAAAGCCTAATAGTTGTAGTATCAATGTTTCTAAAAATCCAGATGGTGATAATGGTTGGTATAGATCAAATGTTAATTTAACTTTAGCTGCAACTCCTGGTGATAATTTAAGCGGTGTAGTTGCTTATGAAATTACATCAGGAACACCTGGATATACTGGCAAGACTAGTAGTTATAATGTTACTAAAGATAGTACTTCATCTTCAGGTACTACATATACAGCATATATAAAAGATGCTGCTGGTAATGTTCAGTCTTGTAGTAAGGTTATTAAACGTGATACTTATACAGATTGTTCTTTCAATGTTAGTGGAACACCAGGACTTAGCGGATGGTATACAAGTGCTGTTACAGTAACTTTAAATAGAAGTGATTGGGAAACTGTTAGTGGTGTTGCTTCTTATGGTGTAACTAATTCTTATGGAGTTAATTATAACAGTGTTGCTAGTGGAAGTGCTTCAGGATATGTTCCGTATAAGATTTTTTATGGTTATATTAAGGATAAGGCAGGTAATACAAACTGGTGTGTAAGAAGTGTTAAAGTCGACCAGTATAAACCAACATGTACAGTTGCTGTTACTTCGGGTACAAAAGGTTCTAACAATTGGTATACTTCAAATGTTACTGTTGGTATGACAGTTGGCACTAATGAAAATAGCCAAAGTGGTATTTTGAATAAAGGTCTATCAACTAATTCATATGCTACTTATAATAATATTACGTCGCTTACTAGATATGCAAATACGTCATCGTCGGGAGTTAAGTATTCCTGTTATGTTATGGATAGAGCTGGAAATGTTGGAACAAATAGTATAACGATAAAGAAAGACGATTGGGTTTATTGTTATGTTAGTGCTTCTGGTACTCGTGGTGATAATAACTGGTATACATCTAACGTTACTTTATCTACTAAACCTACTGATTCTAATAGTGGCATTAATTCTAAAGCTTTAAATAAATCTTCTAGTCTTAGTTTTACTAATATTTCTGGTGCTAGTGTTAGTGATGGAAAGATTACTTATACTCATACTACTGAAACTGATTATGTAACATATTATTGTCATGTTAAAGATAATGCTGGTAATACCTATACTAATAATCGTAAGATTAGAAAAGATTCTGTTGCTCCTACTTGTTCTTTAAAAGCTAAAAGTGCGGGGAGTTGGTTTTTTGGCTTAGGTGGAACTGATTGGACTACTACTAGTCAAACCTTTACTAAGGAAGGTGATGTAACTATTGGATGGAATTCTAAATCTGATACAACTAGTGGTATTGTTGCTTATGGATTAACAACTTCTTCGGAAGCTGATTATAATAGTACTGATGAAATAGAGTTAGTAGATGATACTGTTAATAGAATTACTTATTATGGTTATGTAAAAGATGAAGCTGGTTTAACTGGTAAATGTAGTAGATCTTGGGGAAGGGATACTCAAGAACCTGCATGTGATATTAAGGTTACTTCTGGTACTCTTGGTGGAAGTAAATGGTATCGTAGTAGTGTAAACGTTTCTTTTACCGCATATGATGAAAATAAAAACGCAATAAGTTGGAATAGTGATAAGATGACATTTACTGGTGGTTCTTATTCTAGTAGTACTAAAAGATATGCTTCATCTCAAGGTACGACTACATTTAAGGGGTCTTATACATTCCCTGCTGGATTCTTAAATTTAGGTTCAGAAACTGCAAATTGTAGTTTAGAAGTGAAAATTGATACCGTTGCTCCTACGCTGTCTGTTTCTACGTCAAAAGCATCTTCTAAAACTAATCCTAGTTCAACTGCTGTTACAGTTTATTTAAGTGGTTCTGATAGTACTAGTGGTATAAATTATTGGTATTATAAGAAAAGTGGTGCTAGTTACTGGAGTTTTATTTCTGGTTCAAAAGGTAAAACATCTTTGACGTTAACTATTGATGATGAAGGGGATAATAGTAGATATTTTAAAGTTTGTGATGTGGCTGGCAACTGTAAAGAAACTTCATCAGCTACTTCTATTTGGGTTGATTATTCTTGTGCTCATGTTCCTGCTGGAGTGACTGGCACTTGGGGAGCTTGTAAAGCAGCGTGTGGTGCTAGTACGAAGGAAAAAACCACAACTTGGACAGGTGATACTGGAGCAACTTGTAAAAAAACAGAACCAGAAGATTGTGAGAATTATGATAATTGTAAAAATGCACATAACTTATGTAAGAATAATAGTGATTCAGCATTGTTTGGAAGTAGTATAGCTTCTAGTAGAGCTAATAGTATGAATAATTATGGTTCTTGGTCAAATGATATGGGAGCATTTACTTGTAATCGTTGTTCTAATCCTATTACTGTTTATAGTGGATATCATCGTGTTTGTAATCAAAATATTTGTTCTACGTATGGTGCTTTAGGTAAAACAGCTGATGCTTTACATAATGAGGAAGCTTCATTCCTTGCTGGGTTGAGGCAGGATATAGCTGATGGAAAAATAAGTTCTTCTGACGTTGATTTAACTACTTATTGTAAAGCGTCTGATGGTTGGCGTTTTTGGTGTAGTTGTAATAGTGCGGATGCAAGACAACCATTTGTTCATAAAGTTTTATCATTAAATGGTACATGTTCTTGGATGACTGAAGAAGATAAGGCTTACGATAGAAGTGGACTATGTTCTTAAGGTGGTGAGATAAAATGTCTAAAAAGAAAAAAATTTTTATTGGATTTGTAATTTTAGGTATTGTTCTTATTGGTGTTGGACTTTTCTTAATTTTTATTCAAAAGAAAGAGGAAAGTCCAGAAGTACCACCAAAAGAAGTAGAAGAACCTACGATGAAGCAAGAACATGAGTCTTATGATAAATTTGTAATGGATAATTTTGAAATTAAAGGTGACTTTGAATATGTTATAGAGTTTGATGTAACTAATAAAAATAATAGAGATTACAAAGATGCTTATCTAATTTTAACCTTTTTAAGAGATGATGGAAGTACTATTTATTTTGTTGATATTTCTATTGGTGATATTAAGAATGGTGAAACTAAACATATTGAGTATAAAACATTTTATGATTTTACAACTGCAGCTGACTATACGTTTTATATTGAAGAATAAAAAAGACAGTACAATGTACTGTCTTTTAATTTAATTTTTTATAGATAAAACAAGTTGTTTTGCTTTTTCTGATTTGGGTGATGTTACCTTTAATTCTGTTAAAATATTTACTGCTTTATTTGCTTGTTGTTTATCTAAATTATTATTTCTTTGTATAGCATCTATTACATGATCGTGTAGTAGATGTTTTTCTTTTTTTGCTTGTGCAATTGCAAAACTAGTATTAATCATTTCAAGTAGTAATCCCGGATTTTTTTGTTTAGTAATAAAATTAATACTTGTTGTTTTAGTAGTTCCAATTAATACTGTTATAATATCATCTAAATATTCTTTTATACCATTTATATTAATACCTGTTCTTTTACTTTGATCAATAAAGGATTTTTTTGCTATTTCTATTAATTCTTCTTCAGTTGGTTCTTTTAATTCTATTACATCAAAATTATCTTTTAATAAAGAATTTTTCTTATATGTTTCTAAATCAACAGATGCGATAATTTTAATATTTTCTCTTTCTGCTGCATAACGAAGTAGAGCAATTACATTTACATTATCTTCATTTGCATCTAATATTTCATCTGCATTGTCGATATATAGAATAGCTTCTTGGTTTTTTGTATAAGTAATTATTTCTTTTATTAGTTTATCTATATCTTTTGGTTTTTTAGCTGCTTTTATACTTGGAATATTTATTTCAAATATTTGTTTTTTTCTTAAAAAATCAGGTACTTGATTATGTTGAATGAGATAAGCTAGTTGCTCAACTAGTGCAGTTTTCCCTGTACCATTTTCTCCAGTTATTAAAGTTATTTTTTTATTCATTGCTATTGAAATCATTAATGTTTCTAGTTCTTTGTCTTTTAAGTAACTAGGAGGTGTTGTAAATGCTTTTTTATTTAAAATAGTTATTTCTTGAGGTTCATCTAATTTTAATTTTTCTATTGTCATTACATAACCATTTTCATCGTTTAAAGCATTATATATTCCAATTAGTTCACTTTTAGTGGCATAACCATTTTGTAGTAATTTATCTTTAAATGTACTAGGTTTAAATACTGATATTAAAGATACTGGATTAAATGCTACAGTTTCACCTACGTTAGAGCGATAATCATTACTTAATCTATAACTATTATTAGTAAAGATATCAGTATACCAATAATGATCATATGAATCTTTTTTTCTTTTACATATAATAGTTTCTTTAGCATATGTAGTATTACTTGACTTTACTCCTATATGTACTACAAAAAGATTATCTATTTTGTATTTTTCTTCTCTTGGCATTTATTTCACCTCTTTAATAGTCGTATTTATTATTATATATTATTATTTATTAATAGTTAACTCTTTTTAAGTATTTTAAAAATGTTTTTCGTTTTTGTTTTTCTTCTAAGTTTTTAAATCTTTCTTTTATTTCTTCTTTTGTTTTTGGATCCATATTGATATTTTTTTGATCTAATGCTTCAATAAAATCTTTTTTACTTATTACTTTATCTTTTTTTCTTTTAATATTTTTACTACTTGATATTAGAAAAGCATTATATATTATTTGCATTCCTAATTTTGGGTTTTTAGTTGTATTTGTCATATTATTACTACTTATTTTATCTAGATCTATTAATATATCAATTATGTCTTCTTTTGAATAATTTATTTTATATTTTTTGTCTTTTTCTATTTTATTTAAATAAAATTCAAAAATACTTCTTTTTATATATTCTTTTGTTTCTGTTACTTCTATATATCTATATTTAGAATTATTTAAATCTATATCTTTTTTCTTTGAAGCAACTAGTACTAAACCTATATTTTCATCTTTTGATAATGTAGTTAGTGTTTCTAAAAAGAAAGTATCTTTCATATCAATATTATCTATTACTAATAGGTTACAATTAATGTTTTTTAAGAACTCTAGTGCTTTTTTTATTCTATTTTTTACGTGTTTAATAGTTTTTGTTTTATTTAACATTTCTAAATAATCCATCATAAAAATTTTGTTTATATCAATATATGTACTATCATTTTTAGCATAATATAATAGTTTATCTACTAGTGTTGTTTTACCAATACCATTATCTCCATAAATTACAACTGGTTTTGGATTTGTTCTAATTGATGCGATTAGTTCAGTTAATTCATTTTCTTCTTCATCTAATAGAGGTATAATCCATTCATATGTTTTAGCATAAGTAGGTGCTTTATATTCTGCTCCTTCATATTTCCAAGTATATGTTTCATATTCAGTATCAGTATTTAAATCATTATAAAGATCTATTAAATCAAAATTAGTTATAAATCCATCTCTTAATATAGTATTTTTTCTTTCTTCTGGAAGAAGAGAAGTTAAAGTAAATATTTTGATAGGTTTTATTTCATTTGTATCGTTTGGAATATAATTATTTTTAGTTAATAAATCAAGATAATAGACATTACCATTTTCATCTGTTTCTTTTTTACATATAGATACTTCTATTATGTCTTTATCATCACCTATATATATGGCATATAAATCTTTAAGTGGATATTCAATTTTCTTTTTTCCTCTAGGATTTTCGAATGGTTCGAAAATAATATCTTTATTGGGAATTGACATAAGCATATAAACACCTCTTTTGTAAGTTTATATTATAATATATTTAAAAAAATATTTAAAGAAATATTTAATATTTTAAGGATGTGTTATAATCAGTTTAGAGGTGAAGGAGTATGAATCAATTTTCTAGAAGTGAATTATTATTAGGTAGAGAAGTTATGGCTAATTTAAGTAGAATGAAAATTCTTATTTTTGGTATTGGTGGTGTTGGCTCGTATGTTTGTGAGGCTTTAGTTAGAAGTGGAGTTAAGAATTTTGTTTTGGTTGATAGTGATAAGATTTCTCTTACTAATGTTAATAGACAGATTCATGCTACTTTAAAAACTGTTGGTAGAAGTAAAGTAGAAGTTATGAAAGAAAGAATGCTAGAGATTAATCCAGAGTGTAATATTACTATTTTTGAAGAGTTTTATTTACCTGATAATCATTCAAATATTATTAATGATGATATAGATTATATAGTTGATGCGATCGATACTATCTCTGCTAAAATAGATATTATTGTTGAAGCTAAAAAGAAAAATATTCCTATTATTTCAGCAATGGGAGCAGGTAATAAATTTGATCCAACAAGATTTGAAGTTACTGATATTTATAAGACTAGTGTTTGTCCACTGGCAAAGGTTATGAGAAGGGAATTAAAGAAAAGAAAAATTACTTCATTAAAAGTTGTTTATTCTAAAGAAGAACCTATTGAGATTTTAGATTATTCTTGTTGTATAGAAGATATGGATAAAAAACGTGTTCCTGGTTCTTTAGCTTTTGTTCCTTCTAGTATGGGACTTATTATTGCTAGTGAAATAGTAAAAGATGTTATAAATAAATAGTTTTCTTATTGATATTTTTATGATATAATATGGAGACTTTTAAGAATTAAAAAGAAAAGGGTGATATTATGAATTTAAAAGAATTTAGAAATTTATTAGAAGAAAAGAAATTTGGAGAAATTAAAGCTTTATATAAAGAAATGAATGAATTTGATATATCGGTATTAATAGGGGATTTACCAATTAATCTCTTAAAACAAGCTTTTAGATTATTACCAAAAGATATAGCTAGTGATGTTTTTTCTAATTTTGATATAGATTTACAACAAGATTTAATTGTTGCTTTAACTACTAAAGAAGCAACTGATATTATTGAAGATATGTATAGTGATGATGCTGCGGATTTATTTGAAGAAATGAGTGCAGGGGTAGTTCAAAAGATGCTTAGTAAAGTTGATAAGAGTGTAAGAGATGATATTAATGCACTTTTAAAATATCCTAAGAATTCAGCAGGATCTTTAATGACTGTTGAATATATTCATTTGAAAAAGGGTCTTACTATTAAAGAATCAATAGAAAGAATTAGAAAACAAGCTGATGAAATAGTTAGTTTTGATAATTGTTTTGTTACTGATAATAAAAGAAAGTTATTAGGTACTGTTTCTGTTAAGGATTTACTTATTAATAATCCTTTTGAACTTATAGATGATATTATGGAAGAATGTGAACATCCAATTACTACTTTAATGGATCAAGAAGATGTTGTTAAAGTCTTCCAAGATTATAATTATAATGTTTTACCAGTTGTAGATAGTGAAGGTTTACTTGTAGGTATTATTACAATAGATGATGTTATGGATATTATGGAACAAGAAGCAAGTGAAGATATGGAGTTAATTGCAGGGGTAATACCAACAGAAGCTGAGGTTCCATATTTAAAACAAAGTATTTGGAGTATTTATAAAAGTAGAATGCCTTGGTTGTTATTTTTAATGATTAGTTCAATTTTTACTGGAAAGATTATTTCTAGTTATGAAAATGCTTTAGGTACATATGTTATTTTAACAGCGTTTATTCCAATGATAATGGGGACAGGTGGTAATGCTGGTAGTCAGGCATCTGTTACTATTATTCGTGCTTTATCTTTAGATGAAGTTAATTTTAAGGATTTATTTCGTGTTATTTGGAAAGAACTTCGTATATCATTTATTTGTGGTCTTACTTTAGCATTTTGTAATTTCTTAAAACTAATTTGTATTGATAGTATTGCAATGGATGTGTCTTTAGTTATTTCTATTACATTAGTTTTAACTATTTTCTTAGCTAAAGTAATTGGTTCTATTTTACCAATATTTGCAGAAAAGTTTAAAATGGATCCAGCTGTTATGGCAAGTCCTTTAATTACTACTATTGTTGATGCAGGTAGTTTAATGATATATTTTAAAATTGCTTGTATCTTATTAAATATTTAGAAACTTTTACTTACATAAAAAATTTAAAAATGATATAATTTATATGTAACGAGTAGCTATAGGCGTAAGTCCAGTTACTCGTTTTCTTTATATAAGATGGTAATATGTTTAGATTAGGTGAGATAGTATGAGAGGTATTAATTTAGATGATAATATTATTAAATTAGGACTTGATGATAAGATAATTGGTATTTTTAAAGATAATAATATAAATACTATTGATGATTTATGGAGTTTAAAAAGAAAAGATTTAAAGGATATGAATTTTTCTTCTGAACAAATTAATCATGTAATTATTAAGATGCAGTTAAAAGGAATAGATTTAAATAGAAAAAAGTATTAGTAATCGTAGGATTACTTTTTTTATTGTGTTATAATTAATAATAGGTGAAGAGTATGATAGAGGTTAAAGATATAAAGAAGAAATTTATTAAAGATATGCCAGGTAAAAAGAAAGAAGAGTTTTATGCGAATAAGGGTATTAGTTTTTCTGCTTCTGAAGGGGAAGTTGTTGGAGTACTTGGTCCTAATGGTGCAGGAAAAACAACTCTTTTAAGAATTATTGCTGGTATTATGGAATCAACTAGTGGTGAAATTGTTATAGATAATATGACATATAAAAAGAATGATTTAGATATAAAAAGAAAGATAGCTTTTTTATCAGGTAATACTAAATTATATAAAGATATATCACCGGTTGAATTACTTCGTATGTGTGGTGAGTATTATGATGTAAAAAAAGATGAACTTGATAAAAGAATTGAATCAATTATAGATAGATTTGATATGTCTTTTTTTAAAAATCAAAAAATATCTGATTTATCAACTGGTCAAACTCAAAGAGTTGGAATAGCTAGATGTTTAGTACATGATCCTAAATATTATATTTTAGATGAGCCTACTAGTGGTTTGGATATTATTTCTAGTCAAGTTATATTAGATTTTATTAAAGAGGAAAAGAAAAATAAAAAATGTGTTTTGTATTCAACACATTATATGGAAGAAGCAGAAAATATTTGTGATAGAGTTATATTAATACATAAAGGTAAAGTTATAGCAACTGGTACTCCTAAAGAGATAGAAAAAAATACTAAGACAACAAATTTAAGAGATGCTTTCTTTGAATTAATAGGAGGTGTAGAAAATGAGATGGAATAAAATATTTTTAACAATAAAAAAAGAGTTAAGAGCAATTGTTAGAGATAAAAAATCTTTTATGCAAATTTTGGCAATGCCTTTTATTATTCCTTTTATGGTTTTTTTAATGGGATTTTTATATGATTTTATGATGAATGAAGAACAATTTAAATATACTATTGGTACTAATTATGAACTTAATAGTAATGAAGAGGGTATTGTTAGTGAGTTAGGTCTAGATGTTATTGTTTATAAGTCTAAAGAAGAGATGGATAAAGCTTATGAAGATGGTGAAATAGTTGCGTATATTAATTTAGAAAATAATATGTATTTTATTAGTTCTAATTTAAATGATGCAGATAGTGCAACTGCAGGTAGTTATATTGAAGCTTATCTTTCTAGTTATAACAATTTTTTAGCTGAAAATTATTTAATGAGTGAAGATATAGAACCTAGTGAAGTATTTAATATTATTAATTATGAAATTATTGAACTTGAAGGTGATAATTTCTTAGTAGAAATGATTTCTGATATGGCACTTCCTTATGTAATTGTTGTTATTGTATTAGTTGCTGCTACTTGTACTACTGATTTAACAGCAGGAGAAAAAGAAAGAGGAACACTTGAAACTTTACTTACATTTCCAGTTAAAAGTAGTGAAATAGTAATGGGTAAATTTTTAGGTATTACTTCTATGGCGTTTTTTAGTGGTGTATTCAGTTTTGTTTTAGCTCTAGCTTCTCTTGGTATATCTACTCATTTGTTTGATTGTTTTGAAGGTTATGCTTTTAGTATAGGAGTAGATAAAGTTATTATGGCAGTCGTTATTATTTGTGCTGTTTCTTTAATTGTTTCTGGTTTATCTATTGCGATAGGTAGTAAAGCAAAGAGTTTTAAAGAAGCACAAAGTGCATTACAACCAATTCAATTTTTAGGTATGATTCCTTTATTTTTACCAATGTTTGAAGTTGAAAATTCACTTATTATTTCTATAATACCATTAGTAGGACAAGGAATGCTTTTAAATGAATTATTTAGTATGGGTGTAAATTATTTATATGTTATTTCTTCATTTATTTCTTCTATTATTTTTATAGTTTTAGTTATTGCAATTATTTCAAAGCAATATAAGTCAGAGAAAGTATTATTCTTTTAGGTGATGTATGAATAGATATAGAAAGATTATAGGTATAGTAATAGTCTTAATTTTAATTAGTTCTTTTATATTTAATAATTTCTTTTCTAAGACTTTAATAAATGATTATTATACTTATATAAATGTAAATATTTTAGACGAATATGAAATAAAAGATGGAGAAATTGGTTGGAGTAAGTTTAGTATTGCTCAAGAAAAGGTTGATGAAGAAGTTAATTTAATTGTAAAAGATTTAATTAGTAGTAAATCTAATTTAGATATAAATATTTTATACAATAATTATTTAGATATAGAATCTAGAAATAAGAATGGTTTAGGTATTCTAAATAATTATATTTCATTAATAGATAGTTCTAAAAATATAAATGAATTTATTAAAAATGCTGTTAGAGTAGAAAACGAACTTTATATTGATATTTTTACAAGAGCAACAGTTGCACCTGATTTTAAAGATACGTCTAAGAATATAGTTTATTTGTATCCTGTTACTTTTGATTTTAATATGAGTAGTGATATATATATAAATCCTGATTATTCTAGATATCATGCTCTTTTAAAACAACATCAAATTAAATTATTAAAAGAGTATGGGTATGATAAAAAGAAAGCTAGAAAAGTATCTAAAAATTTAGATGAATTTTTTATAGATATTGCATCTAGTAGTAAAAATGAAGAAGAATTAAGTGATGTAGATAGTTTATATAATGTAATTACGAAAGATGAATTACAAAGAATATATACTAATATTAATATAGATAATTATTTGAAATTAATGGGTATTTATGAAGAAGAATATTTTAGTATAGTTGATAGAGATAATTATATTAAGATGAATTCTTATTTAAAAGATGAAAATTTATCTTTATTAAAGGAATATGTTAAAGTAAAGATTCTTGAAACTTATAGTGGTTATACTAGTAGTAATTATTCTAATATTATAAATAGTTTAAATAGTAAATTAGTAGGAGTAGAATTAACTAATGATTTAGAAAAAGATGCAACTAACTTAATTAGTATTGTTTTTTCTTCTAATGTAGATAAGATTTATTTAGAAAAGAATTTTAATAATGATGATAAAAAGTTAATTGAAGATATGACTTTAGATATATTATCTTATTATGAGGATAGTATAAATAAAAATACATGGATGGATTCTAGTACTAAAGAAAAAGCTATTTTAAAACTTAAAAATATTAAGATAAATATTGGTGGTAATTATGATTTAGAAATAGATTATGATTTTAAAAATAATTCTACTTTACTTGATAATATGATTTTAATAAATAAGAAAAATTCTGATTTACTTTTATATAAGTTAAAGGTTAATGATGTAAAAAGTATTATTTCTCCAACTGTTGTTAATGCTTATTATAATCCACTAGATAATTCTATTAATTTTCCTGCTAGTTTGAAAGAGTTATATAAAGAAAGTGATAATTATTATGAGGTTTTGGGTAGTATGGGAATGATAATTGCTCATGAAATTACGCATGCTTTTGATAATAATGGTAGTAAGTTTGATGAAGTAGGTAATAGAAGTAATTGGTGGAGTGATGATGATTATTCTAAATTTGTTGAACTTCAAAAAGAAATAATTGATTATTATTCTAACTTTGAATTATTAGGTACTAATATAGATGGTGAGAAAACAGTTGGTGAAAATATTGCTGATTTAGGAGCAATGAATGCAATTGTAAGTATTGCTAAGAGTAAGGGTGCTAGTGATGATGAAGTGAAGACTATGTTTAGTAGTTATGCTTCTTTATGGGCATGTGAGTATATTGAAAGTTATGAAAAATTGCTTTTACTTAGTGATACACATTCACCTAATAAGATAAGAGTAAATGCTGTATTATCTAGTTGTGATATGTTTTATGATGTTTATGATATAGATGAAGATGATTCTATGTATATAGATAAAGATAAAAGAGTGGGTATTTGGTAATAAAAGATCTTGATTATTCAAGATTTTTTTATTGTAATTTTATAAAAAGATGTTACAATAATAGTAATTTTTAGGTGATATGTATGAAAAATAAAGAAAAGATTATTTTAGATAATTTTAATTTGAATTATAAATTATTAGAATTAATTAAAAAAGTACTTGGGAGGGTTGTAGATGTTTTCGAAGAGTAAATATGATGTAATGGAAAGTATTAGTAGTAAAAGTACAATGAGTTTATTATTTTTAGTAGGAAAGGTTGCTAAAGATTTAAAATTATATGAAAATAAAAAGATATCTAAAAGTGAATTTGAAAATAGATTTAATAATAATCTTTCATCTGGTCTTCCTAACATAAAAGCTATTTGTCATATTGGATATGAAAATAGTAAAGATATAGTTGATGTAAGTGAAGAAGAACTATATAGATATATGAAGAAAGAAGGATTAACTAAAGATCAGTTTAATGCTAATTATATGATGATGATTAATACTTATGTTAGAATTATTCTTGCTTTTAATGTAATGGATAAAGAGGGCATTGATGTTTATAGTGTTATGAGTCCTAGTGTTTTACTTGGTTTAGTAAAAGGAGATTTTTCTAAGTTAAGAGATAAAGTAGAAGAAGTAGGAGTTAATCTTAGTAAAGATAATCAAGTTTTAATTGATAAGTTAGTAAGTAAAGAATTTGATGTTAGTATGTTAACTAATGTTGAAATGAAAGAACTAGAAAGGGTTCACTCAAAATATATGGATAGATATGTTAATGGAAAAGTAACAGATAGTTATGATAAAACTAAAGCCTTAAGATTTGCGAAGTCTTTAGGTAAAAAGAAATCTGTATTTGAGTTATAGGTAATAGTATGGTAGATAGAAGTAAGTATGATATTATGGAAAGTGAAGAGAAAACATCTTCAATGGCTGTAGTTGATTTATTGGTAGATATTCATTCTTTAATAAAAAAATTAGAAAATGATGAAATAACTAGCTATGAATGTGATGAAGAAATTAAGACTTTAATAAGTAATGCATGTTTTAATTTTAAATTAATCGCACATTTGGGTTATGAAAATGCTAAGGATTTATTTAGAGTAGATATGAAAAGTATTTCATCTTCTGTTAGAAGTGATGGTATTACGGTTAGTTCTTTTGCTACTAATTACGAGAAGGTTATTAATAGATATGCTAAGACTTTATTAATATTTTGTGTTTTAGATGAAGAAGAGATAGATGTTAAAGATATTTGTGATATTTCTACTTTTAATTCTTTAATAAATGGAAATACGATTGAATTATTTGAATATTTTAATCGTAATGATATTATTTTAAGTAATGATAATAAAGAACTTTTAACTAGATTTAATGAAGATAATTTTGTTGTTAGTAGTTTAAGTTCTTCTCAAATAAAAAGATTAAATGATTATCATGATAGTTTTGTTAGAAGATATATTTATCCTAAAATTACTTGTGATAAGGATGAAAAGGGAAGAGTACTTATGCAAGCTAAAAGAATTAGTACTGCAGGTAGATTTAATTTTTAAAAAAACTCAAGTTGTTATACTTGAGTTTTTCTTTCCCATATATATTTATTTGCTTTACAAAATATTTCAGCCATTTCATCAACTGATTCTTTCATATCATTTTCAATCCATTTCATATATACATTAAATAATGCACCACTATAACTATACATATGATATTTTTCGTAAGGATCATTTTTATTAATGAAGATAATTTCATTTTCTAAATATTCATTTATACAATCTTGTAATAAACCTAATAAATTAGCTTTTCTTAAAGTTTTAATGAAAAAGGCATATTTTTTAAAGTAAGCAAATAAGAATCTAATTACGTTTTTATTAGTATATTCATTATTTTTTTGCCAGCTATGGCTTTCTTTTTTAAAATCAGTAGAAATATCTTTTAAATATTCAATAATTATATCTTTTTTAGTGTAATAGTTACGATAATAAGCCATTCTAGATACACCGGCTTTATTACATATTTCAGTAATTGATATACTATCAAATTCTTTTTCATTCATTAATAACAGTAATGCATCTACAATACATTTTTTTATTAAAGTAGTAGATTCTTTTTTTATATTTTCCATGAACAAAATCCTTTCTTTTGTAACAATTTGTTTTTAAGTTAATTTTATTGTTAAAATTAATGTTACAATAGTAACGTTGATAATAATATTATAACATATTATTTAATAAAGGAGAAAAATATGGGAAAAATTAATGAATATATAAAGAAGTTAATTAAGAAAAGAATAAAAAAGAGAGATGAAGAAAAACCTTGGTTAGATTTATATGAAGATGTTCCTGAGAAGTTAGATTATTATACAGGTTCTTTATATGATGCGATTAAAGAAAGTGGAGATAAGTATAGTAAGTTAACAGCTTATGAATATTTCTTTAAGAAATGTACTTATAAAGATTTTATTAAGAAGGTAGATAAGGCAGCTAAAGCTTTAAAAGCAATGGGTATTAAAGAAAATGAATGTGTAACTATTTGTATGCCTAATATACCTGAGGGGGTGGCACTTGTATATGCAGCTAATGCAATTGGGGCAATTGCTAATATGGTACATCCGCTAGGTGCTTTAAATGATATTGAATATGCACTTAATAGTACAGATAGTTCTGTTTTATTTGTATCAGATGTTACTTATCCTAAAGTTAAAGATATTAAAGTAGAAAATTTAGTTGTTTGTGAAGTATCTAATGAATTAGAAGGTATTTTAAAACTTTTATATAATATTAAGAATAAAGCTAATATGATGTATAAGGAGAATGTAATTACTTGGAGTAAATTCTTAGATATGGGTAAAGGAATAGACAAGTTCTATAAAAAAAGAGATAAAGATGATCCAGCAGTAATTATTTATAGTGGTGGTACAACAGGAAAGAGTAAGGGTATTATTTTATCTAATGGTAACTTTAATGCTTTAGCTAGACAATGTTGTGCAATTGAAAAGACTGTAGCGCCTGGTAATTCAATTTTATCTGCTTTACCTATTTTCCATGGGTTTGGTTTAGGGGTATGTGTACATATGCCTTTATATAATGGTATGAAATGTTTATTAGTACCTAAATTAAATACTAAGAAGATTAATAAAGAATTAAAGAAATATAAACCTAATTTATTACCAGTAGTACCATCTTTACTTGCTTTAACTTGTAAAGGAAAAAGTGGTAGTGAACTTAAACATATTAAAGGTATTTTCTGTGGTGGAGATTATTTAAGTATTGAACTTAAAGAAAAGACAGAAAGATACTTTAGAGAAAGAGGAAGTAGTGCTAAGATTAGAATTGGTTATGGTCTTAGTGAAGCAACAGCTTTCTTCTTAGCTACTTATAATCATATCCCATATGAATCAGGAAGTATTGGTATTCCTAACCCTGATACTATTGTTAAAATATTCCAAGTTGGTACTGAAATAGAATGTGTTCCAGGACAAGTTGGAGAAATTTGTGTAAATGGACCAACTGTAATGATGGGGTATATCAATAATGATAAAGAAACAGATAAAGTATTAATAAGACATAGTGATGATAGGTTATGGTTACATACAGGAGATTTAGGTTATAGAGATGAAAAAGGTGAATTCTTCTTCTCATCAAGATTAAAAAGAATGATTATTACTAATGGTTATAATGTATATCCTTTAGAAGTAGAAGAATTAATTTGTAAACATCCTTATGTAGATAGTTGTGTTGTTATAGGTATTAAACATGAAGTAAAACAACAAGTTCCTAAAGCAGTTATTGTATTAAAAGAAGGTATTGAAGATAGTATAAAAGTAAAAAATGAAATTAAAAAGTATTGTGAAGATAACTTAGCAACATATGAAAGACCAGCAGTTTATGAATTTAAAGAAAGTTTACCAAAAACAGCAATTGGTAAAGTAGCATATAGAGATTTAGAAGATTAGAGATAATCTTCTTTTTTATTTAATAATAAGGATTTTTCTCATTTTGACTTTTTATTTTATCTATATTATAATATCAAATTGTTTGAGGTGGATTATGAGTAATATATTTGATAGTTTGAGTAGTAAAATGGATTATAATACATTAAGTAAATTTAAAAAGATTGGTTATTATTCGGCTTTGGGTATGTCTTGGGGAACTATATTTACTCCTTGGGAAGCTGATATGTTTATTATTCCATTACAACTTGGTTTACTTACTTTTTCTTTATGGTTAAATACAGAAAAGACTAGTGATATTACTAAGATTAAATCTACATATGATGAAGTTATAAAAGATTATAATAAATTAAACGAAATGTTTGGTTTAAAAGATCCTGTTTCGATAAGTGCTTTTTTTGAAAGATTTTATCGTGATGGTTATTTATCTAAAAATAAAGAATTTTCTTTTTCAACATCTAATGTTCGTGATGTTCATCCAGTATTTGGTGCGAATATTATGAATGGTGAAGGGGTATGTCGTCATATAGCATTTATGTTAGATGATATATATAAAGATTGTGGAATTGATAGTAATGTTTTATTAGTATATTTAAGAAAACGTATGTTGGTTCCAGAGATCAATATGGATAAACAAGGTCTTACTAGAAAAGAATTATATGAATTCATTGATTCTGCTAACGTTAGTAGTGAAGAAAGAGAAGTGGCTAGAGAAATAGTAGATGAGTTTATAGATCATTTTGGTGAACATTTATCTATTGGTGTCCTTATCGAAAAAGAAAGATTTAGACCAAGTTCTAATCATGCGATTAATTTTGCATTTTATAATAATAGAGCTTTTTGTCTAGATCCTACTAATGGTTGTACTTACAAGTTAAATAGAGAAGATCCTAGATTTTTATGTGATCATATTGATCCTAAAATATTTATAGATTGGTCTGGATATGGATACGCTAGAACATCTAGTAAAAGTATTAAAGAAGCTAAAAAACAAATAATGTGTTCTAGTACCACATTTGAAGAAGATATTGAGATTATGAAAAAAGTACAAGCTTTATATGAAGATAATTTAGATATAGTAGATAGATTTTATAATACTCATAAAGAAGCATATTCTGATATTTCTAATGACTTAATGAAAATAAAAAGAAGAGGTAGAAGAACAAAATAAAAGAGAATCTTATGATTCTCTTTTTATTATAAATTTTTTAGTTTTAGCAATTTTTCTTTGTCCTTTTTTACTTCTATCGATACTAGAATTTTCATAAGTTATATATGAAAGCATTTCTTCAAATTCTTCTTTTGTTTTTGATAAATTTTTTGATTTGATTGCTCTTGGAATAATTGATTCAGTTAATAGGTTTATTAAATTTGTTGCTTTGGCATCTAGGTTTCTTTTTGCTGATTTATAAAAATATCTATCTATACTTATTTCTGTTGCAACTTTATTAATAAATGAAAAGTCTGATTCATTCCATCCATCTTCTCGTGGAGTAATTTCTGGAACTTTTGTATAAAAGAAATCAACAAAGTTAGTGTTGTTTTTTCGACATTCTTCACAGTGTTCACTAAATCTTTTTACATAGTGCTTAATAAATTCAATATCTTCTTTTGTAAAGGTAAAATCAACATCAATTGGATGATGATGAAAATTATAATCTTCAATATCATAATTATTCTCTTCTAAAAATGTTGTTATGAAGAATTGAATTTTTTTACTTTGATTATTTAATGCGTTAATTAATGGTGCAAGTCTATTATCAAAAAATTCTTCTGATTCAATAGATTGGGCTTCATTTCCCATTAATTCTTTTGATGCTAAATCTAGACTTCTAAGTCCATCAATAAACTCATTTCCTAGGCCTTTTTTCTTAGTTATTTCATCAATCTTATTTATTAATATTTCTTCAGTGTTAGGGCTTACTAATGCTTTTGCAAGTGTTTCTTCTCCAACAATATGACTTATAGCATAAATCATATTTACTTGAAGAGCATTAGATACTGCGTATGTATGAAATGTTCTTCCAGAGAAACTTACTAATTTTTTTTCTTTTTTATCATAATTAGTTGCAAAGTAATTAGCAATTAAACTTTTTATGTAAACATTTCTAGTTTCATTAGTTCCGATATTATATCCCATATCTTCATGTGTATCTGAAAGAGCAGTAGTTAATCCAATTATTTCTAATAATTTGATAAGTTCTGGATATTCATTTAAGTTACTATTTTGATTAATACTATCTCTTACTGGTTTAGTGAAAAATATTTCTGATAATAATAGTGTATTTCTTTTTAATAATATATCTCCAACATAACCTTTATTTATTTTTATATTTTTAGCATGTTTTTCAATATTTTCTTTTATTTGTTTTGGTGTTACATAGTTTCTTAAAATAGTATTATTAACTACGTTAGTAGCACTAGCTATTAAAATAGTTCTAATATTATTAATTATTTTTTCATCTTTTAAGATTTCATCTGTTATTTCTTCTGATTCTGGTAATTCTATAAGTGAACTTTTTTCCATAATAAAACCTCCTAAATACGTTTTATTATAAATTAATATAATTAAAAAAACAACTAGAGTTGTTTTAATTTAAAATATATATACTAATAGTTAAGTATGTTGCAAATAATATCCATAATAAATAGGGAATATTAAGATACGCTGATATTTTTACTTTTTTTAAGAATAGATAAATCATATATATAACTAATATATCTAAAATAATGATCCAAATAGATGCTAGTAATCTTGCTTTAAATATAAAGAATATAATTGACCAAAGTAAATTAATAGTTAATTGAGTATAGTAAATTAAGTCTTCTTTAAATGTATCTGACTCATTTTTCTTAAAAATATAGTAAGATAATCCCATTAATAGATATATAATTGTCCATGCTATAGGAAATAGAATCTTTGGTGGGGCAAGTGGTGGTTTAATTAAATTAGAATAGTCTATATAATCAGATATAATAAAACCAATTATTCCTCCAAGTACTACTGGTAAAAATAAATGAAAGATATTTTTAATTATATTATTCATAATACTCCTTTCTAATTTAGTATATGTATTTTATTTTAAAATATAAAAAAATAAGAAATATTATTTCTTATTTTCTTACACTTTTAATATCTTGTAATTCAAAACGTAGTTTTTGACCATTTTTATTAACTTCATCAAAAAAAGTATCGTATGGTCTAGACCACAGTTTATTATCGTCATATAATCCACGATAAATAATCATTTTTTCTAGAGTTTCACTATGATATGCAACATCTAATACAATATAATAATCTCCTTTATAATGTTTATAAATACCATTTATTTTTAATTCTTTCATATAATCACCAAGATAATTATATCATGTTTATTCATTAGTTTTAGTTTTTTGTTTATTTTTATCTAAATAATAACTATCAGTAGTACTTTCTTTTATAAAAGTACTTGGTTTAAAATATTTATATTCTTCTGTTACTTCATCAAGTGATGTAAATAATTGTGATGTTGTTGTTCCATCTTCATTTAGTTTATATAGTCTAAATTGATAATTGGTATCACGTACTTTGTTTGTTGTATATTCATCCATTGGGATTTCTTGCCAAACATAATCCCAGTGATATCCAGTTTTTAATCCATAACTATAGTCATATTTACCACTACTATAATTATATCCCCAACCATAACCATAATAGGTTCCATAAACATATTCATATGAATATTCTTCTCTTTTTGGTTGGTGAGAAGATATTTGATTTTGGATGTACTCAATATTTTCGCTAATACAATATAATTCATTTATATCGATATTTTTTAATTCTTCTGTTATAGGTAAATATGAATCAGTTCTTAATAGATCGCCAATATATTCTTTTTCACTTTCAATGTATCTTGATAGTTTACTACCTTCATTTACATATAGATGTAGATGTTCTCCTGCAATGTTACATTCTACTTCTTTAGCTTCACATGCGGTGAAAGATGCAAGTACTATAGTACATGCTAAAACAGTTTTTACTAATTTGAGAGTTGTTTTATTCATAAAAATCCCCCTTTAAAATTGGTATTATTATATCATTATGTTTTTTACTTGTCTATTTTTATTGAAATGATTGTGTTTTTATGGTATTTTAGAAAGCAAATAGCGAGGGGATTTATATGGATATGGAATATAGTAATTTAATGAGTGATTCGTCTAATTCTAAATTTTCTGAATATTGTTATGATTTTGTTCATAGAGATAATGTTGAAATAGACCCTCGTAGTAAAGAAAATGTAGATAAGCAAACTTTAGAATTATTAAAAAGATATTGTTTTTTATATGAAAATGCAAAGATTATTATTTTTTATTATATGCTTTCTTGTGATTGTAGAGGAGATATATTTAAAAATGATGCTAAAAAAATAAAGAATGCGATATTAGAATATATACTTCTTACTAGATGCGAATCTATTGATACTAGAAATTTTCAAGAGTTTTTAGAAATATTTGAAGAAGGAATGCTAGGTTATGAAACTTTAGAAGATACGACTTTTTATAAGGAGATTGAAGGTTTGAAAAGTACACTTTTATTTAAATCTTTAATTGAAAGAGAAAAAGACTTAATTATAGAAAGTAGGGCCTTTGATAATGATTTTTATTTTGAATTAGTTCTTCGTATGCTTAGTGCATTTATTGATGTTCAAAGTAATAGTACACTTATAAATAATAAATATTTGGAAAATATTTCTTCTAATATGATGCTTCCTAAACTTAAAAGGGAAGTTTTATCTCGTTATTATGATATTTTTAGTTTTATAAATGATCCAGATAAACAAAGGCAGTATGGTAATTGTTTTATATATTTTAAACCTGCTAGGTGTACACTGGTTTCTTATAATGAATTTATTGGTGCTTTTTCTGGGGGATATAAATGTCGTAGTTTTGTTTCTAAAAATGGTAATGGGCCAAGTTTTAGTCAAATAAAAGAAGTATATTTTAAGTATCATGATGAACTTCCGTATGATTTAGAAATTGAATGTGTTAGTGATAGTGATATTTCTAAACCTGAAGGTATTAGTAGTTGTGGTAGTAAGTTTAATATTAATGAAAAAGAAATATTTTGCGTAGATGGATCTTTCTATCATTTATGTAGTAATTGTGGTTATATTGTAAAGGTGCCTTCTTCTTTATTAAAACCTATTATTCAAGAAAGAATAATAAAAAGAAGTAGGGAAGATAGTCTTTTATTTAGAAAAAAAGAATTATTATCTGAACTTACTTCTCTTGATAAAGATTATAAAGTTCTTATTAAGAGTAGAGGTGAATAGTATGTTTGATGATAAGGATAAAAAATATAAAAGTTATTCTATTTATACTGATACTTCAAGAATGAAAAGAAGAAATGGTAGTATTGATTTTATTTCTAGTGGTTATGTTCCTAGAAGGGATTTATATCATATGCCTATAATCCCTAAAAAAGATAAAAATAATGAGATACAAAAAAAATTTTTTGATGAGAGATATTGTTATTTGTATGAGAATGCTCCATATATTTTATTTTTTATAGTTAATGATTTAGAAGATGATAATTTTAGTGAAGAGGTAAAAGAAAGAATTGGTTTTGATTTTAGAGGTGAACCTTTTTTACCCAAAAGAGATTTTAAAGCTTTAGTTGTTTTTGAATTTTTAGAAGATATGTTTTTAGGAAATGATTTTAAACATAAAAATGTTTTAGAAAATGTTATTAGGCAACTACGTAATTATAACTCCGTATCAGAATCATTTAAGAAGGAATTTGATTTTTCTTCTAATATAGGTGCTAGTAAATATGATGAATGTATGAGATTGTTAGTTGATATTGTATATAGTTTTGTTGATAGTCAAAATGTTTCTACAAAGGTTTATCAAAAGACATATTCTGGATGTATTTCTGTGCCTAGTCCTTATAATAGTCGTATGGAAAGAAGTCTAGATTATTTTGAAATTAAATCTAAGAAAAAAGCTTTAGAAAGTTATTATAGAGTGTTGAGTTACAGTAATTGTTTAGGTGGAGGTTCATATTTAAAAGATAGAGGTATTAATTATGTTTTTTCTCCTCCAGAAAGAACTCTTATATCTTCAAATTTATTTATAAAAGCAATGCAGTATTTTTTTGGTATTAATGATATTACTAAAAGTTTTGAAAAAAGTATTTATTTTAAATTACATGATGAACTTCCATGGAATAATAATTGTATATGTAATAGTATCCATGGCGTAGAAGATGGGTGCGGAGCAGATTTTAGAGTACAAGAAGAAGATATATTTTATAGAGATGATAAATTTAATGTAATTTGTCCTTGTTGTGGAGCTATATGTACAACGGGAATTATGCCTGGTAAGTTTAAAGATAGAATAGAAGAAAGAATTAAGAAAAGATTTGTTGGAGATAAGTTTTTTGATAGAAAAATAAGTGCTTTATCAGAACTTTATAGTATGGGTTCAATAGTTTTAGAAAATGGTAAGAAAAAAATAAAAGATTATTAGGAGGTGTTTTATGTTTGGTGATGAGATTACTATTTTATATTTTTTTGATAGTGAAAGTGATACAAAAAGAAAAAGACTTTTTCCTAATATGGATAAATATAATTTAGGTAAATTGATAAAACTTCATCAAATGGGGATATCACCTGTAGTAATTAGAAATGGAGAAGTTATTAATCCTAAAAGTGAAGATAACATAAAAAAGCAAAAAGAAGAATTTAAAAAAAGGTTTGATTTTATAATAGAGAATGGATTTGAACTTTTATATACATATTCTTGTCCAATTCAGAATCATTTGGGACATAATTATTTAAAATGGTTAGAAGAGTTAGTTTTAGGTAATAAACCTCTTGAAGATGCTTATTTATATAATTACGTAAAAGAATATAGTAAAGATAAAAATTCATTGGTTAGTGAAGTTGAGCGATATGAATCAAAGGAAGAATATTGTATAAGAAGTAGGGCAGTTGTAAAGGGTGATAAATTTTATTATGCTTGGATTTTGTTAAGTCATTTAGTTTATTTTATAAGATCAAGAAAATATAGTAATAGTTATAATAATTTAAAAGAATTAGAAACTCTTGATGAATATTTTAGAGTTTTAAGATATAGTAATGATGGAATAGAATGGAAAAGTGGTTTTGATTTACGCGGAGAAGATTTAATGCATTCATTATTTTTAATAGAGGCAGAGGATGAAGAAGAAGTTTCTTATTATGATAGTTTGGAATTAGATGAAAATGAATTTATTTGTTGCTTTGCTAGTGATAGAAATGATTTGAATGATGTACATTTTAGTGAAAAAGAAAAACAAGAAATTTATTTACAATATCACGATGAACTACCTTGGGATTACGTAGTTGAATGTATTAGTGATGATACATTCATAAGACCTGATAAAACTGATTCTTGTGGTAACAGTTTCATTTTAGAAGAAAAAGAAGTATTTGGGTGTGGAGATGGAAAATATTATTGTATGTGTCCTAAATGTGGTTATATAATAAATATTCCAAGCAAAGACATATTTAATGTTTTAGAAAAAGTAAGTCAAAGATGTAATTATTCATTTTTTAAAAAGATGATGATTTATTCGGAACTACTTGCTTTAGATAGGGAATCAGAAGAAAATAAAGTATTGGTAAAAAAAGAAGAAAAAAGTGGTATTTATGGTCATTCTTATATAATGGATAGATTTAAGAAGGAGGAATTATAATGCATGATGAAGATGTTAAATTAGAGGATTCTATTTGGTACGATGCATATAAAGAATTAGTAAATTATTCTAAATATTTTGATATTAGTAAAAAACATACTGTATTTGGTGATATTTACTGGGGAGATGTAGAATTTGATGAATTTAGGGAAAGTATTAAAGAACGTTATATTTTCTTAGCTAATAATTCTTTATTTTTGCTTGCACCATTATTATTACGAGAAGGGGATTTTTCTACTACTTTGGATAATGGTGCTGTATTAGTGCAGCATAATTTTTCTGGAAATATATATTTAAAAAATGATATATATTTATCAGTTTTATTAGAACAATATTTATTTATTGATGATTATAAAGAATCTATTTTATATAAGAAAATTAATGAGTATAAAGAAAATTCTAATTATTTAGAAAATTATAAACAAGGTTTATTATTATTAGAAGGAAGAATTTTAAAAGAAGATATTAATGATGTTAATATTAGGATGTTTAGACTTTTTAATGGTGTTAGAAGTTATCTTTTAGGTCAAAAAGATACATCTAATAGAAGTCGAAAATTATGTGTTTTAGATGAATATTTTAGAATAGTTAGATATACAAATGATAATAAAGTTTGGACTAGTGGTTACCTTCTAAATCAAGAAGATGCTCAAAATAATTTAAGTGTTGATGAAGCTGATCCTTTTGATTTAGCGAGTGTTAAAGTTATACCAGTATTAAATAGAGGGATTGGTAAGACAAGACTTATTCATTCTTTTGATGTTAGAGGGATTTTTAGAGATAATTTATTTAGTATTAATCATTTAAGTGAAAAAGATAAACAAGAAATATATTTAAAGTTACATGATGAACTTCCACATGACTTGGAAATTCCTTGTATTTTAGAAGCAACTAATTTAGATTGTATGATAGATGAACGTTTAAAAAGACCTAACGAAACTAAACCTTGTGGGGTATCTTTTAGAATAAAAGAAGGTAATATTTTTATTAATGGTAGTAGTTTTTATCATTTATGTAATAGTTGTGGTTATATTGTAAAAGTACCAGCTAGTTTATTATCTGATGGTATTAAAGCTAGAATAAAAGAACGCTGTAGTAAAGATAAAAATTTATTTAGAAAAATGGAACTTATTTCAGAATTGCAAGCATTAGATGATCAGTCTTTACCACATCATAAAGTATTGTTTAAAAGTGATAAAAATTAAATTATTATATATAAAATAAAAAAGAGAATTACTTCTCTTTTTTTCTTGTAAATAATTGTTGGAATATAGATAATTTTTTTTGTGGTGCATCTTCCTCTAATACTAATTGTGTTTGTTTTTTTAGTTTAAGTTCTTCTTCTTGTCTTTGTCTTTCAACAATTTCTGCTTGTCTTTTTTGATATAATTCTTCTCTTATCCAAGATGGACAATCATCAATCTTAACATGGATTTTTTTTAAGAATTCCATTTCGTTATTAGTTAGTTTTTCTAGTATATCAGAGTAGGCATAGGAATGTTCTATTTTATCACTATATGTATAGAATGTTGATTTAAATAGAGGGTTTAGTCCCATATAATATCCACCATATTTATCAATATATACATCTATATTATAATGATCAATATCGATAAATAAATCACTATTTACTGATTTTATTTTATTTCTTCTTTGTTTTCTTGTTTCTTCGATGCTTAAATAAAAGTTTATTAAATCTAAGATGTGTTCTGATACGTTTCCAAGGACATTATAATCATGATATCCTTCTAGTTTTTTTTCTTTTATAGTACCATCTGGTTCTTTAAAATATTCATATTTATCCCATGTAGAAGACCATCTTGTAGACATATGAATCTGAATAGAGTGTGTATCATAATCAAAGTCATGAACACTACAGTATATGTCTGAATCAACTTTATTGTTTAGTATTGTTTGAATAATATTTTTAGTTTTATCTTTTACATTTTTTATTTGTTTATCAAGATTTTGATATATCATTAATATTTCATATACTGAGGCACAATCTTGATCATATATTGGTTCATTTTCAAAAACGCTTAATACAGCTTTTGTTATTTCTTCTTTGGTATTTATTTTTTGTGGTGGTTTAGTTTCTTTTTCTTGCCATTTTGAGGTATTTACAGGATTATCTGTATAGAAGCAAAGTCTTCTTTGTTTTCTGGAATATTGTATTGTATGAAATGTTACATTTTCATTATTTTCTAGAATTGTTTTTATACAATATTCTAATGATACTTCTCCAAGATTAGAGATATATGTTGTTTTTAGATTTTTACCTAAATCTTCAGGATTAATAAATACATCTCCATATATTAATTCTTCATGAATAATGGATGTAGTATATGGATTAGGTAAAAGTACTTGTATGTTCATAAAACCACCTCAATATTTCGATTATTTATTATAGCATAAGTATTTTTAAAATAAAGTATTTTTATTTTTATTTTATGTGCTATTATTTTATTATAGTGGGTGATGGTATGCGTAAAGAAAGAGAAATATTTTATAAAAAAGAATTTATTGATAGATATATGTATTTATATATGAATAGTGAATTTATTTTAGCACCTTTTTTGTATGAGGAAACAAAGGAAGAAATGCATAAAAGAAGTCAAAAATATCAAGAATTGAACCTTGCTTTTGATGGTTCTAAACCATTAATTTATTTAAAGGTAGATGATAAGACTTTATCTTTATTAGAGGAATTTTTACTTAGTGATAAAGAAATGATTGATAGTGATTTATATAAAAAAATTGAATATTTAAAAAAGAGTAATAAGTATTATGCAGATGTTGAATATGGACTTAGTTTACTTGAAAAAAAGAATCAGGGGTGTCTTTCTTTTTTAAAGACTGAATTAGATTTATGGAAATTGCTTAGTGAAGTTAGAGGTTATATATTAAATCAATCAGGTGATCAAAAAAATAAAAATTTAAAACTTGAGGTTTTGGATGAATATTTTAGGGTAAATAGATATTCTAATGATGGTAAGGTATGGACTAGTGGTTTTGATTTAACTTTTCATGATATTAGTCATTTTGATAATTTTTCTATGGTTGGTTCTGATAGAGAAGTTATTCCTCATAGAAAAGAAAGTGATATTGGGGTTTTAAACAATAATTTTATAAATTTTTTTGCGAATACATCTATATTTAAAAAGAGAAGAAATTCTTTTCACTTTAGTGAAAAAGAAAAACAAGAAATATATTTGAGCCTTTGTGATGAACTTCCTTGGGATTTGAAAGGTTTTTGTATAGGAGAAAAAAAGGATCCGTCTACTAGTTTAGAAATGGGGTATCCAGTTTTAAATAATGTTAGTTCTTGTGGAAGTGAATTTATTATTAAAGAAGAAGATATATTTATAGATGAAAATAGTACTAAAGAAGTGGAAACTGAGGATTTTTATCAACTTTGTCCTGAATGTGGTTACTTGGTTAGAGTAACTGATTATATTGAAAACGTTAATGTAAAGAAAAGAATAATTAGTAGGTGCAAAGGAAGTGTAAAACAGTTAAAAAAGTAATTTCTTTTTAATTAGTTATGATATAATTAATAATAGGTGATAGTATGAAAGCTAAATTAAAAGGTAATATGAATTTAGATGAAATTATTAATGTTATGTCTGAAGACAATGAAGAAGCAAAAGAAGTTGTATCTGAAATGATGCGTGAACCATCTTTATATAGAGGTGTTATTATTTGTGATAGACTAGGTATTAGAGGAGATATTTTACGCAAATTATATCATGAGTGTTGTGAAGGTAGAAAGGAAATGTTTTCTAAGGTTCTACAAATGTTTGAAAGTGGAGTCTATACTGAAGAAGAAATTACTAGAAATCTTAGTTTAAATGCTTCAGAATCATTTTTAGACGAATCAATTGTTAATCCATGTCTTCCACTTTATAGTGCTGATTTTAATAATACTCATCCTGATTGGGAAGAGTTTGCTTATCTTCAAAGAAGAAATTTAAATATAAAAGTAAAAAGAAAAGAAGCTTTAGAAAAAATACCTGAGTGGATTATTCAAGGGCAAGCTATGATGTATCCTGAAAAGTTTGCTAAATGGGAAAGTGTAGTTATTGAACATGCTACTGGTTTTTCATCTGGTACTATGATAAGAGATGCTCTTGAAATAATGACTGCTTTAGAAGAAGGTGCTTCTATTTCTCAAGCAAAACAAATTTTGGATAAGCAATCACATTCTGGTGGAACAGAGACTATAACAAGAAATATAATTCTTAATTTTGCAAATAGAGGTCCTGATTTTTATGTTTCAACTGCTCCAATGCCATTAACTGTAGAACAACAATTTGATGTAACTAAAATTAGAAAAGAAAATAAAGAGTATGCTGAAAAAAATTCTATGGTAGGACAAAATAATATATATTAAAAAAGATGCTTAGGCATCTTTTTCTTCTTGTATAGTTTCGTTGATAATAATATTATTATTAACGTTTTTATTTGAACTGGAATAGTTGTTAGTTTGTATATCAATATAATAATTGTTATCTTTCATTAGTTGTTTATGTGTTCCTTGTCCAACTATTTTTCCTTGATTTAAAACAATTATTTTATCAGCATTTTGCATGATATCTTTTTTATGAGTAACAATTATAATTGTATGATCTAATTTTAGATTTTCAAATATTTCTTTTATTTTTTCTACTAAGATAGTATCAAGGGAAGATGTAACTTCATCAAATATAATGATTTCAGCTTTTGAAAGTAGAGTTCTAGCAATTGCTAGTAATTGTTTTTGACCGCCCGAGAAGTTATTAGCATTTTCTGAAAGAATAGTGTTATATCCTTTAGGTAGACTCATAATATAATCATGTAATCCAACTCTTTTACAAGCTTCAATTTGATTATCTATATTAGGATCAATTAAGCTTAAATTTTTTCTTATACTCATATTAAATATAAATGGTGTTTGGTTAACTCCAACTACATTGGTTGAATATACTTTGTTAGAGAACTCATAGATGTTTTCGTTATCGATTAAGATTTCTCCACTGTCTACTTTATATTTTCTAAGAAGTAAATCAGTTATTGTTGTTTTACCACTACCGCTATGACCGACTAATGCGGTTATTTTATTTGGTAGGGCAGTAAAGCTTATTTTTTCTATATTTCCTTTGTTTTTAGATTTGTATGAAAAACTAACGTTTTTAAATTTAACTAGTCCATTTATATAATCATTTTCATTTAATCCAAACTCTATTTGCTGATTACTTGTATAATTAAGAAGGTTATTTATCCTTGTTATTGACAAAGACCATTCTCTTAATTGTCTAGAATAGCTCATTAATTCATCTGTATTACTCATGATATTCTCAAAATAAGTAATTAATAGTACTAATATGTTTACTTCATATGTTCCATTTAAAACGAAGAATACTAAAATGGTATACAGAATTATTTTTCCAATATGGACTATAAATGGTAGGAGTGTTGCTCTTATATTTATATATTTTCTTTTTTTCATATATTGATCAGACCATTTATTAGCAATTATATAGAAATTATTTTTAATTTTATCAAATATATTAAATACTTTTATTTCACTTAATCCATTTAATATTTGATTTAAGTTGTCTGTCAAGTGATCTCTATATTTATATTGTCCGCGTAAGTATTTAGTACTTTTTATATTACAATAGTCATATGATTTTAAATAGATTAGTTCTAATAATAAAACAATTAATCCAATTAAGATATTAGTATTTAAAAATATTAGTGTTAATATGATAACTTTTATAAATACAACAATTATTTCACATATATTATCAATCATTCCAGAAAGATTAGAAACATCTCCACTGACTGTGTTTAGTATAGTTCCTTTTGATAATTTATCAGAGAATTCATTGTCATATGTAAATATTTTATCTATTATTTTTTCTCTTAGATTTTTATAACTATATTTAAAGTTATAAGAATATGATACATAGTTTAAATACCAAAATAAATTATATATTATGTATGTTAATGCTAGTAGGGCAATATTTGTATATGTTGCTAGTGCATTTTTAATTGTTACTTCATAAATAATATTAGCTGCAAAAACAGGTATTAATAAACTAGTTAAATGAGCCATGATTGATGCAAAAAATAATAAGAAAGTCCATTTTTTATGACCTTTTACTAAATAAAAAAAGTCTTTTATAATTTTAATATTGTCTTTTATCATATATTCACTTCCTATTTTTAATTATATCATGTTAAAGATAGGAAATATATAAATCTTTAAAATAAAAAAAACTATCTTTTGATAGTTTTTAATATTTATTTACATATTTTATTTATTTCTTTTTTTAATTTATTTATTTCTTCTACTTTAGCATAAATAATAACAGGATGATCTGCTAATATAATAATTAAATCATCTTTTATAATTATGTTTTGGATTATATTCCAGTTAAATTTTATTGATGAATCTTTACATATATCAGTAATACCATCTTTTTCTATTAAAATATATTTTCCAGAATTGTTTTTTTTAAAATTAAAGTAATTTACTATAAAAATATAGGTTGCGATAAAGATTATTCCAGTAAATATTGCAATGGCATTAGTCATGAATTCTATAAATAATTGATTTTTGTTAATGGTTGTTAATATTATAGTAAAGATTAATATAACTATATCAATTATAGAAAATTTTATTAAATCATTTGTATATTTATAAGTTTTTTTATTAGGATTTTTTATAAATTCTTTTTTATTAGCTATAACAGTATAAACTAGATTAAAAGTCTTAAAAGTATTTATATCATTTTTATATTTAAACTTCATATTACACCTCAATAATGGTGCCGAATGTGAGAATTGAACTTACCTCTGATCCTTACCAAGGACCTGTTTTACCACTAAACTAATTCGGCATATTTAAATTATAACATATTATATTTAGTTTTGGACATATTAATACTGGTGATAATATGAAAATTTTGATTACTGGTGGTACTAGTGGAATTGGCTTTTTAACTGGATGTGTTTTATCTAGTCGTGGTCATGATGTTGTTTTTACTGTTAAAACAGAAAATGAAGTTAGTTTGTTAAAGGAAAAAGTTGCTTTTTTAGATTTGTCCATCTCAATCTTAAAATTAGATATTACTAATGATATTGATGTTAATGATATAAAATCTATTTTAAAGGATGTTGATGTTTTATTTTTACACGCTGGAATTGGGAATATAGGTTTTTTAAATAATATGAATATAGATAGTTTAAAAGAGGTTTTTGATGTTAATTTTTTTTCTAATTTAAGACTTATTCAATTATTTGTTAATGGTTATGATAATAAAAAAGTAGTTATGACTTCTTCTTTATTGTCTGGGAAGACACTTCCTTTTTTTTCTAGTTATTCTATGTCTAAAAAATGTATTGATATTATGATTAAGACTCTTAGAAAAGAAAATATTTTCAATAATAATAGTTTTGTATTAATAAAACCGGGGGCTTATCATACTGGTTTTAATCAATATATGGTTTTATCTGGAGAAAAAAATGGAATTAATAATAATATTTTATTACTTTTAGATAAAATGTTTTTATGTTTTGAAGAAAAAAATATTAATTCAATCGTCTATAAAATAGTTATAGCAATAGAAAAGGGTAATAATTCTAATTATTATGCACCATTTTATCAAAGAATATTTATGTCTTTGGTTAATTGAAAATTGACTTTTGATTCCTCTTATAGTATTATAAAAAATAAATTTAGGGGGAATTTATATGAACTTATTAGTTATTTTTTTACAAGTATTACTTACTATACCTTTATTTTGTATTTTAGAGTATTTTAATAAGAAAAATATATCTACTATCCAAAAGATTTTAATACCAGTTATTTATATAGTTATATTATCTGGATTATGTAGTGAGATTAAGTCTAATATTTATTTGGTAGTTATTTTTGAAGTTATTTTACATAATTTTTATACTAATAATATTATTAATAAAGATATTTTAGTAAATAAAAAGGATTATTTTATTAATTCTTTAATTAGTATTATTTTATCTATTGGTATATATGATTATTATATTTCTAAAGTAGATTATATATTTCCTTTAGCTAGTGAATTTAGAAGTTTATTATGGTTTTTAATAATAATATTTATATATAATTTATTTAAGAGTAATATAGTTAAAAATGAAAATACTAAAAAGAGTAATTTTATTGAGAGAAAAAGGGAATATGTAGTTGTAATGTATGCGAAACTAAAAAATAAATATTATAAATTAGTAAAGAGTAAAGATTCTATTATAAATAGACTTATTTATTCAATAATGGTTTATGAAAATTATAAAACTCCTGGTTTTTGTAGAAAAATTAATGTTATAAAAAATAGATTTATTAGAAAAGAATGTAAATATGGAATTATGCAAGTAGAGTCTACAAGTGAAATAGATGATGAAAAGAGTATTAAATTAAGTATAACTAAGTTAGAAAAAGATTATACTAAATTAGATAAGAAACTTAAAGAAATAGATATATTAAAAGCATTACTTAGTGATAAATATTCTAAGAAAGAAGAAGTTAATGATATTATAGATGTTTATAATGAAATTAAAGAATTTGAAAATAGATAATAAATTAATTTAATTTTAAAAAGTAATTGACAAATTATTTTAAATATGATTAAATTAATTTTGTCATGGCGATGTAGCTCAGCTGGCTAGAGCGCCTGGTTCATACCCAGGAGGTCGGGGGTTCGATCCCCTCCGTCGCTACCATATGATATTAACTAGATAGAGATATCTAGTTTTTTTGTGTTTTTATATTGAACAAATGTACTATTCACAATATAATACTTTTATATTAAATAGTTTTCCTGATATTTATATGACAATTTATATGATAGGGTGTATTTCTAGAGGCAAAATAGAAATATGCATGATGCGGAGATACTTATTTGAAATAAGTATCTCTTTTTTTATTATTTTTAAATGAAATAATAGAAAAAGAAATTATTATAATTGATAATTATGCTGGTAAAGAGTTGTTGGATATTTTAAAAGATTTAGATAAAAATATAATAATTGTTTCTAAAAATATTAGTGAAAAACTAAATAAAAAATATATGAAACAATATAATAATGTGAAGTTTATAGATAATGATTTGTTTCATGATCGTTTTGTAATTATTGATAGATATTATTTGTATTCTAGTGGCGCTTCTTTTAAGGATTTAGGTAAGAAGTGTTTTGTTGTTAATGAGTTTAGGGATAAATATTATTTAGATAGAATATTAAGTGAAATTGGGGTTTGATAGTTTTGTTTTATTTGATATACTGATATTAGATGATAGTGGGGATGTAGTATGAGTAGTAATATTTCATTTGATATTAAGGAAATTGATAATAAAGAGTATGGGAATAAATATCATGTTTCTATAAGAGTTCCAATGTCATATGGTTGGATTGATGATATGAGGATGGTTTTTGAAGATAGAGGTAGTGTTTTTGGATATAAGTTAAAACATATAAAAAATGAGGATGGATATGTTTATTTTGAAGGTGATATACCGTTAGAAACACGTGCGATATATAGATATTATTTTTCTTATTATGTTAATGGATTTTTAAACTTTCATAAGAAAGAAGATATTGGTCAGAAAGATTCTATATACCGAGATGAAATGTGGAAGATGAGTGTTAATTTTGATACACCAGAATGGGCTAAGGGAAAGATTATGTATCATATTTTTGTTGATAGATTTAATCGTGGTAGTAATAATGAACTTGTAGAAATGCCTAGGCGACATATTCATAAGTCATGGGATGAAGATATGATGATTGGACCAGATAAAGAAGGTATTTGGAATAATGATTTTTATGGTGGTGATTTGAAGGGAATAATTGAAAAGTTAGACTATATAAAATCATTAGGAGTTAGTATTTTGTATTTAAGTCCGATTGTTCATAGTCAATCTAACCATCGTTATGATACTGCTGATTATGAAAATGTTGATCCATATGCTGGTAGTAATGAAGATTTGAAAATATTATGCAATAAGGCTCATGAGATGGGAATGAAAGTTGTTTTAGATGCAGTTTTTAATCATACTGGTAATGATAGTAAATATTTTAATGAATATGGTACTTTTGATACTGTAGGTGCTTTTAATAATTTTTCTTCTCCATATTCGCCTTTTTATAGAAAATATTATGCTAATAATAGAGTATATTATGATTATTGGTGGGGAATGACAAATCTTCCGGTATGTGATGGTTATTCCAAAGAATGGCAAGAATATATATTAGGTGTTGACGGAGTTATTGATAAGTGGTTTAAGTTGGGAATAGATGGTTTAAGGTTAGATGTTGCTGATGAACTTACTGATGATTTTATTGAAAAGATTAGAATTGCTGTAAAAAGAAATAAAGAAGATGGATTTATTTTGGGTGAAGTATGGAAAAATCCAATGCGAATGAATAGGGGATATTTAGATAGTGGTAAGGGAATGGATTCAGTTATGAATTATCCTCTTGTAGATGCTTTAATTAGATATTTTAAATATGGGGATGTAGATAAACTTGCTTATATAATTCGTGATATTAAGAATGAATATCCAGATGATACAATTCATACTTTGATGAATTTTACTTCAACTCATGATATTACTCGTCCGTTAAATGTATTTGGAAGTAATGAATTTAGCCCTTATAGTGAGTGGGCATGGAATCCTAATTGTAGTGAAGTTGATTTTTGTAAAAAGTTTAAGTTAAGTGCTTCACAATATGAAAATGGAAAAGATATATATAAAGCTTTTGTTTTTGCTCTTGCTACTATGCCAGGTATTTTATCTATTTTTTATGGTGATGAAGTTGGTGTTCAAGGACTTGGTAATTTAGCTAATAGAAAACCTTATCCATGGGGAAGAGAGGATGATGATTTATTATCTTTTTTTAGAAGTATTACTAATTTTAGAGTTAATGAACATTTTTTAGAAAAAGCAAATTTAAATGTTTTAGATATTAATAATAATTATTTTATGTATGAAAGGTATTTAGATAAAGATAAAAGTTTATTTGTAGTTAATAGGACTCCTACATATCAAGAATTTAGTATTCCGACTGAGTTTAAGGATGGGGAAGTTAGTTATACTCTAAAGAAATCTAAAAAAGGTATTTTAGCTCCTTATGGTGCTGTTTCTATAAAAAAATAATTTTATTTATTATATATTTATGTTATTATTTAATTATGATAGGAGGTTATCTTATGGGATTTTTTAGTAATTTATTTAAAACAAAAAGTGAAGTAGAAGAAGATTATATGTCTACATCTTATTTAATACCAGCATATTTTTCTGGATTTCCTATATATCAAAAGAAAATTGTTTCTCCACCTGAAGAAAAAATTACTGATAGATATAATCGTTTAGAAATATATTATTCAGGTAAACCTTTAAAGGAATATATTGAATTATTACAACAACAAGGTTTTGTTAGGGAAACTGATGTTAGGTTTAATAAGGGACATAATTGTTATGTTATAGTTGAAAAATTATATGGTAATAAAACAAAAATAGCTTATCATATTGCTAGATAAGCTATTTTTTCTTTTTGTCTTTATAGTATTCATTTATTAATGATTTATAATTACATTTTTTTAATAATTCATAAGGGACTTTTTCATAGTTCTTTTTATTATGTTTTCCTGTAATTAAATATCTCAATTCTTGTTGCATATATTCATCTATTATTTTTAATGATTTATCAGTATTAATAGTTGGAAAATACCAATATTTCCATGAGAGTTCATTTTCTTCTTTACCAAAAAATTTTTTATTAAATTTTTTAGTCATTGTTTTTATTGCTGATTCTTGTTTAACATTTTTCTTTAGCATCCATCTTCTTATGCTTTTAGAACTTCTTTTGATTTTCTTTTTTATTTTTGTTAAGGAATTACTGCTTATATCAATTTCGTTTGATTGGATAGAAAATCCTAAATATTCTATTTTATTATTTGGCAGATAAAATATTTCTTTTTCTTTATTTATATTTAATTTTTTTGTATTTAAAAACTCTTTTATTATAGTTATGTATTTATTTAAATTGTCTTGATTATCTGAAAATATTATGATGTCATCGGCGTATCTAAAATAATTTATATTATTATCATAAAAATATTTATCCATATCTTTTAAATAATAATTGGCTAAAAATGATGAGATTGGAACTCCCGCCATAATACCTTTTTCTTCATTAATAATTTCATCTTTATATATTATTTGTTTATTTTCTAATAATAATTTAAATAATTTATATAATTTTTGATCATCTAAATCTTTTTTTAAATCTTTTAGTAATATTTTGGTATCAACACTATTGAAATAGTTTTCAATATCTAATTTATATCCATATTTTTGATTAGGTTTAATTTTTATTAAATCATTAATTGCGTTTTTGACAGATTTATTTTGTCTAAATGAATATAGATTTGGAGTAAATAAATAATCATATTTATATAATAAAAAAGTTAAATATTTTAAGATATATGTTTCTTCTTTATTATATTGATATACAATTCTTTTTTTATTTTTCTTTATTTTATTAATTATAGTTTTTTTAGGTATTGAAAATACATAATTATTATTTTGTATTTTTTTTATGATTTGTTTTACATTTTGATCATCTTTAAGTTTTTGATAATCTTTTATTTCTTTTTTAGAAAATGTATTTTTTGTTTTATGAATGATAAATTTATCTAAGTATATATTATTATCTAATAAGTCTATTAAACTCATAAGTTACACCACCAAATATGAGGTAGAATTCTCTTTTGAGAATAATATAATATTTATTATATTATATCGACTAGACTAAATATATTAAGATTACCTGCACAATCATTTTTATAATATACTTCATCCTTTGCAGGTGTTTAAAAACATCTACCTCAAAAAAATTATATCATATAAAAGAAAAATATTTAAAAATAAAATATTTTATGGTAGTCTAATAAGTATATTATTTACTGGGGTGATTATGATGGAAAAGGTTCCTTATAATTATATTGGTTTATTAACTTTTTTAAATATATTAAAATATGAAAACGTTAGAAAGATAAAAAAGATAGATTTTGATAGATATCGTGATCTTTTAATTGAGAGGGTTAAAGATGAGACTAAGTTATTAGAGTTTTATCCGGTAGAAGAAGATTCTTTTGATAGTTTTTTAGATAAATATAGTGATATTATTTCTTTTGATGGAGAAGTTTTGTATTTAGATAAAGATATTAGTTTATCAGAAGTAGAAAAGAAAGTAGCTGAAATTCAAAAAGAAGAAGATATAGATGATATTTTTGATGTATTTGATTATCAAAGACAAATGCTTAATATTTTAGGTATTTCTTCTATTTACAACACTTTAAAGCAATATTGGGATTTAGAAAGAAAAATAGAAGATATTTATATGAATTTAGATAAGAAAATAGATCCTAATTTAAAAAAGTATTTATTATGGCGTGGAATATTTTTAATTAATTTTAAGAATGCCAGTAGTTCTTTAATAGATGCGATTAAAAGCACATCTACTAGTATTGGTTTTGAAGAAGATGATTTTGATTATGAGGATTTTCCGATAGATTTTACACATTTTGAATATCCTGATAAATATTCTAAAGATAAGGATGATTTATTTGATGATGTTAGTGATAGTTTGTTTTGGATATATCAATATGCCATTTTTGGAGATGAGTCTTTAAGTGCTCAAAAATTATGGAAAGATATTGATTATATTTATATGCATGAGTTGGATTCTTTAGAAGAGACAGAAGAGTTTGTTGAAGTTGATCCTTTCGAAGAGATAGATTTTTCTTTGTTTGATGATGAAGAGATAACAGAAATATTAAATGATGATTCTGATGAAGCTGATTATTTATTTTATTTATTATATATTGATAAGATTAATGCTTTTAATGATGAATATGGAGAACAAGATGAATTATTAAAAGTGAAGAAAAGACTTTTATATGCTTTAGATAAACCAGAAGTTTGTTTATTTAAAGATAGTAATTTTAAAGTAGAGTTAGAAAAGACTAGAGATGAGAATGAGGCTACTTTTGAACTTTTTAGTGACGAAGTTAGATATATGTCGAGTGAAGTGTTTTTAGTTCCTTATAATAAGAATACTCTTAAGAAGCTGTTGTTTATTTCTACTTATTATGAATTAAGTGAAGATGAAGTAGTTAAAGATATAATTGATTCTTATTCAGAACATGAACAATATAGTTTTTATAAAAGAGTTGTTTTTGGTGAACAAAAAAACAAAAGAAAACTATAATTTGAGATTATAAGGGTATAGTTTTTCGTTATAATTATTGAAAATATAAGGTTTTTTTGTTATAATATCAATACTTTTTAGGGGGTGTTGATATGAATAGTTTATTTACTTTAAAAGATAAAAAACATAACTTTCATTTATTAGCATTTCAATTTCATACTTTAGATTATTCAGTAGGGGTTTTAAAAAATAGACGTCAAGAATTAAGAAGAAATCCAGTTTTAAAACAAAAGATAGATAATTATTTATTGATGCAAAAATTATATTTAAATCAAGAATTAAATAATTTGAAATTACCATTTGATATTAGAAAAAACATACATGATTATATTAATGATCCCAATAATAAAGATTTATTAAATTATATGAATTTATGTCAACATATTGTTGCAAGGGAACTTGATATGGCTGAGATTTGTTCTAAGATTGATTTTAGTGATAATATGTTTATATTAGAAGGAAAAAACTTATTTACGGTAAATGGATTTTTATCAACTGCTGGTAGTTTATATAACGATATTGAAAGAGATTTTCTATGTAGTTGTGCTAAAAGAAGTAAAAGAATAGTTAAGGTTAATAGTAGTAATACAGTTAATAAAACTACACCTTTATATAATAGTAATTCTAATAGTAATAATAATTTGATGAGAGTTGCTTAAAAGTAGAATATTGATTCTACTTTTTTATTTTAAATTATTTATTTTTATGATATTATATTTTTAGAATAAAGGGTGATATTATGGATGGAAATAATAAAGAATTAAATATAAATAATAATAGTATTGATTCTAATAATGTTAATCAAGAAAATGTTGTTGGAAATAATGAAAATATAGTTATTAATACTAATACAGGTAATGAAACTATAAATAATGAAACTAATAATGTTGTTGTTAGTGAAAGTGTTAATAACGATAATGTTGTAGTAGAAGAAGTTAGTTTTAATTATCCAGAAGAGGTAAATACTTCAACTACAGAAACTAATACAACCTTGGAAGATGTAAATACAAATGTTGAAGTTAGTGCTCCTGCCCCTGTTGTTACAACAACCATAGAAGAAGTTAGTGTTAGTGGAACTTCTTTAGATGAAGTTGAGACTTCTAGTAATAGTGTTTTTAATGAAAAAAGTGAAGATATAGTTAGTGGAAGTATGAAAGAAGGACAAGAACATCGTGCTGAAAAAAAGGGAATTCCTTATGGAATGTTGATTGGATTTGGAATTTTAATTGTTTGTGCTTTCTTTATTGAAGAAATAGTCGGTTTTGTTGAAGATTATCTTTTACCTAAAGACGAAGTGGTAGAAGAGAATAAAAAAGATGATAAGGAAACTGATAAGAAAGAAGAAGGAAAAGAAGATAAAGAAGAAGAAAAAGAAGAGGTAATTCCTGATAATAACGAAAATGATGAAATTACTAATGATGATGTAGTTAATGATAATTCTAATGATTTAGAAGATGATACAAGTACAGATGTTAATGTAGATGATAATTCTTTTAATGATGGAGAATAGTTTAAGAAGGTATTCCTTCTTTTCTTTTTATGGTATAATTAATAGTTGTTGGAGGTATTTATGAATAAAGATAAAAAAAGAAATGATTATATTAGTTGGGATGAATATTTTATGGGGATTGCGAAGCTAGCCGCAATGCGAAGTAAGGATCCTAATACTCAAGTTGGATGTTGTATAGTTAGTCGTGATAATAGAATTTTATCTATTGGATATAATGGTGCGCCTAATGGATTTGATGATGATCATTTCCCATGGGGAAGAGAGGGACATAGATTAGATACTAAATATATGTATGTTTGTCATGGTGAATTAAATGCTATTTTAAACTATCGTGGTAATACTAGTGATTTTAAGGATGGTAAGATTTATGTTCGTTACTTTCCTTGTAATGAATGTGCTAAAGCTATTATTCAAGCTGGGATAAAGGAAGTTATTTATTCATATTCATATGATTATGATAATCATAGTGATGAAATGGAAGCCTCTATTCGTATGTTTAAAGAGTGTGGAGTTAATTATCGTAAATTTAGTGCGGGAGATAGAAAGGAAATCGTTATTGATTTAAGTGAATAAGATGAAGAGATTGGTATTTGTATTTATACTTGTTTTAGTATTTATGTGTGGTTGTAGTAGTGATACTACTCCTAAAGTAGTTAAGGTTAATAAAGATAAAGCTATGGAATTAATGAATGATGGAGCTTTACTTGTTGATGTTAGAAGTTTAATAGAGTATAATCAAGGACATATTGATAAAGCAATTAATATTGATGTTCAAGATATTCTTAATATGACTGATAGTTTAGTATATGAAAATGCTAATATTAGTAAAGATAAGAAAATTATTGTATATTGTAGAAGTGGTTCTAGAAGCAGTAGTGCTGCTAGTAAGTTAATTGAACTTGGATATAAAAATGTTTATGATTTAGGTTCTATTGATAATTGGAATTAATATTTAGTTATTTTTCTTTAGGAGTGATTTTATGAAGGTTAAATATAACTTATTAAAAAAAGAAAAGAATTGTAAAGCTCGTTATGGGACATTAGAAACTAATTATGGTACTTATGAAACACCTATGTTTATGCCGGTTGGTACTAAGGCTACTGTTAAAATGTTGACTGTTGATGAATTATATGAAATGAATAGTGGAATTATTTTATCTAATACGTATCATTTATGGTTAAGACCAGGAGAAGATTTAATTGATAAAGCAGGAGGACTTCATCAATTTATGAATTATAAAGGTCCTATATTAACTGATAGTGGTGGTTTTCAAGTATTTAGTTTAGCTAAAAATAAAAAGAAAGATATTACTGAAGAAGGTGTTCATTTTAAGAGTCATATTGATGGTTCTAAATTGTTTTTAACTCCAGAAAAGTCTATTCAAATTCAAAATAAATTGGATAGTGATATCGCAATGAGTTTTGATGAATGTCCACCTGCTAGTGCAAGTCATGAATATTTAAAAAATAGTGTTGAAAGAACTTTAAGATGGGCTGCTAGAGGTAAAGCTGTTCACTCTAATCCTAGACAATCTTTATTTGGGATTGTTCAAGGTGGAGCTTATGAAGATTTAAGACGTTATTCGGCTATTGAAACTGTAAAAATGGATTTTGATGGTTATTCAATTGGTGGAGTTGCTAACGATGGTGAAAGTAAGGATGATATGTATAAAGCAATAGATTATTCAATTCCTTATTTACCAGAAGATAAAGTTAGATATTTAATGGGAGTAGGAGAACCCATTGATTTACTTGAGGGTGTTGTACGTGGTGTTGATTTGTTTGATTGTGTTTTATCTACTCGTATAGCAAGACATGGTAATGCTTTTACTAGACGTGGAAAAATTAATTTAAAGAATTTAAAGTTTAGGGAAGATTTTACACCAATTGAAGAAGGCTGCGATTGTTATGCTTGTCGTAATCATACTAAGGCTTATATTAGACATTTAATGCTTGCGGATGAAAGTTTAGGTGGAAGATTACTTTCTTTACATAATACAAGATTTTTAATTAAGATGATGGAAGAAATAAGAGAAGCTATTAAGGAAGATAGATTATTAGAGTATAAAGAAGATTTTATAAATAAATATACTAAAAAGGATGAGGTTTAATATGAAAAGTGTTGAATTTAATCCAGTTGGTGTATGCTCTAAGAAAATGATAGTTGAATGTGATGATAATGAAATAATTACTAAGGTACAAATTATTGGTGGTTGTCCAGGTAATACTTTAGGAGTTAGTAAACTTTGTTTAGGAAAAAGCGTTGATGAAGTTATTTCGTTATTAGAAGGTGTAAGATGTGGAGCTAGAAGTTCTTCTTGTCCAGATCAACTTGCGAAAGCTTTAAAAAAATTAAAAGAAACTGATTAGTTTCTTTTTTTATTTATACCTAGAATACTACTTATAGTAATTATTAAAAGTATTAATATATAAATAATTATATTTATTATTTTTATTTCTTTTAATATAACTAATCTTAAAAATATAATAATAGAAATTATTATAGTACCTATAGTTAGTCCATTTATATAAGCTTTATTTTTACTTTTTATTCCTATATAGAATCCTGTTATTATAGTGGATATTGGTAGTATTAATTTTTTTAAAATATTAATAGTATTAATATTAATTATATCTTTATGATAAAGAAATGTTATTAATAAAGTACTTATTAATATTATTCCTATAAATATTAATAAACTTTTTATGTAATTTTTATAAGTCATATAATCACCTATTTAATAGTATGTTTGTATTAAAAATATATGATTTGGTTATAATATATTTGAGATGATTATATGGATTATTTGGTAGTTTTGTTTAGAACTTTATTTTTTTATATTTTAATAACTTTAATTTATCGATTTATGGGTAAAAGAGAAATAGGGCAACTTGGGATTATAGATTTAATAGTGTCTATTTTAATTGCGGAATTTGCGGCTGTTTCTATTGAACAAAGAGAGGAGCCTCTTTTAATGTTTGTATTTCCAGTTTTTCTTTTATTGGTAATACAAGTAGTTATGAGTTTTATTTCTTTAAAAAGTAAAAAAGTTAGAGATTTATTTGATGGGAATCCATCGGTTATTATTAATAATGGCATGATTAATTATAAAGAAATGGTAAAACAACGATATAATATGGAAGATTTAATGACGCAGTTAAGAGAAAAAGGAATTAGGTCTTTAGAAGAAGTTGATTTTGCGATATTAGAGAGTAGTGGTAATCTTTCGGTATTTAAAAAAAATTCTAAATTATTAGGGGAATATCCGCTTCCTGTTATTATAGATGGTGAGATTGATTATGATACACTTAGACAACTTGAAATTAATGAAGAGTGGATTATTAATTATTTAGATAAATATAAAATTGGTTTGAGTGATGTTTTTTATGGATTTTATAGAAATAAGAGTTTGTTTTTAATAAAGAAAATAGATTTAAGAAAATAGTGTAAAAAAATTGTATCCAGTTTGTTATTAATTTACTTCTATTATTTAGCATGTTATAATTATTTTAATAATAGGAGGGAATAATATGAAGGGTATCATTAATACTATTAAACATATTGATAAATGGTTACTTGTTGTATCTATTCTTTTGTTTGGTATTGGTACTATTATGATATTTTCATCTTCTAATGTTTCATTTTATATGAATGGGACTGCGAGTCCTTACAAATATTTAATTAGACAAATTATTATTTTATGTACTGGTGTTGGTATAGGTGGTTTTTTCTTAGTTTTAAATTTAAGAAGTTCAACTAAATTTAGTTCTTTTTGTAATTATTTATTGCTTATATCGTTATGGTTATTATTTGTATTTGGAAAAGTATCTAATAATGCACGAAGTTGGTTTGATTTAGGACCTTTTAATATTCAACCAAGTGAGTTTTTTAAAATATTTTCGATTGTTTGGTTAGCAAAGTATTTTGATGATAAAAACAAAGATTTTAATAAATTAACAACGGTTTTATTTCCTATATTTATGTGTGGTTTAGGTTTTTTAGCAATACTTTTACAACCGGATTTAGGAACGTCAATAATATTGTTTTTGATAGTTGCATTAGTATTTTTATTATCGACTATTCCAGCAAATATAAAAAAGAATATGGTTTTATTTGGGATGGGTGCTTTAGTTATTGTTGTTTTATGGGGAATGGTTAGTGGTAAAGGTATTATATCAGATAGACAAATGTCTCGTATTACTAGTGTTTTTTCTTCTAGTAGTCCTTGTAGTGAAGAAAATTATTATACTACTGGGAACCAAGTTTGTAATGGATATATAGCTATTAATAATGGTGGAATGAAAGGATTAGGACTTGGTAATAGTATTCAAAAATATTTATATTTACCAGAAGCGCATACTGACTTTATTTTTTGTATTATTATAGAAGAATTAGGTCTTAGAACTGGTTTATTTATTCTTTTCTTATATATTGTTTTATTAACTAGAATTCTTTTGATAGGTAAGAGAAGTTTAAACAATAGAGATGCACTTATTTGTTATGGTGCTGCTTTTTATATTTTTGTTCATATAATGGTTAATTTATGTGGGGTATTTGGTATACTCCCAATGACTGGTGTTCCACTTCCTTTTATGAGTTATGGTGGATCATATACATGGTGTTTAATTATAATTCTTTCTTTTGTACAAAGAGTTAATATAGAAACTAAAATGTTATCTATGAGGGAAGTAGGAAAAGAAAAGAAAAAAGCATAATAATCTCCTTAGGGAGGTTTTTTTATGACATTAAAAGAGTTTTTCTATTTTTATAGAAAAGGAATAATTATATTTATAGGTATTTTATTAATATTTTTATTTGGAGTTGGATATTTTTGCTACAATAAGTATTTTAAAGAAGATGCAATTTATGAAGAAGTTAATCCTTTTATAGAAGAGGTTAAAAAAGAAGAAGTTATTGAACTATGTTTTTTTGACATAAAAGGTGAAGTAAAGAAAACAGGTGTTTATTCAATGGATTGTAATTTAAGAATAGCTGATGCGATTAATCTGGCGGGAGGTCTTACTAAAAATAGTGATACTAGTGTTCTTAATTTAAGTAAGAAAATAGAAGATGGGATGGTTATTATTGTTTATAGTAAGAGTGATGTATCTAACTATTTAAAAACATTAGAAAAAGAGGAGAAAAAGCAATCAATTTGTGGTAGTTCTAATATTAAGAATGATGCTTGTATAAATACTTCTAATAATAGTTATAATTCATCTAGTTCTTTAAGTTCTCTTATTAATATAAATACAGCATCTTTAAGTGAATTAATGACTTTGAGTGGGATAGGTGAAGCTAAAGCTAAAAATATTATTTCTTATAGAGAAAAGAACCCATTTAAGTCTATTGAAGATATATTAAATGTTGATGGTATAGGAGAAAGTATTTACGTTAATATTAAGAAAAATATTACTGTATGATTATATTTATTATTTTATTTTTATAGTTAGTATTGTTTTTGTTTTATATAGAACTAATAATTGTAAAATAGATTATTCATATTTGAAAAATACATCTTTTGAAGGAATAATTTCAGATATATATATTAGTGATTCTAGTGTAAGTTTTGAATTAGATGGTAAATATAAGATAAAGTGTAATTATTATGAAGAATATAATACAAAATTAAAACTAGGTGATAAAGTTATTGTTTATGGAGATATTTATATACCTAGTAATAATTCTAATTTTAATTTATTTAATTATAATGATTATTTAAAGTCTAAAAATATATATTATATTGTTAGTGTATCGAGTTATAAAAAAGTATCTGATAATAGAAATGTTTTCTATTTTTTAAAAAATAATATTATTTCTTTAATTAATAATAATTGTTCTTATAAGTATTTATATGCTTTTATATTGGGTGATAATAGATATATAAATGATGATATTAGTTCTAATTATCAAGAATTAGGGATAAGTCATTTATTTAGTATTTCTGGGATGCATGTAGGTATATTATCTAGTGTTTTATTGTGGTTGATGAAGAAAATAAAGTTAAATGAGGAAATTAGAAGTTTTATTACTTGTATATTTATTATTTTTTTTATGTTTTTAGTTAATTTATGTCCATCTGTTTTAAGGAGTGGTATATTCTTTGTTTTAATAACGATTAATAATATTTATTATTTTCATATTAAATCTATTAATTTATTGTTACTTACGGTAAGTATTATTATATTTATGAATCCTTTTATTATATATAATAATGGTTTTTTATTTTCTTCTATTATAACAGGTAGTTTGATTGGTTTTAGTTCTATTATTAATAGAAAGAATAGTTATATTGGAAAGTTATTTATGACTTCTTTTATTTCTTTTATATTTAGTTTTCCTTTATCTATATATAGTTATTATCAAATAAATATATTAAGTGTTTTTTATAATTTAATATTTGTACCATTGGTATCTATAGTTATATTTCCTTTTTCATTAATTTCATTATTTATACCTTTTTTAGGAGGTTTTTTAAACATATTAATTAATTTTATGGAGATTTTAGCTAACTTTTTTTCTATGATAAATACTAATGTTATTTTTATGAAACCTAGTTTTTATATTTTAGTATTTTATTATATTTTTATTGTTTTTATGTTTAAATTTAGGAATAAGTTTTTATATATTATTTTTATTATTATTATTTTAATTCATTATAATTATAATTTTATTTTTCCTAGTAATTATATGATTATGATTGATGTAGGACAAGGGGATTCTATGTTACTTCATAGTGGTAATTTTAATATATTAGTTGATACAGGTGGGAATACTTATAATAGTGGTAGTATTTCTAAAAATACATTAATTCCTTTATTTAAATCATTAGGTATTAGGAAAATTGATCATTTGTTTTTAAGTCATGGAGATTATGATCATTTAGGTGAGAGTTATCATTTGGTTAATAATTTTAAAGTTTCTAATGTTTATTTTAATGAAGGTGAGTTAAATGATAATGAAGATAAATTAATAAATTTATTGAAAAATAAAAATATAAATTATTTTATTAGTTATGATGGAGATTTTTATAAAATAGGAGATTATTCATTATATTCTTTGGGAACTAATTTAAATGATGAGAATGATAGTAGTATGATTTTGTATGGAATGATTAGTAATTATTCTTTTTTGCTTATGGGAGATGCGAGTATTAAAAGTGAGGATATATTACTAAATAAATATAATATTTCTAATATAGATATTTTAAAAGTAGGACATCATGGTAGTAAAACTAGTTCTAGTTTTAGGTTTATTAATAAAATTAATCCTAAATATTCTTTGATTAGTGTTGGTAAGGATAATAAGTTTAAACATCCTAATAAAGAGGTTTTAGATAATTTAAATGTTTCTACAGTTTATAGGACTGATATAGAAGGTAGTATTATGATTTTATTTTATAAAGATAAGTTTAGAGTTAAGACTAATAAAGCTTGATTGTATGATATAATTGATATAGAGGTGTTTTATGTATTACCATGCTTCACAAACAAAAGGAATAAAAGTTTTAGAACCAAGAGTATCTAATCATAATATTCCTTTAATATATTTTTCTAATAAAAGAGAAAATGTTTTGGTTTATTTAAGTAATGCGATAGAAAAGTTTTGTAAAGAAACTAATTTTAAGTATGATGGAATTTATTCTAAATGGGGACCATATAGTTTTACTAAAGATGGAAGATTACAGTTAGAAGAATATTATCCTAATGCTACTTTTGAAACATATAAAGGAGTAGATGCATATATATACTATATAGAAGATGTTCCTGGTATTGAAGTTTTAGAAGGTATTTCTAATGCTTTTAAAACTTCTATTCCTACAAAGGTTGATTTTGTTGAATATATTCCTGATGCTTATGATGCAATTATGGAAGAAGTTAGTAAAGGGAATATAGTCTTTGTTAAATATGAAGATTTTATTAAAGATAAAAAAGATTGGTTAGAAAATATAATAAAAAAAGAATATGATGAATCTGATACTCATCCTGAATATAGATATTTTTTAAAATCTAAATTTACTTTTTTGTAACTTTTTTTAAAATTTGTTCATAATATATAATAACGTTAGATATAACGTTTATATAGATTGAGAGCTTTGCTCTCTTTTTTTATTTAAATACTTTATTAACAAAATAAAATATGTTACAATGGATAGTAGTCGTGTGGAGGTGAAGCATGAAGGTAGTATCAATTAATGCTGAAGATGACGAAAATTATTTGTCCTTGGTATCTGATATATTAGATAACGAGGAATTTAAAGAATTAAGTAATTATGTACATCATGATAGTAATAGATTACAACATTCAATGAATGTTTCATATATATCGTACTTGGTTGCGAAAAAATTAAGATTAGATTATAAAAAAGTATCTAGAGGAGCGTTATTACATGATTTTTTCTTTGTAGATAATCATTCTATTAGTAAAACTAGTAGGTTTAAGACTTTATTTATGCATTCTAAATATGCACTTTTAAAATCTAGAGAACATTTTGAATTATCTAAAATGGAAGAAGATATTATTCTTAGTCATATGTTTCCAGTTGGTATATTTTTACCAAAATACAAAGAAAGCATTTTAGTTGATTTGATTGATGATTATGTATCAATTTTAGAAGCATATACAGCTAAGAAAAAAGAACTAAGTACAGCATATAGTTTTTTATTTGTTTTTATGTTTAATTTTATTTTTAGATAGTAGGAGTTAGATATGAGAAGACTTAGGTTAAGAGCGCCATTTCGTATATTATTATCATTAATTGCTATTTTTGTTATAGTATCTTTATACTTTCCAGTAAGTAATATTTATAAATTAATGAAGTTAGATTATAGTTTTGAATCTAGTGTTGCGATTTATGAAATTGATTTACATGATACTTTGCTTGAGAGAAAGTATAGTAAAATAGTTGATGAATATATAGAAGATGAAGAATTTAATATTGATAATTTAGATCTATATATGAATATTAATTATTTGGATAGAGATAATTTTATTAGTAATATTAATGATATGATTTCTTTAAAATATACTGTTAAGGAAATAAATAAAATATATGATAATGTTAGTGATGAGTTTTTGGCTTCTGTTATTTTAAAAGAATATGTTTATGATATTATTAAGTTTATTGATATAGATATTTTTAAAGAAGAGAATTATTCTAGGTATAGAGAGTTTTTTAATGGTAATTATGAAAAGACAGTATTACATGTAAATATTGGTCTTGATAAAGATTTTTATACAGATACTGATATTGTAGAAGAGTTTTCTACTTCTATGCTTATTAATAAGTATCATGGTGTTAGTGAAGATTTTGTAGTTCCTAATTTAGTTAAATTAGATAGTGAGTGTAGTAATGGTGATAATTACTTAAATAGTGAAGCTGCGGATGCTTTTGTAAAAATGTGTAGGGCAGCTAAAAAAGAAGGATATTATATTTTAGCTAATTATACGTATAGAGATTTTGAAACACAACAAGCTGTTTGGGATCAATATTTAGAGTTATATGGACAAAGTTATAATGATAGATATGTAACTAAACCTGGTTTTTCTGAACATCATACTGGTCTTGCGATTGATGTAAAAAGTACAAAGTCTAATATTTTTAAAAATTCTAAAGAATATACTTGGATGGTAGAAAATTCTTATAAATATGGTTTTATTCATAGATATCAAGCTTCAAAAGAAAATATTACTGGTATATCTAGTGAAGCTTGGCATTTTAGATATGTTGGAGTTGATATAGCGACTTATATGTATGAAAATAAACTAAGTTTTGAAGAATATTATGCATTATTTTTAGATAAGTAGGTGTTAATATGGAAGAGTTAGAAAATGACAAGATGATATATTGGGTTATATTTTTTATAATAATAATTGTCTTAGCTGTTGTTGGACATCATTATGTTTTTAATTATGCAAAAGAAAAAGAAAAATTAAGAGAAGAAGCAATAGAAGATGTTAATGTTGATTTAGATAAATATATTGGTGTTTGGCAAATATTTGGTGATGAAGAATTACCGTTACAAGAACTTCTTATTAATGTTATTGATGGATCTACTATAACGTTTGATTATTATGTTAATGGAATTGCATATTTTGAAAGTCAAACAGCTAGTTTAGAAGATGATACGGCAACTTTTTCAATTACTGATAGAGATGAATTAGGAAATGTTTCTGGAAAGATGACTTTTAGACATAATAAAGTATATTTTGTTATTTTAGATAGTGATATTGAAGATGTTGTTGCTGGTACTTATCAATTTATGGATATAAATGAAGAAAGTTTATTAGATTAAGTGGTATTTAACCACTTTTTTTATTTTATTGTGTTATAATGTATTTATGAGTTGTCCTCATAGCTCAGCAGGATAGAGCAATCGCCTCCTAAGCGGTAGATATCGGTTCGAGTCCGGTTGGGGACACCATTTATATATGTTATAATTTATTGATTTAAATATTTTATATAGTAAGATAATTTGTGATGAAGTAATTGTGTTAAATTGTGTAACTGTAAAAAAATATTGTAAAAAGAATATATCTTATTGTATAATAGTACCCAAGGAAGGATGGGTTTTAAATGAAACAAGAATTAAAAGATTTAAAAGAACTAACTAGTAAGTTTATTGAAGTTAGAGATGATTTTGAAAAGAAAAAGGAAGCATTTGATTTATGTGCTTTATTCGCAAATAGTGTAGATGCACCATTTTTAGAATTAGAAGAAGTTGAAGTAGAAACTCCTTATGATTTAGCTAATATTTTCTATGAAAAGTTTGGATTTGTTGTTAGTTATGCTACTGCATTAAAAGAAGAACATCCAAGATATGGAGAAAAGAGATTTAAAAATACTTTAATCGAAACAGTTATTTCTAGTCAAGGATGGGACTATGAAGAAGATTATGATAAAGCTAATTATGTAGTTGAAACTCATTTAGCTTATGATGCTTTAGGATATGCTGAAGTAAATGCACTAGAAAATGAATTAGTAGAAGTAGCTGAAAAGATTAATACTACTACTGGTGCTGTTGCAGAACAAACTGTTAATGCAGTTAAAGGTGCTGGTAGAGCAGTTGCTAATGTGTTTAGACCATACGGTGAAGTTGCTAAAGGTCAATTAGAAGTTGCTGGTAGAAAAGCTAAAGGTGCTGTTAATAAAGGTGCTAAACAATTAATCAAAGCTCTTGAGTCTCTTGCAGATAAAACTGAAGGTAATAAATAGTATACTTAAAAAGTAGAGCAATCTACTTTTTTTATTGTTTTGTTCTACATTTTATGATAGAATATTTTCTACTTAAGGGGGTGTCTTATGGAAAATATAAATGATGTTTTAGTATTAAAACCATTACTTGATGTTTGTGATGGTAAAAATATTTATAATTGTTTTATATATGAAGTTGATTCTAGTAATGAATGTCGTTTATATATAGACACTTCTAAATTATCTTTTGTAAATAAAAGTATTTTATATACGATTGCTGATGTTTATTACGATTTAATTTCTTTTGGCGATGATCCTAATTATTCTTTTATGACTTATCGTGGTAGAGCACGTAAAAGAAGTTGTTTTGAAAAACATAAATATGCTTGTTTTCACATTCCTTATTTTGGAGAAGAGTTTAATGATTATACTACTGGCTTTTTCTTGGAACTAGCTAATTGTTTTGTTTGCCAAGAACCTTCTTTAGAAATTCCTGATATTTTTACTAAAGAAGAATATGAAAGATATAAAAAATATATTTCTAAAGGGATGGAAGATCAAAAGAATATTTCTATGGTGGCTAGTTTAGGTAAAGATAATCCATTAAGAAAAGATGAAAATGCACTTAAAGTTGCTGCTGATAGGTTTTGTGATGGTAAAATAGTTCCATCTCATCAAGTTAGTGTTAATGTTTTAAATAAGAATTTTACTTTAACTACGGATAGAGCACTTAATAATTTTAAAAGGTATAACGCATCTAAAGAAAGAGAAGCCAAACAAAAGGTCAAAGTATAATGGAAAAAGAAAAATTATATGAAATGTTAGGTGCTTCTTGGTTTCAAAAAGTTGTTTTTAAAGTAGAAGATTTAAAATTTAAATTTATAGATAGATTTTGTCCTAATATAGATTCTTGGTATTGTAATTATTGCGATAAAAAAGTTAAAAAAATATGTTTAAAGTTAGATACTGAAGAAGAAAAAGAAAAAATTAGACTTAAGTACAATTTTAAAAAAATGGCTTTTAAAAAAGAGTTAAGGGAAAAAAAGAATAGAAATTATCATATTGATTTTAATAATGCTAGTAGATTTAAGGATTATTTATTATGGAATAAGAAAGTTCATAAGAATGGAATGATTTGGAATGGAATTTGGATTTCTCTTTGTAGTTTAGCTCTTTTCTTTACTAGTGGTATAGCTAGTGTTTTAACTTCTGTTTGGCTTGGATATAATGTATTAGCGTTAGGTGTTAATTTTGAGTGTGTTAACTTACAAAATTATAATTTATGTCGTTTTGAAAAAAGAGAAGATACTTTAGTAAAAATTGAAAAAAGAAGTAAAAGTAGAGATGTAAAAAACTTTGCTAAAGTTGGAGAAAAAATATATAATAAATTATGTAATAGAATTGAGATGCCAAAAAGTAGTGAGGTTGTTTCATCTATTACTGATAAAGAAGAATTAGAACAGCTAAGGAAATTAGCTTTAGAAGTAAAAGCTCAAAGACAAGATAGTTCTAAAATAAAAATGAAAAAATAGGAGGGTTAATTATGGATATAAGTGTTGGAACTTTATTAAGTTTAGGTACAACTACAACAACTACAAACGATGGTGTTCATATTTCTAATGATGATATTGCAACTACATTAACTTCTACTATTAGTACTGCATCAACTAGTGGTGGATTTACAGTGGAAGTGCATGCAGAATCTGCAAGAAATTATGTATCTTCGATGAGTGTTGAAGAAATTGATCAATTATTACTTGATATTGATGAACAAGAAAGTAAATTAGGATTTGTAGATACTCCGAAGGTAAAACAATTAGGTAGTTATCAAAATAAAAAATAAGATATATTTATATATCTTTTTTTGTTGTTTATTTTTAGTTTTTTTTATATAATAAAACTTAATTCAGGGGTGATTTATATGAATGCACAAGTTGTATATAGTTTATTAGAGTATTTTAAGAAAAATCCTAAATATGAAGAAAAGTCTATTCGTTTATTAAGATTTTTATATGATGATGTATATAGAGATCTTTCTATAAAAATAGAAGAAGGAGAAAAAGAAGAATTAGAGTCTTATGCATCTTTTTTAGAGGGATTTCAATCTGGTTTAGTTAGTTTTATTGATGAAGATAAGAATTCTATTTTATATTATTTTAAAGAGATGATTGATGATAATAAAGAAGAAGTTCTTAATTATTTTTTTGATAAAATTAATACATATTTTATGATTGTAGACAATCGTTTGTTTAGGGAATCAGATTTTGTATATTATACTTGTGTTTTTAATATTTATATGATGTGTTTATCTTATCATAAATATAAAGATGATTTTGATAAATGTAAGAAGTATATGGATCATTTTTCTTTATTAATACAACCTAATACTTTGAGTGATGATGAATTTGATTCTGATTATGAGTTTTTTCTTTCTACTAAAAAAGAGATTTTAGATAAGATTTTTAGTATTGATGATTTTGAAGAAATACCTATTTTAAAGAGTAAATTTGATGAATGTTTTAATAATATTTGTAAGGCTAGTTATGATGGTAGTGATATAGAAGAATCTTTAGAGGAACTTAATTTTATAGAACGTATTATTAATGATATGAGAGCGTTAAAGGAAATAGATCCAGATTTTGATTGTGAACATGTTTTTAAAAATATTGAAGACTGGGTAGATATATTAAGCGAAGATGATGAGTATTTTTATGCACCTATATTATTATATGGAAATCGTATTGATTATATTAGAGATTGTTATAATTCGTATTTAGATAACGGAACTTATATGGATCAAGTTATTGAATATGTTTCTTCTTTTAATAATAAGATGTTTAGATATTTGGATTCTATATATAAAGATGGTAAAGATTCTTTTGTTACGTGCATGGAAATGGTTTTTGATAGTGATAGTTTAGAAGAGTTAGAAAAGAAGTTAATTAGTTTAAGAGAAATTTCAGAAATGTTTGATAATGATAATATTTCATATCCAAAAGCATTAGAAATGATTAAGGATTTATCGAGTGATAAATTTAAGAAAGTATATAATGGTAGAAAAGTTATGTATAGGTGTGAAACTGCGAATAAGACTGGTAGTGTTGAGATTTATGAAAGAATGATTGAAGTCTATAGTCAAATGTTTGAAGTTAGTGAAGATGAGATTAGATATAATGTTGTAGAACATTTTTCTGAATCTGATACTATTAAAGAGTTTGAAGATGATGTAAATATTTCTTTAGAAGAATTAGAAGAACAACTTATTGAAAAAAGAAAAGCAAGTATGGAAGAAGATGTTACTGCAATGCTAGATGAACATGGCTTAGAAAGTAGCAATAATGGTGTAGATGGAGAAACTTTTGATGGTACTTCTGTTGGTGGTGTTAATACTTCTAATGATACAAAATCAATACCTAAATCTTTAAGAAAAATATTTGGTAGAAATAAGGGATAATATGAAAGTAGAAAAAGTTTATGAATTATTAGAATATTTAAAAGATAAAGATCCTTTACTTAATGATAAAGCTAAAAGAGTTCTTAAATATATTTATCAAGATATATATCTAGATTGTTTTGATAGATTAATGAATATTGAAATAGAAAGAGCTATGAACGATGGTGCTAAAGTTGGTTCTATTAGATATAATCAAGTAATTGAACCATATACTGAAAGTAAGAAACAATTATCTGTCTTTTTAGATGGAGAAGAGTCTATCGTTAAATATCTTTTAGAAATGATAAAAGATGGTAAAGTTGAATTTATTAATTATTTTTTTGATAAAACAAAGACTTATTTTGATATCGTTGATAATCATTTCTATACTAATGATGATTTTTCTATATATTCATTTAGTTTTAATATTTATGCAATGTTAAGGGCATATCATGAACATAAAGATAATTATGATATTTTTGTTAGAGTAGTAGATGATTCGTCTTCTTTAATTAGTTGCGGTAAGTTTGAAGAAAAATATATGAGTTTCTTTTCTAAGTTAAAAGAGAGAAAACCTTTGTTGGATGCGCTTATTGGGTGTTGGTCGTATGGTAAAGTGGAAAAAGTATCTACTATTTATAAAGATGTTTTATCAAATATAGGTAGAAGTTATTTCTCTTATGATAGTGATGAAATGATTAGGGAATTAAAGATGCTCGATAAGATAGTATCTGATTATGATGAATTATCGAAAGATATATCTAGTGAAAGATTGATTTCTCTTGATGAAGTAATTGAATGTTGTGTTTTTAAAAAATATAATAGAAACTATAAATCATATTATTCTAAGAGTTTACTTATTGGAGAAAGACTTGAATTTGTTAATGATTGTTTGAATAAGTTTTTTGAAGTAGAAGGATATCGAAATGAAGCTTTTGATAAGATTAATGGTATGGATTATCGTTTGTTTGAATATTTGAATAGTTTGGATGGGCAATTTGGTGACTCTTTTATTCAATGTTTAAATGTATTATTTGATAGTGATACTTATTTTGAGTTTAATAGTAAAGCAAATTCTTTGATAAAAGCAAGTCTTTGTTTTAAAGATGGTGATGTTGAAGAGAGTTTATTAGAAGTAAGAAGTTTAGATTCTTTAAAACATAAAAAACATATAGATAATAAAGTGCTTTCTTTTTCAATGGATACTAATAAGCCAGTTAATCGAGATATGAGTATATTTAGAAGGATGATTACTTTGTATGATGAGTATTATAAAGAGAGTGATATAAGTGTTGTTCCTATAATGCGTAAAGTTTTTGGTGGTGTTAATTTAGTTAATTTGGATTATGAACTTGATCAAGAAATTAAGGGTGAAATAGAACGTATTACTGCACTTAGAAAGGTTGAGGAAAGACGCCAAAGTGAAATTAAAGAAGAATTAGAACAAATGCGTAATGTACTTGTAAATGATACTAAAGTTACTATAGAAGAAGAAAAAAATTCACCACCAGCACCAGTTCGAAGAATGATTCCTTTCTTTGGTAAAAAGAATTAGTTTTTGACTGTAAAGTATATAAAAAATATATAAAAAGTATAGTATTTAGTTACTATCTTTTTTTATTTGTTTTATACTAGAAGTAGTATAATAGAAAGGAATGAATATAATGGACAAGACTTTGTTTATTGCTAGCTTTCCAGATTTAGGTAGTTTTGACTTTTCTAAAACAGGTATTAGAGTTGGAAACATTGATAATAGTGATTATTATTTTAGAAATAATGTTACATATATTCATTCTTATATTGAATCTTTGAAAAAAATGGTTGGAACTTGTGATGTATTATTTGTACCAGCAACTGATAAAGTTATAACAGGACTACAAGATGAAGGAATTAAGTGTATTGTTTTATATCCAAATATATCTTGTAAGGATAAATTTATTAAAGATCTTTTAGATAGTAAAATGGAAGAAGATTTTGTTTCAATGATAGAAAGTAGTTGGGAATTTATTATTTCTCGTTTAGATAAAAAAAATTATGATTATAAGTTTGTGATGGGAGAAGATGATAAAGTTCTTGATGTATTAAAAAGTTTAATTGAAAAAAAAGAAGTGCTTGGTGTTTCAAAAAGTGATGTTGATTGTTTAATTAGTGAAGAGATGGTTGATAATATTTTTAGTTATTGTTTACTAAGAGAAGATGAATTTAGTGATGGTAAACCTAATATTCAAAGTGTTTTTTGTGAAGGAATTAAGTTTGATTGTTTCTTTAGTTTAGCGCGTCTTAGTGATAAAAGAGAGAGTATTTCTTCACTTGTAAACTCGATTAAAGCGGTTGATGAAGGAATTAGTGTTAATAGTTTAGGTATTTTAAAAAATGGACGTATTTGGACTGATTCGTTAGATGAAAAAGAAAAGGTTATGGTTTTGGGGGTAGGAAATGGTGATTTGATTATTCCTTTTTCAAGGTTTTTAGATTCATCTTTAAAGGGTTCTGTTCCTTATGTTATTAAGAGTGAGGTTTTAAAAAAAGGCATTTAGTTGTCTTTTTTTTATTTTTGTGTTATTTTGTTTTATGTAGTTTCTAGGAGGAAAATATGAGTGATTTAACTAATAAAGCTAAAGAAATATTAAAAAATCAAAAAGGTTTTATATCTGCGAATAATTATGAAGTTATTAAGGTAGAAGAAAATTATTGTGAGTTAGAAGGTATTATTACTGATACTAGTACTAATCACCTAGGTATAGCTCATGGTGGATATATATTTGGTCTTGCTGATACTGCTGCTGGTATTGCAGCTATGACTGATGAGAGAGTGGCAGTTACAGTTGACTCTAGTATTCAATATTTAAAACCTGGTAAGGGAAGTAAGTTGAAGGCTATTGCTAAAAGTTTAAAAGTAGGTAAATCGGTTGGTTTTTTTGAAGTGTTAATCTACGATTTAGAAGATTCTTTAATCGCTAAAGCTAATATAAATTATTTTTATATGAATTAGATAAGGTAACTTATCTTTTTTATTTTATATTTTAATTTTATATAGATAATTATATTTACTTTTGTATTAAAAAAATGATATTATTTATATGATAGAGTGGTGCTATAAAATGAATAATAGAATTGGTAATAGTAATAATTTAGGTAAGCATGAACCTTATGGGAATAGGGAACTTAAATATTATAAAGATATATATGGTAATGATGTTAGATTAATGACTAGTAAAGAGAGAAATATAGTTAATAAGTCATTAATTATTTCATCTGTTTTTATTGTGGTTTTGTTGTGTGGGTTCTTTTATAAAGCTTATTTGGTAAAAAAAGAAGTTAGTGAAAGAACAAAACTTTATTTAACTTCTGGTGAAAGTATTCTTGAGGGAAAAGACATTGTTAATGCTGGTGGTGTTATAGTATCAGAAGATGAAGAAGTTGTTGCAGTAGAAGATGATGGTACTATTATTGCTAAGAATAGTGGTACTACTAATGTTACTGTTTATAAGAATATAGATGAGTGTGATTTATATAGTACTAATATAAAAAATGATAAAGATTTATCTATTTATGATCAATATAATGCTTTAGGAGTAGAAGGAGAATTTACTTTTGAAGTTACTGTTCAGCAAAGTGTTACTGGTGTTTCTTTAGGAATGGCTGTTGTTAATATGAATGTTGGAGAAACTAATAAATTAGATGTTAATGTTTTCCCGCATGCTTCTTATAATAAAGATGTTGTATGGACTAGTAGTAATACTAATGTTGCGGTTGTTGATAGTAAGGGTGTTGTTACAGCAAGAGGTGTTGGTAATGCTACTATTACTGTTACAACTAAAGATGGTAGTTTTAGGGATTCAACTTTAGTTAGAGTTTCTAAGAAAGTAAGTAATGATTCTATTTATTTAACTATGGATTCTAATATTATGTATGTTAATGAAGTTTCTAATTTAATTACTGTTGTTACTCCTGATGAGAAGTTATTATCTAAGGTAGTTTATTCTAGTAGTGATGCTAGTAAAGTATCTGTTACATCTAATGGTAAAGTAGTAGCTAAAAGAGAAGGGAAAGCAACAATTACAGCAAGAATTGCATCTGAAGGGATTTCAGCTAGTATAGATGTTATAGTTGAGAAAAAAGTGGTAGAAGATATTTATTTATCTAGTACTAATTTAACGTTAAAGGTAAATGATAATTATCGTTTAAAAACAAGTTTTTATCCAGTAGATGCTAAAAGTAATGTAACTTATACTTCTAGTAATAGCAATGTTGCATCTGTTGATTCAAAAGGAAATATAAAAGCTTTAAAAGAAGGGTTAGCTGTTATTACTGTTAAAAGTAATAATCATGTTTCTGAAAAGTGTTTAGTTGAAGTTAAAAAGAAATTTAATGAAAGTAGTGGAATTGATATTTCTATTGATAAAACAAATATAAATATTGGAGAACGTGCTTTTATTTCTGCTTTAGTTGAACCAAGTAATAGTTATAATAAAAATGTTACTTATACTTCTAGTGATAGTGGTATTGCAAAAGTATTTAATGATGGTTCTGTACTTGGTGTTAGTGAAGGTAATGTAGTGATTACTGTTACTAATGCTAGTGGTATTAGTGAAAATATATCTTTAAAAGTAAATAAAACAAATATTAATATTGAGAAGATAACACTAGATTCTTATATTACTTTAGAATCAGGAACAAGTCGTAAGATAAAGACTTCTATTTATCCTAGTGGTGCTAATAGTGGAAATATGGTTTGGTCTAGTTTGGATTCAACTATTGCTAAAGTTGATTCTAGAGGCGTAGTTACTGGTGTTAGAGATGGTAGTACTACAATTACTGTTACAAGTGGTAATGTTAGTAGTAGTGTTGTTGTAAAAGTTACTGAAGTAAAAGCTGAAAGTTTAGTTTTAAACTACGATGAACTTAATCTGCTTATTGGTAATTCGGTTGATTTAAAAACAAATATTATGCCTACTAATACTACTAATCTTGATGTTAGTTATATTAGTTTAGATGAGGATGTTGTTAAGGTAGATAATAATGGTCGTGTTAAAGCGTTAAAAGAAGGAAAAACTGATGTTATTGTTGTTTCTAAGAGTAATCCTAGTGTTAAGAGTAAATGTAGTATAAATGTATCTAAAGTGGATGTTGAATCTTTTAAATTATCTCATGATCAAGTTATAGTTGAAGTGGGTAAAGAAGTTAAATTATCAACTAGTAATATTAAACCTAGTCATGCATCTTATAAAAATGCTAAATATGATGTTTTAGACAAAACTTTAGCAAGTGTTGATAATGGTGTTATTAAAGGAGTTAGTGTTGGTAATACTAAGATAACTGTTGTTGTAGATGGTATTAGTAAAACAATAGATTTAACGGTTGTACCTAAGGGAGATAAGGTTTATTTTATAGATACTTATTCTTCAGTTAGTGATGCTATTTTACTTGAAAGTAATGGTAAGTATGCTTTAATTGATACGGGAAGTAATGCATCTTCTATTAAGACTATTAAATTTTTAAAAGATTTAGGAGTTAAGAAATTAGATTTTATTTTAATTACTCATTTCCATGGTAATAATTTTGGTGGAATATATGGAGAAAATCCTACTAATAATCTTTTACTTAGTGATATAAAGGTAGATAAGTTATATATGAAACCATATTCTGGTAGTGATAGTTATTTCTTAGGTTCTAATAAGAATTTGTTAAAGGATAGAGAAGATATTATAGATAGACGTGTTATGAAAAATGAAATGTATGTTAGTATTAAAGATAATGCTACTAGAAATAATGTTTCTTTTATAACTTTAAATACTAAGAATAATATTTTAAACTTAGGTAATTTTAAACTTGATTTATATAATTTACAAGATCAATTGAAATCTTATAGTTCAAAGTGTTTAGAGAAGAGAAATTGTAATGAAAATAGTAATTCTATTGTTGTTTATGCTAAAGTAAATGGTAAGGGTATATATTTTGCTAGTGATATTTATAATGCATATCATAGTGATGATACTAAGTATTTAAAAACTAAAACAGAAGAAGAAATATCTAAAATTATTTCAAAAGAATATGGTAAAAATGTTGATATATATAAAGCTTCTAATCATGGAGATAGTTCTAGTAATGTTACTAATGCTTTAAAAAATATTAATCCAAAATATTCTATTATTACTAATAGTAAAAATAATATAAATAATACTTCAGGTATTGATAGAATTAAGAAATATACTAAAAATGATATTTATTATTCTTTAGATGGTACGGTTGTTGCTAATATTGATTCAAAAGGAAATATAAGTTTTATCCAGATGGATGATTAAAGAAATTATATTTCTTTTTTTATGATATAATTATATTGGTGGTTATATGGAAAAGAAAAAAAAGCTAAAAAACAAAAAGATAGAGGATAAAGTTTTTTATGAGACTACTATTATTGTTGATAAGGATGAGTTTAGAAGATTTAGTAAGTTTTATTCTAATAAACTTAAGAGTAGTTTGATTCCAAGGTTGATATTGATTGGTTTATTATTATTATCTATATTTCTGAATTACATTAAGGGTAATTTTGTAGTTGTATATAGTTTGATTGGTTTAGGTATTTTGTATCCGATTGCTTTGAATGTTACTTTAAATATGCAAATTAATCATATGTTTAAGAATAATAAAAGGTTTCATTTGACGGAAGAAAAGTTGAGGTTTTTTGAAAAATATTTTGAAAGTAAATCTTCAATTAATTGGTGCCGAATTAATTATGAAGATATTTATAAGATTTGTGAAACTAAAAGTAATTTTTATATATTTTTAAATCATAATCAGGCTTTTATAATTATTAAAGATAAATTAAGTGATGTTGATGGTTTTAGAATTTTTATTCGTGATAAAGCTTCTTATGAAAGGTATAAATAATGAAGTATTTTACTTATAAATTAGATTTAATGGTTTTAAATATTCTAGCATGTGTAATTATTGTTTTATTAACGATTATGACATATATTTTTACGGGTAATATCGATTTTATTATAGATATTAATCTTTTTAGTTTTGTATTAATATTTGTATGGTTAATTCTACATGAATTACTTCATGGAATTGGATTTTTGTCTTTAGGTAAAGTTAAGTTTAAGAATGTAGTATTCGGTGCTGAGTTAGAAAAAGGGATTTTTTACTGTATGTGTAAAGAGAAGATATCTAAATTAAATATTTTAGTAGCACTTGTTTTACCTCTTTTATTAATAGGAATTGTTCCTTATGTTGTAGGGATATGTATTAATAACAATTTATTAATATTACTTGGTGTTTTTAATATTTCAGGATCTATAGGTGATTTACTTATGATTATTGATATTATTTTAATGCCTAAAGATATTTTATATTTAGATTTAGATGATACTACTAGTTTTACTATTTTGAGTAAAGATGATTTAAGTAAAAATAAATATTTTTCGATTATACTTAGTAAACATGGTAAATATAATGATAGTATAAAGGCTAAAGATTATAAGAAAATAAAGGTAAGTAAGGGCTCTAATTACTTTATAGTTTTCTTTTTAATATTATTAATTATATCTATTTTAGATGTGTTAGGTGCCTAACATAAGTATTGATTTAATGTTACAAATAATGTAAAATTGTTTAGTATGGAGGGTAGAAAATATGGATGTATGGTTTTATAGATTGGTTCGTCCAATAGTAAAATTATTTTTCTATTTTGTATATAGACCAAAAGTTATTGGAAAAGAAAATGTACCTAAAAAAGGTAGAATAGTTATTGCGAGTAATCATACTGATTACTTTGATTGTGTAGCGTTAGTTGCGACTAATAAACGTACTATTCATTTTTTAGCTAAAGACGAATTGTTGAAGGGATTTTGGGGACCTGCGTTTAAAGCAATGGGTATTATTCCAGTAAATAGAAGAGAAAAAGATAAGAATGCATTACCTGCAGCAATAAAAGTACTAGAAGAAGAAAGAGTAATTGGAATTTTTCCAGAAGGGACTTTTAAAAAGGATGTAGAAGAATTGCTTCCTTTTAAAATTGGTGCGGTTAAAATGGCACATGATGCTGAAAGTATGATTTTACCTATGGCAATAGTAGGAGAATTCAAACCTTTTAGAAAAGGTCTTACTTTAAGATTTGGTAAACCATATAAAATAACTAGTGATGATTTAGATAAAGAAAATGATAAATTAAAGAAAAAGATTCAAGATTTAATTGATAAAGAGAGAGGTAATTAAATGGGTATAATTAATGCGATTAAGAGATGGAAGAAGCCTAAGGCTCCTTGGCATAAGTACTATGAAAAAAACGAAAGAACTGTAGAAGTTCCAGAAGAATCTATTTATAATTATTTTGAAAAACAAATAAGAGATAAAGATTTCTATAGTGCTATTGCATATGATTATTTTGGTACTACTTGTACTTTTAGACAATTTTTAAATGATATTGATAAAGCTGCTAGAGCGTTTCGTTGTCAAGGAATTAGAGAGGGGGACGTTGTTACTGTATGTATGCCTAATACTCCAGAAGGGGTTACATGTTTATATGCTTTAAATAAGATTGGTGCAATTGCTAACTTTGTTCATCCGCTTAGTGGTGAAGAAGAAATCAAACATTATTTAACTGCTAATAAGAGCGTTATGTTAGTAATGATTGATATGTGTTATGAAAAAGTTAAGAATGTTATTCATGAAACTGATGTATATAAGACAATAGTTGTTTCTGCAAAAGACTCAATGCCATTTTTAATGGGGCTTGGATATACTTTTACTAAAGGTTTTAAAATAAAAAAACCTAAGGCTAGTCAAGAATATATCTATTGGAAAGATTTTATTCAAAAGGGTAAAAATTATCATGGTAAATATATATTTGATACACCAAAAGATCATCCAGCAGTTATTTTACATAGTGGAGGAACTACTGGTACTCCAAAAGGTATTGTACTTACAAATGGTAACTTTACATCTTTAATAGAACAAGCTAAAATCGTATTTAAAGATGTTAGACCGGGTGATAGAGCGCTTGGAATTTTACCAATATTCCATGGTTTTGGTCTTGCAGTAAATGTTTATGCATTGCAATGTTTAGGAGCTAAAGTAGTATTACTTCCGCAATTTGATGCTGGTGGATTTAAAAAATTACTTGTTAAACAAAGACCTAATGTTATATTGGGAGTTCCTACTTTATATGAAGCTTTATTAAAAATTAATGATAAAGATTTAGATTTATCTTTCTTAAAATATATTATTTCTGGAGGAGATACTATTAATTTACCTCTTGAAAGAAAAATTAATGCTTATTTAAGAGAACATGGAAGTCGCACTAGAATTGCTCAAGGTTATGGTATGACTGAATCTGTTGCTCCTACTGCAGTTGCATGGGGAGATGCTAATAAAGAAGGAAGTATTGGTATACCTCTTCCTGGTAACTACTACAAAATTGTTAGACCTGGTACTCAAGAAGAAGTTGAACAAGGTGAAGATGGTGAAATTTGTGTATGTGGTCCTACTGTAATGATGGGGTACTTAGATAATGAAAGAGAAACTAATGAAGTATTACAAATGCATAAAGATGGTTATATTTGGCTTCATACTGGTGATATAGGATATATGGATGAAGATGGCGTATTCTTCTTTAGACAAAGATTAAAAAGAATGATTATTTCTAGTGGTTATAATGTATATCCACAACAAATTGAAACTATTATTGAGGAACATGAAGCGGTTTTAAAATGTACTGTTATAGGAATTCCTCATCCATATAAAGTTGAAGTTCCTAAAGCATATATTGTTCTTCGTGATGGATATAAAGCATCTTTAGGTATTAAATCTGAGATTAAAGAATTATGTAAGAAAAAACTTGCTAAGTTCTCAGTACCATATGATTATGAATTTAGAGAAAGCTTACCAAAAACAAAGATTGGTAAAGTTGATTTTAGAGAGCTTGCTCGACAAGAAGCTGAAAGACAAGAAAAAGAGAAAAATTAGAAGGCAAATTGCCTTTTTTCTTTTATATTTAAATTTGTTGTGTTATACTTTTATTATGATGTATATAAGTAGAGGGTGTTAGAATGAAAAAAAATGATTCAAAATTTGGTTATAGATTATTAAGAGGAATACTTCTTCCAGTATTTAAACTTTATTATAATCCCAAAATATATGGTGCTGAAAATATTCCAAGTGAAGGAAATATATTAATATGTGGTAATCATAAACATATAATGGATCAATGTATGCCAATTATGGGAACAAAAAGAACTATCCACTGGATGGCTAAAAGAGAATATTTTGATGATTGGAAAGTAGCTTGGTTTTTCAAAATGAGTGGTTGTATTAGAGTAGATAGATCAATTCATGATGAAGAAGCTAAAGGAGAAGCTTTAGAAGTTTTAAAAACAGGTGGTGCAGTTGGGTTATTCCCAGAGGGTACTCGTAATAAAACTACAGATCAATTCTTATTACCATTTAAGTTTGGGGCTGTTTCTATGGCTAAAAAAACTAATTCTAGAATTGTTCCATTTGGTATTAGTGGAGATTATAAATTTAGAAGTAAGAATTTAAGAGTAGTTATAGGTAAACCTATAAATATAGAAAAAATGGATTTAGAAGAAGCTAATAAAAAGTTAGAAAAAGAAATAGGTAAATTAATTAGAAAAGGACAAGCTATGGACTAGTTTGTCTTTTTTATGGTTGACAAGTGTTAAATATACACTTATAATTATATTGTAGATAGAGGTGTTGTTATGGAATTAAAAAATCCTTTATATAAGAATCAAGGTATTCATGTAGTTAGTTCTATTTTTACTGTAGATAAGGGTATTTGTAAGGTATTATTAATACAAAGAAAGAATGAACCTTTTAAAGGAAAATGGGCACTTGTAGGAGGAGCGTTATATAATAATGAAACTTTAGAAGAAGGAATGTTGCGTGAGATTAAAGAAAAAACTAATATTAGTGATATTCAGTTAATTCCATCTAAGAATTATAGTAAGGTTGATAGAAGTCCTGTTATGAGAATGATTGGTATATCTTATATTGGTATTATTGATATTAAGAAAGCTAATTTAATTACTAAGACTTTGAAAACTGAAAATGCAATGTGGTTTTCTATTGATGATATACCAGAACTTGCATATGATTATAATGAAATATTAAAAGATGCGATTGATTTATTAAAAACAAGAATTGTTTCATCAGATATTTTAAGAAATTTATATCCTGATGGATTTACTTTACCAGAAATTCAAAAAGTATATGAAGCAATTCTTGATAGAGAGTTAGATAGACGTAATTTTAGAAAGAAAATGCTTAGTTTAGGACTTATTATTGATACTAATAAAACAGCTAGATTCGAAGGAAATAAACCAGCTAAATTATATAAGTTTAATGGAAAAGCAATGGACAAAAATGTATTTTAAGATACATTTTTAAATCGAAATATAAAGTGTATTTTATACACAAAAAGGAAGATGAAAATGATATATTTATTAAGACATGGTTTAGATAATGAAGATTATATAGGTGGACATAGTGATATTGATTTAATTGATCTTGGAGTTAAACAAGTAAAGAAAAGTGCTTTGTTTATTAGAAATAATTTAGAAATAGATAATATTATTTCTAGTGATATAAAAAGATGTGTTTCTACTAGTAAAATAGTTAGAGATAGTTATTATAAACATCTTCCTATTTATCTTGATTCGTCTTTAAGAGAATTAGATAAAGGTATTTTAACTGGAAGAGAAAAAAAAGGTTTAACAGAATATGAAAGGGAAATATTTATGAAGGGAAATACTGATATAGATTATCGGTTTGTCGGTGGTGAGAGTATGCGTGATATGTATAAAAGAGTTCATAGTTTATTAGATTCTGGTTATTTTTTAGATAAAGACTCTTCATTAATAGTAACGCATCGTGGTATTATAAATATGATATATTTTATATTTAATGAAGAAGAGTTAACTTTAAATAAAGAAAGATTTAATGTAGGACATGCATCAGTTCATGAGATGGATTTAAATAAAAGATTAATTAAAAGAATATATTAATTAGGAGGATTTATGGGTAAATGTAAAAAGATTGTTTTAACTGGAGGACCTTGTGCAGGTAAAACAACAGCAATTCAAAGAATAGTTCAAGAGTTTACTGAAAAAGGATATAATGTTTTAGTTATTAACGAAGCAGCAACTGAACTTATTAATGGTGGGATTAGACCATTTGGTGATAACGCTATTGATATGGTTGAATTTCAAAATTATGTTTTGGATTTGCAAATTGCTAAAGAAGTATTATATGAAAGAGTATTAAGAAATTATAATCAGGATACAATTATCTTGTGTGATAGAGGAATTATGGATAATCGTGCTTATATTACTGATGAAGATTTTAAGTTACTACTAAAGAAAAGAAATTTAAATGAACTTGATGTTATGGCTTCATATGATTTAGTAATTCATTTAGTAACAGCTGCAGATGGTGCTGAAGAGTTTTATACTTTAGCAAATAATAGTGCTCGTACTGAAACACCAGCTCAAGCTATTTTAGCAGATAGAAAGACTATGGATAGTTGGCTTGGACATAAGAAGATTGAAATTATTGATAACTCTAAAACATTTGATGATAAGATTCATAATGTAATTAAAACTATATATCAAGAATTAGGAGAACCATATCCTATTCAAAAACAATATAAATTCTTAGTAGATAGTATTGATTTAGATAAGTTAAAAGATAAAAAGTTAGTAAAACTAGAGTTAGAACAGTTCTTTACTGATGGTAATAATGATGCGAATACTATGCTTAGAAAAACTACTAAAGATGGTAATAGTAGTTATAGTAGTACAATTAAAAGAGATACAGAAGATCCTAGTGAAAGAATTACTACATGTCATAAGATTAGTGATAAAGAATATAATGATGCATTATCTAAGTGTTTAGATAAACCTATTCGTAAATGTAGATATTGTTTTACATATAATAAACAATATTATAGATTAGATGTATTTGAAGAACCTAATGGACTTGCGATACTTGAAATGGAACTTACTAATAAAGGTAAAGAAGTAGTAATTCCAGATTTTATAAAAATAAATAGAGATATTACTAATGATATAGAATATAGAAACGTTAATTTATATAAAAAGATTAATGGAAGAAGAAAAAATAGTAATTTAGTAAAAAGAAAAGCACCTGAAGATAAAGAGTAATCTTTATCTTTTTTTGTTTGTAAAGAATAAAAATAATAAATGTAAAAACTTGACAAAAGACCGGGGGGGGGTAAGATTTAAATAGATAATAAAGGAGTGTGTCAAATGAAGAATAAAAAAGGTTTTACATTAATAGAGTTACTAGCAGTAATAGTAATATTAGGGTTATTAATGGCAATTGCTATACCAAGTGTAACTAAGTATATAACACAGTCTAGAAAAAAGACGGTGGTTAATACAATTGGTAACTATATAACAGCAATGGTAAATGAAGTTAATGATTTAACTTATACATTTACTGAAGCCAATACTATATATGCAGTTCCAATAGAATGTATAGCTTTAGAACGTGGAGGAACAAATCCATTTGGCGCATGGCATCAAGCAAGTAATGCTTATTGGGCATATGTACTTGTGCAATATGATGATGAAACATCATCGTACACTTATGGATATACTTTTAAAGATAGTGCAGGATATGGATTATATCCAACAGCACAATCAAAATTAAATGAACAAGGAAAACAAATCCAAACAGGACTTGATTTGTCTTTGCCTTTAAATGGTAAAGCGGTAAATGTAGTTTCTATTAATAAGTGGACTGGTTTTGAAGTAGATTCTACTACTGATTTAGTTGTTTTAATGTCAGAGAGCGAAGGAGAAGTTGGAGATGGCAAGACAACATGTACACTTCAACAAAAAGGGGATAATTATGCAAATGTAGAAGAGGAAAAGGTAACTAGGCCGCAATTATTATCTAAATTAATTAAATTAAATAATACTACAATAATGTCTAAACCAACACTAACAACTACAAGTGAAGAAGCAAATGAAAAGGGTTTATATATATCAACTGATACCAATAGTGGAGATGCAACATATTATTTTAGAGGGGATGTACAAAATAATTATGTTAAATTTGCAGGACAAACTTGGAGAATAATAAGAATAAATGAAGACGGCTCAGTAAGGTTGATAATGCCACATGTATCAACAGTTTCATTTAATACAACTTCTAATAATTATAAATATATGTATTATTCTAATAGTGATACAATAAAGAATAAAGTAGAAACTTGGTATAAAACCAATATTGATGATAAAGGATATGATGCTTATGTAATTAATGGAATGTTCTGTGAACAAGCTAAAGCAAAGTATTCAACTATCTGGGCTAGTGGAAGTGCAATTATGGAACCTTACTCTTCTTATACTCCAAATTTTAAGTGTTCAATAGATGGAAATGGAAAAGGAATACTTAGTAGTAAGGTAGGATTAATAACATACGATGAGGTAGTACATGCGGGAGCTTATCCTTATAAAACAAATGAAAAGTATTATCTAACTACTGGCAATTGGTTTTGGACAATGAGTCCAGCAGGTATTGACTCTACACTTTCGGGAGTGTGGTATGTAGTTAATGTAGGTAGTATATATATTGATTATGTTCATGATTCTGGAAGTTTACGTCCAGTCATTAATTTGAAATCAGATGTACTCGCAACAGGTACAGGTACTTCATCAGATCCTTATGTAGTTCAAACTAATTAATAAAAAGAGACTTTGTCTCTTTTTATTTTTGTCTTTATTTACTTTCTTTATATTTTTTTATATAATTTAGGTGGTGATTTTATGTTAAAGATAACTAAGAATGTAAGTGAAGCTAATTTAATTACTCATGGTAGTAAATTTCATGCAGATGATGTTTTTTCTACTGCTTTTATGAGTTTAATTATAGAAAATCCTGTTGTATGTAGGGTTAATAATATTGATTTTTCTGTTGGTGAGGATGTTATTATTTATGATATTGGTTTTGGAGAATTTGATCATCATCAAAAAGAATTTGATTTAAGACATGATAGTGGTGTTAAGTATGCATCTTTTGGTCTTTTATTTAAAAAATATGGGCTTGATTATTTAAATAAAATAAATCCTAAGTATAGTGATGTTGTTTTTTCTATGATAGAGCATGATTTAATTGAATCAATTGATGCGATTGATAATGGTGATTTTCCTGTTATAGATACTCCATACAATTATAAGAGTTTAGATTCTATTATTGGAGATTTTAATGCTTGTTGGAATGAAGATATTGATAATGATAATTGTTTTATGAGAGCTGTTGTTGTTGCTGAGATGATTTTTTTATCAGTAGTAAAGAAATGTTTTGCGAAAGCTGAAGCAAAAGAAATTGTAGAAGATGCGATTGATGCTAGTAGTAATCATATTATGTATTTATCTGAATATATGCCTTTTAAAGACTTTGTTATTTCATCTAGTAATCCTAAGGCTCTTGATATATTATTTTGTATAACTCCATCTAGTAGGGGCGGTTATAATGTTCATACGATTCCTATAGAAAAAAATACTCATCTTACTAGATGTGATTTACCTAGTAGTTGGGGTGGTTTATGTGATAAAGAACTACAAGATGTATCAGGAGTTGAAAGCGCAACTTTTTGTCATTTAAGTTTGTTTTTAGGTGCTTGTGGTACATTAGATGATGCTTATAAAATGGCTCGTCTTGCGATAGAAAAAAAGAATAATTTTGAATAATTATTCTTTTTTATTTTATTTCTTTAAATAAGTGTGTTATTATTATGTAGAGGAGTGTTAAAGATGAGTAAAAATAGAGATAAGGGTAACATTATATTTTTTGTAGGAGTATTTATTTTTGTAGTTTCTTTAGTTGTTGGTTTTGCAACTGATGTATCTGCGGTATTAATTGATATTTGTATGGGTGTTGGACTTGTGGTTGAATTTATTGGTTTATGTATTTGTTATAAGAAAGATAAAAACCAAGGTATAGAAAAGAAAGAAGAAGTTAAGACTTTAAAAGAAGAAAAAGAAAAGGCAAAAGAAAAAGCTCAAGAAGAAAAAATAGAAGAAGTAGTAGAAGTGGTTAAAGAAGAAAAGAAAAAGACTACTACTAAGAAGAGTAATACTACTAAGAAAAATAATGATACTAGTAAAAATAATAATAAGAAAAGTACTTCTAAAAAAAGTAATAGTAAAAAGAGTACTACTAAAAAGAATAATACTAAGAAAAATAAATAATTTTATTAATATTATAAAAGATGTAGACTTTGGTCTACTTTTTATATACAACTTTGTATAAGAATGGATGGGATAGAATGATTTTTAGAAAAGATACTTATTATGATAAGTTAAATAAATTTACTAAAAATAATTTTGAAGTTGTTATGGATTTTGATAGGACAATTACTACTGATGATAGTTTACCTACTTGGGCTACTATTAATGGACGTGGTATTTTACCTAAGGAATATGATTTCGAAAGAAACTCTTTATATAGTTATTATAGACCGATTGAACTTGATAGTGAAGTAGATGAAGTTGTTAAGATGGTAGCTATGGAAGATTGGTTAAATAAACATTTAGATTTATTTAAAAAATATGAGTTAAATAAAGAACATATTTTAGATATATATTCTGATAAAGATATTATGACTTTTAGAAAAGATTTTTTAGATTTTTTTAAGTATTTAGATAATAATAATATTAAGTTAGATATTTTATCAGCAGGGATTGGAGATTTCTTTTTAAAATTTTTAGAAATGAATGGATGTAGTTTTGTTAATTTAGATGTTAAGAGTAATTTTTTGAATTTTGATAGAAATGGTAATGTTATTGGATTTAAAGGACCTTTAATTCATGCTTTAAATAAACATGATTTTGCGTTTAAGAAAGATGATAAAGAATATGTTTTATTAATTGGGGATCAAGTATCTGATATTATGATGGTTGATGGTTATAATAAAGATAATATTTTATCTATAGCTTTTGTAAGTGATAGTAATATGGGTGAAATAGAAAGTTATAAAGATGTTTATGATATGGTTTTATCTAGTGAACAGGGATTTAATCATATTCTTAATGATTTAAAGGGTGTAATAGATAAGTAAAGTAGTTAATTAATGATTTAATTTTATTGATAATATAAGTTTTTTTTAGTAAAATTATTGTGAGGAGAGATGAAAGAATGGACTTTGATGTTATAAAAGAAACAGAAGAAAAGATGAAAAAAGCAGTAGAAGCTATGGAAAAGAGATTTCAAACTGTAAGAGCAGGTCGTGCTAATCCTAGTAGTTTAGATGGTGTTATGGTTAATTATTATGGAGTTATGACACCTTTAAAACAACTTGCTACTATTTCAGTGCCTGAAGCTAGACAATTATTAATTAAGCCTTTTGATAGAAGTTGTTTATCGGCAATTGAAAAAGCAATTTTTGAATCTAATTTAGGTTATACTCCTGGTAATGATGGTGAAACTATTCGTATTGTTATTCCTATGCTTACTGAAGATAGAAGAAAAGAACTTGTTAAACAAGTTAAAGCTATGTCTGAAGATGGAAAAGTATCAATTCGTAATATTAGACATGATGCTTTAGAAGATTTAGAATTATTAGAACTTCCTGAAGATGTAGAAAAGTCTAAAAGTAATGAAATTCAAAATTTAGTTAATGAGTACAACAAAATTATTGATGAAAAATTAAAAGAAAAGAATGAAGAACTATTAACTGTATAGTTCTTTTTTAAAAAGGGGTGGAGTTATGAACTTTGATTTATTTAAAGAATATGAACCTTTATATATAATTGGTCATAAGAATCCAGATGTAGATAGTGTTGTTTCTACTACTATTTTATATAATATTTTTAAGAGTAAAGGGATTGAATGCTTTCCTTGTTTTTTAGAAAGTTACGAAGTAGATGAATATAATCTTAGTATGATTGGTGATTGTATGACTATGAATATGAAGACTATTACTAATGATGATAATTATCATTATGTTTTGGTTGATCATAATGATCCTACTCAATCAGTTGGTTTTGGCAAAAAAATAGTATGGGGAATAGATCATCATAAAAGTTCTAATATATTATCAAATGTCATTATTCGTCCTTATTGTTCTTGTAGTTTATTAATATATGATTCTTTTAAAAAATATTATGACTTTTCTAATGAAGAGAAGTTTATGATATATATGGCGTCTTTAGCAGATAGTTTGTTTTTTAAAGGAAGTAGATTTAGTGAGGAAGATAAAAATCTAATTGAAGAATTAGGTTATGATATGGATAGTAAGACTATGTTTAAAAAATATTTTATTCCTACTGATTTAAATGGAGGTATGGAAAAAGTATTTAGTAATGTATCTAAAAAGTATAATTATCGTGGTGTTAAGTTTGATAGTTTAGTAATTAAAACTTATAATGAAAATGAATATTTAAAACAAGATTTTATAGTTGAAGTTGAAAAACGAGATAACTTTTTAGGGGTATGGATTGATTTTGATAAAGAGATTAGTTATGCATATTTTAATTATAGAGGGGAAGTTAAAGAATTTATTTATGATTTTTTAGCAAGTCGTGCAGCTACTGTTATACCGGATGTATATAGACATATTGATATATCATTTGAAGAACAATAATTTACTTATTGTTTTTTTTATGGTATTATAGAAACGTTTTAGGGGGAATATTATGCTTATTAATTTTAATCGTGAAAATATGGAAAAATTAGATGGTAATGGTAAAGTTGCAAGAAAAGGAATAGTAGGTTTTGCTTTGTTTTTAACTTTAACTTTATTACTTACTGGATGTAATAAAAGTATGTTTGATTCTAAATATGGATTTGATCAAGCTTTAATATTTGGTGATGATTCTGCGATTATTTTAGATGTTAAAAATTGGAAAGATTATTCAGGAGAACAAATTCAATTAGTTACTAATGATAATTTTGTTTTATTAACTTCTAGTTTTGATACTAATTGTATTTATGGTGATAGTACTAGTTATTCTAGTAATTCTATGGCGTTAAATGGCGTAGAAAGTGATGAAGTTTATCGTTTAACAGATGAAGAGGTAGATGCAGTTTATAATAAGAATATTTTAGATACTAAATGGGCTTTTAATAAAGCTATTACATTTAATGGTAATAAGGCTTTAATATTACCAGTTGGTAAATGGAAGGATTATTCTGGTGAACAATTACAAGTTATTACTAATGATGGTTTGGTTTTAATTTTATCTAGTTATAATAGTAAATTAGTTTGTGATAGTGAGAGTGAAATTACAGCTAATGAGTTTGCTTCTAGTTATGTTGGTAGTGATGGTGAGGTAATTGATTTATCTGGTATTTCTAAAGATAGTTCATTTAACTATGATATTTTAGATACAAAGTTTGATTTTAATAAAGCACTTATTGTTAAGGATGAAAAAGTATTAATTCTTCCTATTAGCGAATGGTGTGATTATGAAGGTGAACAAATACAAATAAAAATAGTTGGTGGTCCTACTATGGTAACAGCAGCATATGATACTATTTTACTTAATGATGTTGATAGTAAAACTAAGGCTGTTGATGTTGCAAATGCTTTAGGAAAAGAAGTAGTTGATTTAGCTAGTGGTTATACAACTGGTAGTCATTTTAACAAAACAATTTTAGATTTTAATAATGGATTTACTAATGTTATTTTTTCTAATGATAATAGTAGTAGTGCTTTAAAAATTAAAGAATGGTGTGATTATGAAGGAGAACAATTACAAGTGATATTAGAAAATGGTGATGTTATTTTATCTTCTTCAATGATGCTTGATTTAATTAATGGTGGTACTTCTAGTATTAATGCTTCTTCTATATCTAAGAGTTATGTTAGTGATGTGGGTAAGAATATAGATAAATCTAATGGTGATATATCTTCTTCTACTTTTAATAAAACAGTTTTTGATTTTAATAATAAGTTTAAATATGCATTAAAAGTAGTAGATGGCAATGTTACTATTATTCCTTTAAAAAAGTGGCAAGATTTTTATAATAGTGATGGTGGGGAATATGAAGAGGATTCTCCTAATTGTGAACAATTACAATTAATTCTTCCGGATGATACGTGTATTGTTACTACTGCTTATGATACTATTTTAGTTAATAGTTCCAATATTAAGGAAGTTGCTGAGTTATTTCGAGGGGAAAATGGCATTATTAGTGATTTAACTAGTTATGTTGGAGAACCTAGTGTTGGAGGATGGAATTATAGTTTTTTTGATACTAAATATAAATTTAGTTGTGCTATTTTAAATAGTGGTGAATGTTGTCAAGTATTTCCAATTAAGAATTGGTTAGATTTTTCTGAGGGTGAACAACTTCAATTAAATTTCACTGATAATACTGGTGTACTTACTTCTTTTGTTAATACTACTTTAGTTGATCCTAAAACGGATGGTATAGAAGAAGTAATAGCTAAGGCTTTTAGTGGTTCTTTAGATAAAGATAAAGGGTTAGTTAAAGTTTATAAATAATTTACTTGAAATATTTAATATTTTTGATATAATTAATGTAATTGTTAAAGCAATGACTAAGAAGTAGTAATAGATTATATTTATTTTTAGAGAGTTGTCATTATGGTGAAAGACAATAAATAAATACCTATGAATTCGTCTTAGTGGCTTTTAGTTAAAAGCTAAACGTATGTCTGCGTTAAAGATATTGAGTGCATAGTTATACTATGAATTAAGGTGGTAACACGGTTAGAATCGTCCTTTGATTTTAACTGTGTTTTTTATTTTATAAGGAGATGATAATATGTTAGAAAAACAAGAAATGATTAGAAAAAGTTTTGCTAGTGATTTAGATAGTGTTACTAATACTAATATGTTAAATGAATTAAAAGTAAAGTATCTTGGTAAAAAAGGTCTTATTACAGAACTTACTAGTAATATGAAGGATTTATCTATTGATGAGAGAAAAGAAGTAGGAAGAGTATCTAATGAACTTAAGAATGAGTTAAATGAAAAGATTAATTCATTAGAGTCTGAATTAAAATTAAAAGAGTTAAATCAAAAATTAGAAAGTGAAAAGATTGATATTTCTTTACCTGCTACTAAAGTACCAGTTGGTGCTCCTAATGTTTTAGAAAAATTAATAGAAGAAGTAGAAGAATTATTAATGTCTATGGGATATGATGTTGTAGATGGTCCTGAAATAGAAGAAGATAAGTTTAACTTTGAAATGTTAAATATACCTAAAGGTCATCCAGCAAGAGATGCTCAAGATACTTTCTATATTAAAGATGAAGAAATATTACTTCGTAGTCAAACTTCTCCTGTACAAGCAAGAACAATGTTAAAAGGGGAAGGTAAAACACCAATTAGAATGATTTGTCCTGGTAAAACATATAGAAGAGATGATGATGATGCTACTCATTCACATCAATTTATGCAAATTGAAGGATTACTTGTAGATAAGAATATTAGTTTATCTGATTTAAAAGGAACTTTTGATGCTATTGCTAAAAAGTTGTTTGGAGAAGATTGTAAGACTAGATTTAGACCAAGTTATTATCAATTTACTGAACCTTCAGTAGAAACAGATATTAGTTGTTTTGTATGTAAGGGTGAAGGATGTAGTTTATGTAAGAATACTGGATGGATTACAGTTAGTGGTGCTGGTATGGTACATCCTAATGTACTTAGAAATTGTGGTTATGATCCTGAAGAATGGACTGGTTTTGCATTTGGATTTGGGGCTGAAAGACTTGCAATGTTAAAGTATGGAATTAATGATATTAGATTCTTTTATCAAACTGATTTAAGGGAATTAAGTACATTTGATAGAAAGGATAGTGAATAAGATGATTAGTTTAAATTGGGTTAAAGATTATATCGATTTAACTGGTATGGATTTAAAAGAGTTAGCAGTTAAAGTTACTAAGGCTGGAATTAACGTTGAAAAAGTAGTTACTAATAAAATAGATAATTTAACTATTGGGGAAGTAGTTGAATGTATAGATCATCCTGATAGTGATCATTTACATGTGTGCCAAGTTAATATAGGAGATAAGGTTACACAAATAGTATGTGGTGCTCCTAATGTAAGAAAAGGCTTAAAAGTTATAGTAGCTCTTCCTGGTGCTGAACTTCCTGGGGACTTTGTAATTAAAGCATCAAAGATTCGTGGTGAAGAATCTAATGGGATGATTTGTGCTTTATATGAATTAGGTCTTGAAGAGGAAACTGAAGAAAATTATAATCGTGGTATTGAAGAACTACCTAGTGATGCACCTGTTGGTACTGATCCACTTTTATATTTAGGACTTGATGATACTTTATATGAACTTGATGTGCATAAACATAGAAATAACGATTGTTATTATCATATTGGATTTGCTTATGAAATAGCGGCTATTTTAAATAAAAAAGTTACTTTACCAGAAGCTAGTTTTACTGAAATTAGCGATAATATAAATAATCATTTTAGTTTAAGTGTTGATACAGATAAATGCCCTTATTATATGGCTAAAATGGTTACTGATATAGAAATTAAGGAGTCTCCTGATTTTATTAAAAAGAGACTTGTTTCTGCAGGAATGAGACCTATTAATAATGTAGTAGATATATCTAACTATGTTATGCTTGAATATGGTCAACCAATGCATTTCTTTGATAAAGATAAACTAGGAGATAAAATAGTTGTTAGAGATGCTTATGAAGGTGAAGAAATCACTACATTAGATGAAAAAGAGAGAGTTTTAAAAGCTAGTGATATTGTAATTACTGATGGTGAAAAACCTGTATGTATTGCTGGTGTTATGGGTGGTTTAAATACTGATGTTGATGATAATACAAAGACTATTTTAATAGAAAGTGCTATATTTGATTCAACTAGTATCAGATATACTGCTGGTCATTTAAATTTAAGAAGTGAAGCATCTATTCGTTATGGAAAAGGTCTTAACTATGAATATACAGAAAAAGCTATGATGCGTGCTTGTTACTTACTTGAAAAGTATGCTAATGCTAAAGTATTATCAGGATATGTTCTTCATGATAAAGTAGATAAGACAGAAAAAATAGTAACTTTTAAGGCAGAAGATGTTAATAAATTACTTGGTATTACTATTAGTACTGATGATATGAAAGTTGAACTTGGGAGACTTGATTTTGACTATAAATTAGAAGGGGATACATTTACTGTAGTTATTCCTCGTCGTAGACTTGATATAGATCCTAATGTTAACGACATAGCTGAAGAAATTGGTAGACTTTATGGATATCATAATTTAGTATCAACTTTACCTAGAGTTCCTATAAGAAAAGGGGAATATGTTGGGGATGTTAAATATCGTAAATTAATTTCTAAACGTTTACGTACTTTAGGATTAAATGAATGTAAGACTTATACTTTAACTAGTCCTGATATGGCTAAATTATTTAGATATGAGAATAAGGAAAATGTAGTACTTCCTAATCCAATGAGTATGGATAAGAGTATTATTAGATCTAGTGTTTTACCTTCTTTACTTAATATTTATGAATATAATAAATCACGTAAAGTAAATGATGTTTTACTATATGAAATTAGTAAAGTATATGATGTAACTTTCGAAGAAGATACTAAGATAGCTCTTTTAATGAAGGGTAATTATATTACTAATTCATGGGCTGGTAATAGTAAAGTTGACTTTTATTTAGTAAAAGGAATAGTTGAAAATGTTTTAGATTATTTAGGACTTAAGAATAGATATAGTTTTGAAGTAGGAACTTGTAGTGATCTTCATCCTGGAATGAGTGCTAATGTATTACTTGATCGTGAAAATATTGGTATTATGGGTAGAGTTCATCCAAGTTTATATAAAGATGAAATTTATGTAGTAGAGCTTTCTTTAGGAAAAATTATGAGCAAGAATGTTAAAGCTATTAAATATAAAGAATCTTCTAAATATCCAGCTATTTCTAAGGATATGGCATTTATTGTTAAAAAAGATGTTATGGCTAAAGATATAATGGATGTTATTAAAAAAGCTTGTGGTAGACTTCTTACTGATATAAATGTATTTGATGTTTATGTAGGAGAAAATGTTGGTAGTGATGAAAAATCAATCGCATTTAACTTAACTTTCCAAGATCCAACTCGTACATTAAGTGATGAAGAAGTAATGCAATTATTTAATAAAGCAATAGATGCTGTTACTACTAAATTAAATGCAGTATTAAGAGATAAATAATGTAATATAGTGTAAAGAAGAGAGATTTTATCTCTCTTTTTTTTATTAAATATTTTTATTTAAATTATTTTATGTTATTTTATAAATTAGAGGATAGGTGATTATAATGGATACTAATAATAATGAAAATATAGAAAAAGAAATAAAAGAAGAAGTTGTTAATACTGAAGTATCTAATACTGAAGAAAAAGTTGATGTGGTAACAAAGGTAGAAGATACACCAAATGTTACAACTGAAGAACCAAAAAAGGAAACTACTAAAAAGAAAAGTAAATTTTTACCAATTTTTATGTGTGTAGTAGGAGTTATTTGTTTGGGTATTGGTGTTTTCTTAACTTTAACTAGTGATGATGATTCTTCTAATAAGAATGATGGTACAGTAGAAGAAAACAAAAATACTGATAAAGATAAAGAAAATACTGACACTGGTATGATTATTAAAGATTTTGTAGACTATACTAAATATGATATGAATGCTACTATATCAATGACTAGTGAAGGAGAAAGTATGGAATTAACTGAAAATGGTCGATTTGATACTTTAAATAATGTTTATTATTCTGAAGCTAGTATACTAGGGATGACAGTTTATTCATATTATGATGTTAATAATCATTTAATTTATTCTTCTAGTGATAAAACAGCATGGGAAAAAGAAACTGATAATGAGATTTCTTTACCAGTATTTCCTGGTACAGTAATTGGAAAAGTAAAAACTAATGAAGGTGTTACTGATTTAGGAAATGGTAAGTATTCTTTAACTATGGATACATTAGAACTTCCTGATATGGAAGAATATTCAGGTAAAGTTCCCACTACTGTTACTTTTGATTCTAATGGATATTTAACTGAAATAGTTTTAGATATGACTAGTATTGTGGCAGAAGAAGGAATAACATCTAGTACTATGACATATAAGTTTAGTAATGTTAATACAGGAGATAGTGTTACTATTCCAGAAGATGTTATAAATAATGCTGTAGAAAGTGATTGGTAGAAAAAAGACGAATGTTCGTCTTTTTTTAATTTTAGATATTTTTATTTTTATCTTTTTGTGTTATTCTAATAATAGAAGGATAGGTGAGAATTTTGGATAATAATTTAAATGTTCCAAACACAAGTTTTGAAAATCAAAATAATAATGTAAATTTCAACCAACAACCAATTAATCAAAATGTTCCTAATAATTTAGGTAGTCCTGAAAAGAAAAATAATACTACTTTAATAATAGTTATTGTTGCAGTTATTGCTGTAATTTGTATTGTTGCTGCTTTAGTAGTGCCAGGTATGTTAGATAAGGACAAAGATGACAAGAAAGATGATAAAGAAGTAGTAGAAAAAGAAGATAAAGAAGATGAAGAAGATACTACTAAATTATATGCATTTAGTGAATACAAAAACTATAAGTTTAAAATGGATATGGTAATGGTAGCTGATGGTATGGAAATTAAAACATCTTCAACAGGTACTGCAGATGTTACTCATAGTACAGATTATATGGAAACTGTTGCTACAGTTATGGGATATTCTGCTACTACTTATAGTTATTCTGATTATACAAATGGTTACACTTATTCAAGTGAAGATAAGATTACTTGGGAAACTGATACTACTACAGGAACTGAAAGTATTAACTTAGATGATATTATTAATAAGATTAATAGTAATTCTAGTGATGTAACAGTTTTAAGTGATAATCATTATTCAGTTAAAATTGATTATGAAAGCGGAGATATGAGTTACTCTGATGTTTATGCTGATGTATATGTAACTGATGGTTATGTTTCTAAATTAAGTTATGATTTAACTAGTGTGGTTGCTAGTGAAGGATTTACAAAATTTACTATTGATATTCAAATTACTGATTTTAATGCAGCTGGTGATGTAACTATTCCAGAAAACATTAAAAAAGAAGCAAGTTCAGTATAATAAAAAAGACGTATAAACGTCTTTTTTATTTATTATTTAGTGTTTTCTAATATGTCTCTTGCAGCAATTAATCCTGTTGCAGCAGCAGTAACAATGTTACCTGCTTTACCGGCACCATCACCAATGAAATATACATCATAGTCTTCTAGTTTGAATTTATTATTTGTTGTTATTTCATTAGAGAAGAATTTTATTTCTGGTCCATATAATAATGTTTCACCATTATTAACTCCAGGAATGATTTCATTTAATTTATCTAAACCTTCAATAATATTAGAAATAATTCTATGTGGTAATACAAGTGCTAAATCACCTGCTACACAATCTTTTAGAGTAGGGGTAATAAAACCTTTATCGATACGATGCCATTCACTACGTCTACCATCTTTTAAATCTTTTAAAGTTTGAATTATTGGTTTTCCATCACCTAATACATTAGCAATTCTTGCAATTGATTCTCCATATTGTCTTGTATTTGTTACTGGTTCAGTTAAAGTTACTTTACTTATAAAAGCAAAGTTTGAATTGTTAGATTTAATTTCTTTTAATGAGTGACCATTTACACAAATATAACCATAATAGTTTTCTTTTGCTACAAATCCACCAGGGTTAGTACAGAAAGTTCTTATTTCATCTCCATATGTTTTTGTTTTAATAAATATTGTAGGGTCATATATTACATTAGTTAATTCTTCTAAAATTTCTTTTCTTACTTCTACACGAACACCTATTTCAATTGATTGAGATAAGTAAGATATATTATATTTATCTGCTAGTTCTTGAATCCATTTAGCACCAGTTCTACCAGGTGCGATAATAACTTTTTTAGATTCAAATACTTCTTCTTGCCTTTTTATTTTAGCAGTAACTTCGTGTTTATTCTTTTTAATACTTTTTACATCAGTTACATTAGCACTTTCAATTAAATCAACACCTTCGTTTCTTAAGAAATCACTAAAATTTTTAATATATGTTGGTAGGTGATCACTACCTAAGTGTTTTTGTTTAATTAATAAAAGTCTGGCTCCTGATAATGCTACTTTTTTCTTTATTTCATTAGCAACATCCATATTTGATGGGAATACATCGCTATCCATTCCAAATTTTGTAAAGATTGCTTCTGAATCATCAATTATTTTGTAAGCTTCTTCTTCACTCATATATTTAAATAAATCACTTTTTCCAAGTTTTGGAATAAAGTTAAGTTTTCCATCTGAGAATGTTCCAGCTCCACCATATCCTGATAGTATTTGGCATGGGTTACAATTAGCGCATTTAGTTCCTAATTTATTCATTGGACAAACTCTGTTTTCAGCAAATTTACCTTGATCTAAAAGTAGGATTTTTAAGTTTTTATTTTTAGTAATAAGTTCGTATGCTGCAAATAAACCAGCTGGTCCTGCACCTACAATAATTACGTCATATTTCTTCATATATTATCATCTCCTATATAATTATATCTTATATTTTTATTTTATTAAATAAAAACCATTAAAATATAAGAAAATAACTAGTAGATTATAATTATATATTTTGTTATAATAGGATTGAATATAAGAGGGTATGTATTATGGTATATTTAACATTTGCGATGTTTTTTGCTTTTAATTTCTCTTTATGGTTTATGTTACCGGCTTTACTTTTAAAAAATATTATTAAACCAGGAAGAAAGAAAAAAGATAAACATATTAAATTTGATTATATTATATATAGTGTATTAAGTATTATATATTGTTTTATATATATGTTCTTTTATAGGGTTTTTTTAAAAGCAATAGATAATTCTTATAGTAGTAGTTCAATAATTAATTATTTTAATGATGATATCTTTTTATTATCTGTTGTTATTATATTATTTTTAATTATTTCTATTTTACAAGGTATATGTACTTTTAAACTTTCTAAGAAATTATTTAGATTAGGAGAGTGTAATAAAGGATATACTATTATATCTATTACTGGTATATTAACTATTGCTTCTTATTTTATATCTAATATGATTTTAAAGTTAAATTTATATTCTTTTGAAGCTAAAAAATATTTATTAAATATGCTTTTAAAAGTAGATTATCAAATTTTAATATTTATATTTCCATTTTTAGTGTTTGGTACTTTTGCTTTATCTTTTCTTGAAGAGAAGTAATCAAATACTTTTTTTTATTGTTTTATAGTGGAGATAAGTAGTAATTAAAATATTTATTGATATACCTAAAATTAATGTATATAGTCCTATATTAAGTTTTGATGTAATGATTATAATTAATAGTTTTAATATTATACCTATTGTTTCATGAATTACTAATTCTTTTGATTTATTAATTCCTTGTAATACAGCTATTAGTGGTGGTTGAATATAATAAAGAATAAATACTGGTAATAATACTAGTAAATAGTTTTTACCTAGATTTGTATTATAAATTAATTTTAAAAAGAAATCGGGAAATAGTCTTAGAATAATTAAAACACTTAATCCTATAAATAAAGATATTATTAATGCTTGTTTTAGTTTAAGTTTTATTGCCTTTTTATTACCTTTAGAATGATAATTTGATATTACGGGTAATAAACTATTACTAAGTGCTATTGTAAAGAAATTAGGTAGGGTTATTAAAGGAATTACATATCCTTCTATTATCCCATATTCTGTAGTTATAAAATTAGAGGAATATCCGGCATTAGTTAAGAAATACATTAAAATAATAGGTTCAAAAAAATAGAAGATAGATGTTATTATTCTACCAATTGTATTTGGTATAGATATATTTAAAATATTTTTTATATATTTTTTATTTGGTTTTATATCTTGTTTAGTTATATTAAACTTATTTGGTAAAAAGATAAATAATATTATAAAAGATATTGTTTCACTTATTATGTTTACTAATATTAAACTACAAACAGCATTAACTATACCTTGTTTTATCGTATGAGGTATAAATATAAGTATTAATATGATTCTAGTTATTTGTTCAATGATATTTGAAATAACATGAGGAAGCATTTGTTGTTTTCCAAAAAAATATGATCTAATTAAACTAGACATACTTATAAATGGCAGAGTTAAAGATATAGCTATAATTGGATAAATACATCTTTCATCATTAAGTAAGTTTATAGATAAAAATTTTGATGATAGGATAAGTGTTATGATAACTATAATATTTATTATTATTGATATGGGTAGAGTTGAAAAAATAATACTTTTGTTGTTGTATTTATCTTCAGCTACTAGTTTTGATATTGATATAGGCAAACTTAAAGTAGTTATGGTCATAGCTAAAGAGAAAGTTGGAAGTATTAAGGAATAAAGACTTATTCCTTCTAATCCTATAACTCTAGTAGTTATTATTTTTATAAATAAACCTAGTATTTTAGTTATAAAACCACCTAGTATTAAAGTGATTGTTGATTTAATAAATTTTTCTTTCATACTTATATTTATGTATTTATAAATAAAAAAAGACTTATCAATAGATAAGTCGAAGCTAGTTATCAATAACCCCCATTAATTAATAACTGTGCACATTATAACATATTTTTACTTTTTTGTCAAAATAGATATAGTATTACATTAAGATTAAACTACAAATAAATGATCCTAGCATGATAATTAGGAAAAATATTGTTGAAATTTTGACTAATTTTTTACTCATTTTTTCCACCTCGGTATAATTATATATTATTTTTAAATAAAAGTAAATAATATCGCATATTTGTCATTTTTTAGAATATATTTTACTGGTGATATTAATGAAATTATGTAGAAATAGATTTAGTTTAATTAAGCAAAAGAAAATATATTTAGTTTTTATTAGTATGATTCTTTTAAGTATTTTGTTTGGTTTTTTCTTTTATTTTATTATTTCAGATAATAATAAATTATTAGTTATTGACATACAAAAAAACTATTTTAATGGTATTAGTAGTAATAATATTAATTATTTAAGTAGTTTTTTTAATTCTTTTTTTACTAACTTTATGTATATATTTTTAATTTTTTTATTAGGTCTTAGTGTTGTTGGATTTATATTTATTATTGGAATAGTACTTATTAAAGGATTTATACTTGGTTTTACTATTTCTTCTATTATAGGTACGTTTGGGATAAAAGGAATTATTTTATCTTTTATATACGTCTTTCCTCATCAATTATTATTTTTAATTATATTATTATTAATGTGTTATTATGGATGTAGTTTTTGTTATAGACTATTTAGAAATTTATTTATTAGGACGATTGTTAATTTTAAAAGTATTAAAGATAAATATTTAAAAGTGTTTGTAGTATCATTAATTGGAGGAATAGTTTGTTCGTTGTATGAGGTGTTTATTGTACCTGGTTTAATTAGTATTTTTATTTAATGTATGTTATACTTTATTTAGTTAATAGGAGGATTTATGGAACTATTAGATGTATTTGATAGTAATGGTAATAAGACTGGTAGAGTTGTTGTTAGAGGGGATAAGAGTGCTTTATTAAGTGAAGATGAACATATAGCTGTTGGTGTTATTTTTATTGAAAATAGTGAAGGTAAGTTTTTGATACAAAAGACTTCATTAGAAAAAGGTGGTGAATATTCATCTACTGGAGGTCATATTGTTAGTGGTGAAGAACCAATTGTATCAATAAAAAGAGAGGTTTTAGAAGAACTTGGTATTGATGTTAGTAATGATAATATTATATCGCTTGGTTATATGTTATATGATAAGCCTCTTAGATATTTATTTTATTTAAAAAAGGATATTGATATTAATTCTGTAGTTGTTCAAAAAGAAGAAGTTGAATTTGTTAAATATATGAGTGTTGATGAGATAAATGATCTTATTAATAACAATTTAATTACTAAATCTCATGGTATATTATTTAAAGAGTTATTAAGTAAATTAAATTTAGGTGTTGACAAATAAAATTTTAGGAGTATAATGATTGTCAAGTGAGGGGATATAAGATTTTTCGAGCTATCCCGGGTATTATACTTACACGAGCTTTAAAAGCACGGAGTCACTATATGTGATAATTCTGTGCTTTTTTTATTGTTTTTGTATTAGAATTATCAGAAAGGAGAGATATTATGAGACATTTATTAATGGATTTAATTATGGATATTTATTCTTATTTTAGAATGGTCTATTCTGCGTTTTATGATGCGCGAATGTGTTTTGGGATAGTATTATCTCCTTTGGGAGATAATGTTTAGTAAAGTATTACTATGTAGCAAAACACATTCATTAAAATTTAATGATGTGAGTATGTATAAGGTAACGAGCTACATAGGGATTTAAAATAAATCTTACACGTATTTATAAGTACGGAGTCACTATTTCTTTAGGGAGATAGTGTCTTTCCGTACTTTTTTATTTAGGAGGTGAAAATATGGAATATAAATTACCAGAGTTATCAGATGAAAAAGAAGTTTTATCCTATATTAAAGATCATTATGAAAATAATGAGACTAGTATTACTGCCAGCAATGGTCTAATTTCTATGGAATATGGCGCCTGGGTTAAACAGATTAATGATTGGTTAATTAATCCTAATGGTGATTGGGGAAAGAGTATTACATATTTAGTTTATGATGATGATATTATGATTGGTTTATTAAATATAAGATATGAAATGAGTGAAGAATTAAGACTAAAATATGGTGATATTGGTTATTCGGTTAGACCTAGTTATAGAAGATGTGGATACGCAACTAAGATGCTTAGATATGCGCTAGAAAAATGTTTGGAATTAGGAATGGATGATGTAATACTAGGATGTTATAAGAGTAATGTTGGATCTATTAGGACTATTTTAAATAATGGTGGTAAATGGTTACATGAAGATGAAAAAGATGGTAAAGAGAGTCTTTATTATGGAATTGATTTAAGGAAAGTAAAAAACAATAAAAATAAATAATAAAAGGAGGTGGATTTATGATATATTTAAATAGATTAAGTAAGAATAATGGTATGCGTGAATTAGAATATTTAAGAAGTGTTCCTGAATGTGAAAATGGTTTTTATAACCCGGCTTCATTAGAGAATTTATCTAGTTTAGAATCATTTAAATCTTGGTTAGAAGAAAAAGAAAATGAATCTTTAGGTATTAATTTAAAAGAAGGATATGTACCTCAGACTATTTACTTTGTCATGGAAGGTGAAGAAGTTATAGGTATTGGGAAAATAAGACACTATTTAAATGAAAATTTACTTATTCGTGGAGGGCATATTGGTCTTGGTATATCGTCTAGTTATAGAAGTAAGGGAATTGGCACTAAGGCATTAGAGTTATTGTTAGAAGAAGCTTTAAATACTTATGGTATTTCTAATGTTTTATTAACTAATAGTGAGACTAATACAGCATCTCGTAGAATTGTAGAAAAATGCGGTGGAATTTTAGAAAGTATAAATTCAGGTTCTTGTAAATATTGGATTAATTTAGCGAAAAAGAAAGTTAAAAAGAAGTAAGGAGGATGTAATTATGGCAATTATAGAAGTAAAAAATTTGTCTAAGACTTTTAAAGTTAAATTAAAAGAAAAAGGTTTAAAAGGAAGTTTAAAGTCTATTATTAAACCTAAGTATAAAAGTGTTAAAGCAGTTAAAAATATTAGTTTTGAAGTAGAAAAAGGTGAAATGATCGCTTTTATTGGGCCTAATGGTGCAGGGAAAAGTACAACTATAAAAATGCTTACTGGTATACTTTATCCTGATAAAGGTGATATTAAAGTAATGGGAATTGATCCGAAAAAAGAACGTAAGAAACTTGCTTATGAAATAGGGACTGTATTTGGTCAAAAAGAACAATTATGGACACATCTTACACCATATGATAATTTTAAATTTTTTGGTGCTATTTATGATATTCCAGAAAGTCGTGTTGAAAAGAAGATAGCTGAACTTGCTATGTTATTTGAACTTGATGAGTTTATAAATACTCCAGTTAGAAATCTAAGTTTAGGTCAAAGAATTCGTTGTGAAATAGTAGCTTCTTTAATTCATGAACCAAAAGTATTATTCTTAGATGAACCAACAATTGGACTTGATCCTGTAGTTAAAGAAAATATAAGAACTTTAATTAAACGAATGAATAAGGAGTATAAAACAACAGTATTCTTAACAAGTCATGATGTTGGTGATATAGAAAAACTTTGTAAAAGGGTTATTATTATAAATAATGGTGGTATTGTTTTAGATGATTCTATGGAAAATTTAAAATATCATTATTTGAATAAAAAAATAGTTGAAGCTAAGATGAGAGAAAGAGTTAATTTAGAAGATGAAGATGGAATAACTATTTTAAAAGATAAAGGTTATAATTTAAAAATAGAAGTAGACTTAGAAAAACGCAGTGTTAGTGATGCAATAAAGTTATTAAATCCAGATAATATAGTAGATATTAATATTTCAAATACTCCTTTAGAAAATATAATTAGTGATATATATAAGAATGAGAATAAGGACGATGAATAATGAGAAAATATTTATTTATATTTAAATCTGAAGTCATGAGTAATTTGCAATATGTATTTAATATAATTACTAGTTTTATAGGATATTTTTTAATATTATTTGTACTTTTAAATTTATGGAAATATATGTATAGTGATCCTAGTCAAGTGATAAATGGATATACTATGAATCAAATGGTTTGGTATGTAGTAGTAACAGAAATACTATGGGGAAGCTTAGGTGGTAGAAGTTTAAGTAAAAAGATCTGTAGTGATGTTAGAAGTGGTAATATTGCTTATAATATGAATAAACCATATAGTTATATAGGATATTGTTTATCTAGTCATTTAGGAAGTCTAGCTATTAGATTTATTTTATATACAGTACTTGGTATGTTAGTAGGATTTATGTTTTTAGGAAGTTTTCCTACATTAAATATATTAAGCGTTCTATGTATATTAATAACTGGTATTTTAGCAACTATAATAAGTACTTTATTAATTACTAGTATAGGTTTATTATCTTTCTTTATAGAAGATGCTCATCCTTTTTACTGGTTATATAGTAAAGTTATATTAGTACTTGGTACTATATTTCCAATAGAATACTTTCCTAAAGTAATTCAACCTATTTTAAATTATAGTCCAGTTTATGTAGTTAGTTATGGACCAGCTAAGCTATTTGTAGATTTTAATTATAATAGTTTTATAAGTATTATATTAGCTCAAATAATATATATATTTATAGCGTATACAATATGTAATTTTATGTATAAGAAAGGGGTGAAGAATCTAAATGTTAATGGAGGTTAAAAATCAATTTAAAATTTCTTTTTTAAGTGTTAAATATGCTTTGATGAGGGAAATGCTTAATAAGACTACTTTTATTACTAATGTATTATTTATGATACTTAATAATGCTAGTTTTATTGTTCAATGGATAGTACTTTTCTCTTTAAAAGATAATGTAGGTGGTTATACATTTGATCAAGTAATGCTTTTATGGGGAATATCAGCTGGTACTTATGGTGTATCTCATTTCTTCTTCTCTAATAGTTATCATTTATCAGAACTTATCAATAATGGAAAGTTAGATAGTTTTTTAGTACAACCTAAGAATGTATTATTATCTGTTATTACAACTGATGTTACTACTTCTGCGTTAGGGGATATAATATATGGATATTTAATGGTATTAATATTTGGATTAACACCTTTAAATCTATTATTGTTTACAGTATTTTCTATACTTGGAGGTATTACACTTACTTGTATATCTATTATTTTAAATAGTTTAAGTTTTTGGTTTAGTAAAACAGATGTTATTGCTGATACTGGTAATAATATGATGACTAATTTTGCTAATTATCCAGATGGGATATTTAAAGGTGGAATTAAGTTAATGTTTTTTACTATTTTACCAGTTGCGTTTGTTAATCATATACCTGTTCAATTATTAACTAAGTTTAATTTAGGATTGTTTTTAATAGTAGTTTTAGTAACTATAATATTTATTATTTTAGCGTTTACTATTTTCTATAAAGGATTAAAAAGATATTCATCAAGTAATTTGATGGTAGCAAGAATATAAAGAACTATTTTTATAGTTCTTTTTGTGTGCAAAAATGTAAAACCTTGACAAAAGTCCGGGGGGGGGTAAAATTTAAATGGAAGGAGTTTATTTATATGGAAAAAAATATAAGAGAGGGAAAAATTTCTGTTGCAGTTTTGATTATAAGATTAATAATTGATTTTTTTGCAATGATTATATTTATTGGTTTTGTTTGGATTGTACGAGATATAATTAAATTTTTTACTACAAAGTTAATTATAACAAATAAAAGGGTTGTTGGAAGAACTGGACTTATTAATACAAATGAACTTGATAGTCCTTTGAATAAGATTAATGGCGTTCAAGTTAAACAAGGATTGTTTGGAAAAATTTTCAATTATGGTACGATTTCTATTACTACAGCATCTACTATATTTCATTTTGATATGATAAGCGAACCAAATGAATTCAAAATGATTTTAAATAATCAAATTGAAATATATGATGACGAAAGAATAGAGAAGCAAGCAAGAAAAATGGCAGAAGCAATGAGATAAGGATGAAATTTATTTTCATCTTTTTTTGTGCAAATAAGAAAGTATTATGTTTAAATTGTTGATATGTAAAAATATTAATGTTAAAATTTATTTAGAATAGGAAGTGTGTTTATGAATAAAAGAAAAGGTTTTACATTAATAGAATTATTAGCAGTAATAGTAATACTAGGTTTACTTATGGCAATCGCAATACCAAGTGTAACTAAATATATAACAGAGTCAAGAAAGAAAACTGTTGTTTCAACTATTGGAAACTATATAACAGCCACAGTAAATGAAGTAAATGATTTAACATATACATTTACTGAAGAAAATACTATATATGCAGTACCAATAGAGTGTATTGCTTTAGAACGTGGTGGAACCAATCCATTTGGAGCATGGCATCAATCAAACGATAGTTATTGGGCATATGTTTTAGTACAATATGATGATGAAACATCTTCATACAGATATGGATATACATTTAAAGATAGTGCTGGTTATGGATTATATCCAACTGCTCAGTCTAAATTAAATGAAGGTGGAAAGCAAATTAAAACAGGACTTAACTTAAATAGACCTAAAAATGGCAAAGTAACAATTATTACTGCTGTTGATAATTGGAATGGATTTAGTGTTGATAGTACAACAAATTTAGTTGTATTGATTCCTGAAAGTGAAGGAAATATTGGCAATGGTACTTCTACATGTACACTTCAACAAAAAGGGGACAATTATATACAAGTAGAAGAAGAAAAAGTAGAAGCCAATAAACCTGGTAAAGTAGTTAGTGGAACAGGAACTGATATTGGCGATAAAATTTGTTTTGGAAGTGAATGCTTTTTTGTTATAGAAAGCGACTTGTCAACAATAACGATGTTAGCAGAAGAAAAAATAGATGTAACTGTAGATGATCCAAAACAAAATGCTTCTGCGCCAGGACGTGCATTTTCAAATTCTTATTATTGGTATGATGGTGAATTGAAACCGGAATACGGGAATAAAGTTCCAGCTTTTGTTTATGATAGTAACTCAGCTTTATATCAATATATAGAGGCATATGAAGACTATTTACAAGAAGATTTAGGAGTATCAAGTGCGTCTGCTAGTATGATAAGTGAAGAACAGGTGGAAAAGTTAGGATGCTCAGGTTCGGGATGTGATGGTTCCCCATACAAAAATTGGGTAGTTCGTGGTTATACTTGGTGGACTGGATCGGCACATTATTATCTTGGTTATCTTGGTTCTAATGGTGTTTATGGACTTTGGGAACCGCAAAGCAGGTATGGAGTACGACCAATTATAACAGTAGATAAAACTCAAATTAAATTTTAATAAAATTTAAGACATATTTCTATGTCTTTTTTATTTTGGTATATAAATATTTATTAAAAAAATGTATAATATATTTAGGTGATTTTATGAAGAAGCGTGTATTAGTTGGTATGAGTGGGGGAGTTGATTCTTCTGTTGCTGCTTTACTTTTATTAGAACAAGGTTATGAAGTTGTAGGACTTACTTTTAAGTTTACTGAAGAATTTGATGTAAGTGATGCAATTAAAGTTTGTGAAAAACTTAGTATTGAGCATCATATTGTTGATTATAGAGATTTTTTTAAAGAAAATGTAATTGATAAATTTATTAATGATTATAATAGTGGTATTACTCCTAATCCATGTATTCTTTGTAATCGTGAAGTTAAATTTAACTTCTTGTATCAAAATATGAAAAAGTTTAATTGTGATTATATAGCAACTGGTCATTATGCTAAAGTTGTGGATGGCAAGTTATATAAAAGTGTTGACTTAAAAAAAGATCAAACTTACTTTTTAGCACAATTAACTAATAAACAATTAAGTCATTTGTTGTTGCCGTTAGAAGGAATTGAAAAAGATGTCGTTCGTGAGAAGGCAAGAATTTGTGGTTTAGAAGTTGCTGATAAGAAAGATTCTACTGATGTATGTTTTATTACTAATAAATTTAGAGAGTTTATGTCTGATAAGTTAGATAATACTAGTGGTGATGTAATTGATGTTGCTACTGGTAATGTAGTTGGGAAACATAATGGTTTAAGAAGTTATACTATTGGTCAAAGAAAAGGTCTTAATATTGGTGGTACACAAGATAGAATGTATGTTGTAGGAAAAGACATTGATAAAAATATACTTTATATCGCACTTGGTGATGATACAGACTATCTAGTATCTACTTCATGTGTTTTAGAAAATGTTAATTTGATTAATAAAGATAAAATTAAAAATGCTAGGGCAAAATTTAGATATAGACAAGAAGAAACTGATGTTGTAATTGATTATGTTTCTGATAATGAAATAATAGTTAATTATCCAGAAGGTGTTAAATCAGTAACACCTGGTCAAGCATGCGTTTTCTATAATGGAGATGAATGCCTTGGCGGAGGATTAATTAAAGAAGTAAGAAAGAATAATAAAAAACTTTGGTATTTATAAAAAGGAGTAACTATGGGTTTGTTTGATAGATTTTCTAATACTATATTTTTGAAAAGTGATAGTGAATTAGAAAAAGAAATAATAGAGTTAAAAAGTATTAGAGAAAATGTGAATGATAAAGAGAAAATAGATTTAGATATTAAGAAATTAGAACTTGGATTGGCTGGTGAAGAACAAATTGAATATGAACTAAAATCTAGTGACGTTGGTATGTATGTTTTACATGATATTACGTTGCAATATGAAGATTTAACAGCTCAAATTGATTATTTTATTGCAACTCCTATGTGTGTTTATGTTGTAGAATGTAAAAATCTTATTGGTGATATTACAGTTGATGAACGAGGTGAGTTTATTAGAGAGTATTATATTAATGGCAAGAAGATTAAAGAAGCAATATATTCTCCATATCGCCAAGCACAAAGACATATTGAGTTGATTAAAAAGATTTGGTTAAGTAGAAAAAATAAGTTGCAGGTTTTGTTTTTTGAAAAGAATTTTGATAATTGGTATAAACCACTTGTTGTTTTTTCTAATGCTAAGGGGATATTGAATATTAATAAAAAATGTCCTAGAGAAATCCAAGATAGTATTTTGAAAATAGATCAACTTAATGATTTTTTAAATAAAGAGAAAAATAAGAAAAAATGGGAAGATTTAGATACAGAGAAAAATATTAGAAATCTAACAGAAAGTTGGCTTGAGGCTAATGTTGTTAGAAAACGTGATTTTTCAAATATATATGAATTTACAACTGTATCTAATACTGATATTCCTAATACTGTTAATAGTAGTTTTGTAACAAATAACAATGAAAATATTTATTCTACTTTTGATAATATAAAACTATTTGCCCATGATGTTGATAAGGGTTTAATTGAGAATTCCTTAAAAGAATTTAGAACAAGAAAAAGTAAAGAGAAGAATTTGCCAGCGTATTATATATTTAATAATGAAGAATTAAGTAAGCTGATAGAAGTTCTTCCTGATAACATTGAAACGTTAGAAAATGCTAAGATATTAGAACCAGTTAAGGTTAAATTACATGGTCAAGAAATAGTTGATATTATAAAAAATACTAAAAATTAATTTATATTTTACTTTACACTTGACATTGTCAAATAAAATGATAAAATTAAATTATGGAGGGTAGAAGTTATGGAAAACTTAAACACTGTATTAAATGAATTAGGAATATCAAAGGTAAGACTTGCTAAGTATTTAGGAGTTTCTCGCCAAATGCTATATAATTATTTAGCATTACCATCTTTAAAAGATTGGCCTAAAGAAAAATCTACTAAATTAATGAGTCTTTTAAATATAAAATCTGAAGAAGAATTAAAGGATATAAAAATAGAAGGTAGTTATATTATAGATGTAGAAGGGCGTTTAAATGAAGGTGTTAAAGACTCTTCTGATAAAGAAGTATTAGCTGATTTAAAAGGATTTAATAAGAAGGAACAAGATCTTTTAACTGATATTATTAATCTATTGAAAGAAAAACTTCAATCTGATCAAACTAAAGATACTTATAATGCTTATTTATATTTATATCATTATCTTCAATCAATGGAAACTTCTAAAGAATTAAAGTATATTCTTGCTTATATGTCTAAGTCTATGGGATTTACTGATCCAATGGAATTTGTATTTAATCAAGAACAACAATTTATTTTTGAAAGTATTCTATTCTCAGGTTTAACACTATATAATAATGGTGGTGCTTCTAAAACAAAACTTGCTGAAAGCCATAAGAGATTTGTTCAAGATATAGAGCACAAGAATGAAGAAAAATTAAGTAGAACACAAGAGTTAAATACTGCTAAAGTACAAGCTTTACGTGAACTTGGTTATACTGAAATAAATGAAGTTAATGCTAAAGAAGTATTAGAAAAGATTGCTGAAATTCAATCAAGAAAAGTTTAAGATATCTATATGATATCTTTTTTATTTGATAGAGTGGAGTAGCCTATTTAGACAATATAAAACCAAGTTAAATACTTGGTTATTTTTATTTATGTATTAGGTAACATAATTATTATTGCAATTATAATAATTGAATAAGTATTCATATAATATATTATATATTAATTAATAGAAATTTGTTTAATTGTAATTTTGAATACGTTGATATATATAGGTTTTAAATTATTAAATATATTTAAAAAATATATATTTATATTTATAAAAATACTTCTCTTTTCGAGGATTAACTTCCTATAATTGATATTATGTTGCCTTTTGCATATTCTTTCTATAATAAGTATACTAAAAGAATATTAGAAGAACAAATAAAAAGTTTTTGTTTGTAGAATAGAAATGTAAATGATTGTATGTTTGTTTAGAAATGTGAGTAATGGATGTTATATGTGATGTTATACAAGTTTGTGTATGTATATATATTTATCCTTATTTTATAATTTAATAAGGTTATAATATGCGTATATATATCCTTATTTATATATATAATAAGGTTATAACGTGTACGTATATATATCCTATTTTTATATTTAAATAAGGTTATTATGTGCATATAAAAAGATAGGGTATTACTACTCTATCTAGTTAATTTTTTTATTTTGATAATTAGATCTTTATCTCCTACTAATGTATCGATTGATTCACTCTTCTCTATTTCAAATCCTGGTTGAAGAGTTGCGATTGCAAGTTCATCAATATATTTAAACCAATTTTTTCTAAATGAATCTTGGTAATTGATTTGTATTTTATCAGGTATATGGTTACAATCACATAATTTTAGGAATAGTTCTGCATTGTTTTTTGATGCTGATTTAATCATTACTTCTGTTGCTTCACATGGCTTACGCCCTATTATCAATGCATTTTTTGGAATAGGGGTTGTTAGTGTAAAGTGACCTCTTACTAGGTTTACACCATCTACTACTTTGGTTACTAATTCTGGGTCATATGCTGTTATAGTACCCTTACCTATTTCTTGTTGACGTTTTGCGATTATTCTAGCTAGACTAGGAAACATTCCACAACCAACTTCAACTATATCTCTATCTAAACCAAATTCTTGTTCTATTTCTTGCATTGTTTGAAAGTAAGGATCTCTTCCTTCTAAACCATCAATTGCTGAAAACATTTGAAAAAATGCATTCTCCCCTCTTCTTGGTTCGTAGTAAGAGTCAGCATAGTAGTATTTGATATAAGTCATTAGATCCATTTCATATTCTAGATCTTCTATTTCAGATACTCTACCATATCCTTCTCTATATTTTAGCAAATATTCTGTCATTCTTTTATTTAGTTCTTCTCTGCTTAACATGTCTTTTTTCTCCTAAAAATATATCTTAATTTTAGCATTATGTATATATATAAGTCAATTAATTGGTATATTATTTTTAATAATATTCATACTATTACTGGAGGAATATTAATGAAAAAGAAAAATCAAAAAATTAAGTGTGAAGTTGATTCTTGTAAGTATAATGATTCTTGTAAGAATTGTTCTTTAGATGAGATTAAAGTTAGTTGTAATTGTGGTAATCCAAATTGTAAAGATGAAACTATTTGTGATAGTTTTGAAGAAAACAAAAAGTAGGGATATTCCCTACTCTTTTTATTTTAATTTATCTAAGAAACTAGTACCAATACTTGGTTTTTCTAATCCAAAGTTTTCAGCAATTGTTGCACCTATATCAGCCATAGTTTGAAGTGGCTCTAAACGTCCTGGAGTCTTGAAATTACGTCCAAATAGAATTACAGGTACATTTTCTCTAGTGTGAGCATTTCCGCCAAAACTAGGGTCGTTTCCGTGGTCTGCAGTGATTATTAATAAATCATCATTGTTTAGTTTGTTTAGAATCATAGGTATTTCTACGTCTAATTCTTCTATTGCTTTACCATAACCTTCTAAGTCTCTATTATGTCCATATAATGCATCAAAATCATTTAAGTTAGTTAAACATACACCAGTAAAGTTTTTACTCATAATATCAGTTAATTTATTGATTGTATCAATGTTGTTTTTAGCACCTTTTATTGTTTTAGTTATACCTTCTCCATCAAAAACATCTGATATTTTACCAATTGCAATAACACCATATTCTTTATCTTTTAATTCATTTAAAATACTTTTTTGTGGTGGTTTAACAGCAAAATCTTTACGATCGTTAGTAAATTTAAATTTTCCAGGTTTTCCATTAAATGGTCTTGCGATAACTCTAGCAACTTTCCATTCATCATTTAAAGTAATTTTTCTTATTTTTTCACAATAAGTATGTAGTTTAGATACGGATACAATATCTTCATGAGCTGCGATTTGTAGTGTAGAATCATTTGAAGTATATAGAATTAGTGATCCATAATTCATATGTCTTTCCCCTAATTCATTTATAATTTGTTCACCGTTAATTACTTTATTCCCAATAACTCTTTTTTTAGTTATTTCTTCAATTTTATCAATTAATTCAATCGGAAATGCTTTTTCAGCAAATGTTTTGAATGGAACTTTATTTTCAATACCAACTATTTCATAATGTCCTGTTAAACTATCTTTTCCTGTGTTTGTAGGTCTAGCAATTGTGTAATAAGCATCAACATCTTCTTTGTCATCCATAGTTAATGTGTTTAAAAAACCTAATTTTTCTAGATTGGGTATAAATAAATCATAATTTTCCATAATGTGTTTTAATGTATTAGAACCATTATCTCCATAGTTATTAGCATCTATTGCTTCCCCTACTCCTAATGAATCTAAAATTAAAACAAATATTCTTTTGAATTTCATATTTTCACTCCTTATTTTTTACTTCGTGGATGAAACTCTTCATATTCTTTTTTTATCTTATTATTAGATATATGTGTATATATCTTTGTTGTAGCAATATCAGAGTGCCCAAGTAATTCTTGTATACTTCTTAAATCAGCTCCATATTCTAACATATGAGTTGCAAAACTATGTCTTAAAGAATGAGGAGATACATCTTTATGAATCCCTTTTTCTTCTAGCATTTTTTTAAGTATTTTAAAGAAACTAAATCTACTTAATCGTCCACCTAAATTATTTAGAAATAGATACTCACAATTTTTTCTTTTTAAAAACAAGTTTCTTACTTCTAAATATGCGATTAATGATTCCATAGTATATTCGCCTATTGGAACAATTCTTTCTTTACTTCCTTTACCATAGCAGCGAATTATACAATTTTCTAAATCAAAATCAGTTAATTTCAAATCTAACATTTCTGATATTCTAAGGCCAGTGCCATACATCAATTCTAGCATAGATTTATTGCGATAGTCAAATTTAGTCTTACATTCTATATTAAGTAATCGATCTACTTCGTCAATAGTTAAAACATTTGGAAGTTTTTTTCTTAGCTTTGGTCTTTCTATTGTTTCTGATACATCTACAGCTATTATTTGTGTTTGAAATAAATAATTATGAAAAGCCTTAATAGTAGTTAATTTTCTTGCGATAGATGATGTTTTTACATCATCTTTTTTTAATTTTTCTAAGTATTTTTCGATATCACTTTTACTTATATTTTCTACAGAATATATTTTTTTATCCTCTAAATATAATCTATAGTGTTTTAAATCATTTTGATATGAATTCTTTGTATTATCACTAAGTCTTTTTTCAAATTGGATATGACTAATAAAATCATTAATTTTAATTTGCATGGGACTTAATTTGTTTGTATTATTATCATTCATATTATCACCAATATTATTATAACACTTTTAATTAATCTTTTCATAAAAAACATTTGTACGATATATGATAAAATGTTATAATATTTTACGTAAGTGAGTGATTGGTATGAATGAACTTTTGGCTAGAAAGATGAATCCTAAGAGTTTAAAAGATGTAGTTGGACAAACTCATCTTATTGGCGAAAATAAAATATTATCTAACTTAGTAAAAAATGGTAGAATTTTTTCAATGATTTTGTATGGGCCACCAGGTATTGGCAAGACCTCTATTGCTACTGCGATTGTTAATGATTTGGGATGCCAATATAGGTTTTTAAATGCTACTATTAATAATAAAAAAGATTTTGATACTGTAGTTGAGGAAGCAAAAATGTTTGATGGTTTAGTTCTTATTATGGATGAAATTCATCGTTTAAACAAGGATAAACAAGATTTACTTCTTCCACAACTTGAAAGTGGTTTAATTACATTAATTGGTATGACTACATCTAATCCTTATCACGCTATTAATCCTGCTATTAGAAGTAGATGTCAGATATATCAATTAGAACCTTTAAGTACTGATGATATTGTTTATGCTTTAAATAAAGCAATTGATAGTAAAAATTTACCAGATATAAAAATAGATGATGAATCTATTAATTATATTGCTAAGCTTTCTGGTAATGATTTAAGATATGCATATAATTTACTTGAGGTTGCCTACTACTCTACTAGTGATAAAAAAATAAATATAGAGATATTAAAAAAGATTAATAATAAACCAGCTTTAGTTAGTGATAAAGATGGTGATGGACATTATGATTTATTAAGTGCTTTTCAAAAATCTATTAGAGGTAGTGATGTTGATGCTTCTCTACACTATTTAGGAAGACTTATTGAATTTGGTGATCTTGATAGTATTTATAGAAGAATGAGTGTTATTTGTTATGAAGATATTGGTCTTGCTAATCCTAATATGGGACCTAGGGTAATGGCTGCAATTTCTGCTTGTGAACTTGTTGGGTTGCCTGAGGCAAGAATTCCTCTTGGAGAAATTGTAGTTGAACTTGCACTATCTCCTAAATCTAATACTGCTCACGTTGCTTTAGATAAAGCTTTAGAAGATATAGAAAAAGGAAATGTTGGTCCTATTCCTGATGTTATTAAGATTAATACTACTACATATAAATATCCTCATGATTATCCAGGTAGTTATGTTGTACAACAATATATGCCAGATAATATTAAAAATAAGAAATATTATATTCCAAAAGATAGTGGATATGAAATTAATTTTAAACAGGTTTATGATAAGATTGAAAGATTAAAAAAGAAGAAATAAATTATTTCTTCTTTTCTTTTTTTGTTGATTTAGTTTTTGCTTCTTTTACTTCTTCATTTTTAGTTTCTAAATATTCTTTTATTTTATATGTTTGATATAGTAAAAGTGCTCTGTTTTTTAATGAATTTGCATATAACAAACATGCTCCAACCTCTGCTAAAATCGTAAATGGTAGGAATAGATAAAGATCTTCATTATCCATTGCGATAAATAGAATTAGTAATACTATAGCTATAACGATTGATGCAATAACCATGCTTTTTGCAAGTCTTAAGAAAAAATTAATATTATTTATTGTTTCAGAATCAAGATCTGGTAATTGTTGTTTTGGTTGTTCGGTTTGCCATAGTGGTGCTTGAGTATTATAATTGTAATTATTGTTAAAGTTTGCATTAAAATTGTCATTAAATCCATTATTAATATTATTTATATTATTGTTCATAAGAATACCCCCAAACTAATTATAACACAAACTAATTTTAAAAAGAAAAAAAGTAGATTTCTCTACTTAATTATTTTTTACAAATTTATTAAATTCATTTATTTCTTTATCTTCTAAATTAGTATCAGCTAATTTTTCAAATAATTTCTTTTGTTCGTGTGTTAGTTTTTCTGGGAACTTAACATCTAAAACAACATACATATCACCTTTGTGTTTAGTTGTTTCGTTATGAATTCCTTTATCTTTGATACGATGCTTATCACCAGTATTAGAACCAGCTGGTATATTTAATTTTATATTTCCCTTAATTGTAGGAATAGTCTTTTTACATCCTAATGCTGCTTCTGTTACTGTGATTGGTACACGTAAGTAAATGTCATCTTCATCTCTTTCAAAATATTTATGATCTTTAACAGAAAATTCTAAGTATAAATCTCCATTAGGTCCACCGTTTGTTCCAGCTTCTCCTTTTCCGCTTAGTCTTAATCTATTACCATTGTCAACACCAGCAGGAATTGTTACATTTAGTGTTTTATCTTTTATAACTTTACCTTTTCCATTACATTCAGTACATTTTCTTTTATATGTTTTACCTTTACCTAAACAATCAGGACAAGTTGTACGTGTCATAAAACTACCAAATAAACTTCTTTGTTGTTGGGTGATAGTTCCACTACCATGACAAGTTGAACATGTTTCAGAATCGAATCCACCTTCTCCATCACATTCACTACATTTTTCACTTACAGTAACATTTATTTGCTTTTCACATCCAAATATTGCTTCTTCAAAGTCAAGTTTTATATGAATTAATTTATCATTTCCTCTTGTTTTTGAAGAACGTTGTGATGAACCGCTTGAACCAAATCCAAAACTATTTCCAAAAATATTATCAAAAATATCTGAAAAGTCAAAGTCTTGTGCATTGAATCCACTATATCCACCACCATACCCACCAGCAGCTTGATTAAAGGCATCATGTCCGAATTGATCATATTGTTTTCTTTTATTTTCATCTGATAAAACGGAATATGCTTCTTGTACTTCTTTAAATTTTGCTTCGGCATTTTCTTCTTTACAAATGTCTGGATGATATTGTTTTGCTAGTTTTCTAAATGCACTTTTTATTTCAGCATCACTAGCATTTTTACTTACTCCAAGCACGTCGTAGTAATCTCTACTATTTGCCATTTTACTTCACCTCTATACTATCGTATATGCTTTCAAATTTATTTAATAATTCATCAAAATATTTTATTGCATTTTCATATACTTCTTTATCTTCTAAATTAATTCCTAAAACTTCAAATGCTTCTTTAGGCCATTTATCACTACCTACTTTTAAGAATTTCAAGTAGTTATTTAACATTTCTTTATCCCCTGATAATATTTTAGATGCTACTGTTGCTGCTACTGCAATACATATAGCATAACTATATAAGTAGAAATTCATATAATAATGACTTCTTCTAATCCATCCGTTTTTACAATATTCATCATCTAATTCTACAGTATTTCCATAATATTGTTTTAATAATTTATGTGTTGCTTCATCCATAAATTCTTTAGTAATTGGACTGTTATTTTTAACTGTTTCATACATTTCTTGTTCTGTTTTACCTTCTCTTACTGCTTCATATAGATTTGATATTATAACATCAATTATATTTGCTAAACCAGTTAATTTTTCTTGGTTAGTTTCTGAGTTTTCAGCAAGGTAACTTGATAATAGACATTCATTTGTTAATGATGCTACTTCAGCTATTATTGATGATGCATGTCGGTATTGAGGTGGATTATTCTCTTTAATGTATTGATGATGTACATTGTGACCACCTTCGTGTGCAATTGTTGATACACCTTCTAAAGTACCATTAAAACTCATTAATATTCTAGAATCTTGGTCGATTGTAGAGAAAGAATATGCACCACTACATTTTCCTTTATATTGACAATAATCTATGTAATGGTTATCAAATATCTTTTTAAACTTTTCTTGATATTCTTCTCCAAGTGGTTTTATAGCATTTAAAATTATTTCTTGTGCTTCTTCTATTGAATATTCTTTGTCGCTATTTGCTATATCTATGTATAAGTCATATGGATACATTTTATCTAATTTTAATACTTTTTTTCTTATATTATAGTATTTTTGCATTTTATCTAGATTTTCTTCTGTTGTTTGTTTTAATGTTTCAAATACTTTATTACTTAAATTTAATCCAAATAGTCTTGCTTCCCATGAGTCATTAAAATGTCTTATTTTTGCTAATTTATCTTCCATATTTACATAACTATTTAATAGACTTGCATTAGTTGAGCTATATTGAGTTAATACTTTATTAAACTTTTCATATATTTCTTTTCTTATTTCTCTATTTTTATTATGCATTAAGAAGCGATAATTGTTAGATGCAATTTCTTGGGTTGTACCATCTTCTAAAGTGATACTTCCATAATTATGTTGACTATTTAAGATATTAGAAGAAATATCATCATAACTATTCATTGCATTAGTTAGTGTTGAGATTATTTTTTCTTCTGATTCAGATAAAATGTGTTCTTTTTCTCTATATATGTCATCTAAATTGGCTTTAAATTCATTTAATTTTGGTTCTTTTATAAATAATTGGTCATATTCTTCTTTATTTAACTTTAATAATTCTGGTGCGAAGAAACTAGTATTATTTTCTAAGGTTGTATATAGATTTTCAGCTTTATTTTTTTTATCGATACTACTTGCCACACCTAGTTCTTGATCATTTATTAAAAATGCATAAGCGTATAGGTCTTGACATAAAGATGATGTTTTTATTTCTTTATTTAAGAATTCATATAGTTTTTTAGCATCTTTAGTACAATTTATATATTCTTCTAATTCATTAACTTTTTTTGTTGCTTCTTCTATTCTTTCATAAAAGTCATTATCGTCTTTAAAGAAAGCGGATAAATCCCATTTATATTTATCTGGTACTTCTTTTCTACTGTTATATTTTTGCATCCTTAGATCCTTTCCATATTTGTGAAAAGTTCTAGTTTCCTAGAACTTTTTCTATATATTAATTTTATTCTTCTTCGTAATCTGCTTCTTGTACATTATCATCGTTTGATGATGTGTCTTCAGTATTATTTGCTGCTTGTTCTTTTTGGATGTTTTCATATACTTTAGTTGCTAAAGCCATTGCTTTTTCTTGAAGTTTTTCAGTTTTTGCTTTAATTTCTTCGTAGTCTTCTCCTTCAAGTTCTTTCTTTAAGTCAGCAATTAATTCTTCTGCTTCTTCTTTTTCAGATTTACTTACTTTATCTCCTAAATCTTTTAATGCTTTTTCTGTTTGGAAAATCATTTGTTCAGCATCATTTCTTGTATCAGCTTGTTCTTTACGTTTTTTATCTTCTTCTGCGTTTTCTTCAGCTTCTTTCATCATTCTTTCTACTTCTTCATCAGAAAGATTTGTAGATGCTGTAATTGTAATTGATTGTTCTTTATTTGTACCTAAGTCTTTTGCTTTAACATTAACAATACCATTAGCATCAATATCAAATGTTACTTCAATTTGTGGTACTCCACGTGGTGCTGCTGGAATTCCTGTTAATTGGAAACGACCTAAAGTTTTGTTATCTGCAGCCATACTTCTTTCACCTTGTAGGATATGTAAATCTACTGCAGGTTGGTTGTCTGCTGCTGTTGAGAATACTTGTTTTTTACTTGTTGGAATTGTAGTATTCTTTTCAATTAATACTGTCATAACTCCACCAAGAGTTTCTAATCCTAAAGATAGAGGTGTTACGTCTAATAATACGATATCATTAACTTCACCTGTTAGTACTCCACCTTGAATTGATGCACCCATAGCAACAACTTCATCTGGGTTAACTTCACGTGATGGTTCTTGTCCTAATTCTTTTTTAATTAATTCTTGTACCATTGGGATACGAGTTGAACCACCTACTAGTAAGACTTTATCAATATCTTCTTTTTTGATTTTTGCATCTTTAATAGCTTGTCTTACTGGTTTTAATGTAGATTCTACTAAGTCAGAGATTAAATCTTCAAACTTAGCACGTGTTAAAGTTATATCTAAGTGAAGAGGTCCATCTTCTCCTTGTGAAATGAATGGTGCTGAAATTTGAGTTGTGCTCATTCCAGATAAATCTTTTTTAGCTTTTTCTGCAACTTCTTTTAATCTTTGCATTGCCATTTTATCTTTAGTTAAGTCAACTTTGTTTTCTTTTTTGAATTCAGTTACTAAATAATCCATGATTCTATTATCGAAGTCATCTCCACCAAGTTTGTTGTTACCTGCTGTTGATTTAACTTCAAATACACCATCTCCTAGTTCCATAACTGAAACGTCGAATGTTCCACCACCTAAGTCGTAAACAAGTACTGTGTGAGCGTTTTCTTGTTTATCTAGACCATATGCTAAAGCTGCTGCTGTTGGTTCATTTATAATTCTTTCTACTTCTAAACCAGCAATTTTACCAGCGTTTTTAGTAGCTTGACGTTGTGCATCGTCAAAGTATGCTGGAACAGTAATAACTGCTTTAGTTACTTTTTCTCCTAAATAACTTTCTGCATAATCTTTTAAATATCCAAGTATCATTGCAGAAATTTCTTCAGGTGAATATTTTTTACCATCTAATTCTGTTTTTTTACTAGTTCCCATTAATCTTTTGATTGATGAAACTGTATTAGGGTTAGTTAATGCTTGACGTTTAGCTGCATCCCCTACAATTCTTTCTCCATTTTTGAATGCTACTACTGATGGAGTTGTTCTTCCTCCTTCTGGATTTGGAATTACGTGTGCTTCTCCACCTTCTAATACTGCAACACAACTATTTGTTGTACCTAAGTCGATACCTATAATTTTACTCATAATATTTTCTCTCCTTTTATTTATATAATTAATCTAATTTATTTACTTTTACACTTGCAGGACGAATTACTCTTCCTTTTAATATGTATCCTTTAATTAAAACTTCTAAAACTACATTATTTTCTTGATTTTCATCTTGACCTACCAACATAGCTTCTTCTAAGTTTGGATCAAATTCTTTCCCTAGACAATCAATTTCTTCTACACCATATCTTTTTAAAGTTTCATTTAATGATGTATATAATATTTTAAATCCATCTAAGAATTTACTTAAGTTTGCATCATCACTTTTTTGAAGTTTAATTGCTCTTTCAAAATTATCTAATACAGGTAATATATCCATAATTAAATCTTGATTAGCAAATTTTAATTTATTTGATACTTCTTCATCTTTTCTTTTTCTATAATTAATTAATTCTGCATGTGATGCTTTTAATTTTTCTTCTAAATTTTGAATATTATTTTTAAGTATTAATACTTCTTCACTTTCATCAAAATTATCATCTAAATTGTTACAATGACATTTATTACCACATGTGCAATCATCTTCACATTGGCAATCATCTCCACATTCACAATTTTCGCCGCAATGACATTCATCACCGCATGAACAATTATCACTACAACGATTATCCTCATTGCACTTACAATCATCACCACAAGTACAATTATCATTACAATTGCATTCGTGTTTTTCTTCTTTTATATTTTCTTCGTGATTACAATTACCACAACAATGTCCTTTTTTTACTTCTTCTTTTTCCATTTTTATCTCCTTTATTTTTCTATATTTTCTTTAATAAATTCAAGTAGACTTACAACTCTGTCATATTCCATTCTTTTAGGACCTATAACAACTAGTTTTCCTTCTTCTTGTGGTGTTTTATAACTTGTTTCAATAACAGTCATATCCTCATCTAAATTGTTTTCTTTACCAATATAGATATTGATATCATTATTATCACTTTTTATATCACCAACAAGATTCATCATATTATCATCTTCGAGTTTATCTAAGATTCTACTTACTTTTTCGATATTGTCGAATTCTTTATGTTTTAATATGTTCTTCTTTCCTACAATATCGACATTTTTATTTGTGAAGTTATTAAATACATTATAGAATGCATTATAAAGTTTTTCATGTTCTTCAACGTAATTAGCAATTATTGGTTTAATTTCATATTCTAGTTTTTGGCTAACCTCATCAATTGGTGTTCCAACAATCATATTATTAATTAATCCAACTGTTTTTTTAACATCTGCTAAATCAATATTTGGAAGTGTTATATTCTTATGTTCTACATACCCCATATTTGTTACTACTATAACGATTAAACTATCGTTATTTAGTGGTACAATACTTATTTCTTTTAAAGTATTTAAGTGTGATGCAGTTCCTAATTTAATGGATGTATAATTTGTCATTTCTGATATTAATTTCAAACTTTCGGATACGCAATCACTAAATTGTAACTGATTGTTTCTAAAGATTATTTGAAGTTTTAACATATCTTCAGCACTCATTTTTTTAAGTTCCATTAAATTGTCTACATAATAGCGATAACCTTTTTCGCTTGGTATTCTACCAGATGATGTGTGAGTCTTTTCAAGTAATCCCAAGTCTTCAAGGTTTGCCATTTCACTTCTTATGGTAGCGCTTGAACAGTTAAGAGTATCACATATCAAATTAGAACCTACTGGTTTAGCAAGTTTGATATATTCTTGGACAATAATTTTTAATATATCCTTTTGTCTCTCTGTAAGCATACATACCTCCTAGCACTCTATTTCTCTCAGTGCTAATATCATTATATTATTATGTTTAGCACTTGTCAACTTTAATTGCTAAAATTTAGAATATTTTTTTCGACAAAATAAAAAAGAAGCTTATTTTAGCTTCTCAAATTTATCTTTATCTTTCTTTTTTTCTCTTTCTTTTTTTATATCAAATCTATATATAGCAACTAGTGATGATATAAGTTCAATTGTATAATCAAATACACTTACATAAGCTTGTACTGCTATATTATATATAATCCAAAGTATTGATGCTACTACTGCAACTTTTCTATATAGTTTCATATCTTCTGTATATAGTGCAACAAAGAAAATAATACTAATTATTACTGGTAAAATACTAAATACATCTGTATATGATACAAATCCAAATATAACAACTAAACTTAAAAATATTACGGCTACATATGGAGGACATTTCTTTTTTTGTTTGTCAAAAACATAAAAAAGTATCGATCTAGTTATGCCAAATAGACTATTATTAACCCCTGCATATGCATCTAACATTATGTATTCTAAAGTATAAAAAATATTAGCAAATATTTGAGTCTTTAAAACGTTTCCTCTTTTTTTAAATTGGAAACTTAGTGTATATAAAATAAAAGCAAAGAAAGCAAATACTTGAGCTACAATTAGTACTGTACTCATTCTATCACACCTATTTCTTTTAGATTATTTATAAATTCTTTAGTAGTATATTCAATATATCTACATATACCATCTTTATTAAATATAATTGTTCCTCTTTCTTTTGATTCTTCAATTATTAGCCCCATTTTATCTATTATTATACTTAACTTATCAATTGGAATTTCTTCTATTTCTGAATTTATTATTGGTGCTTCTTCATAAAATAAAGATAAATCTAAATCATATTCATCTATCATTTGAATATTTAGATTTGTATAGTCATTATATAATAATTTTACAATTACTTCTGGTTTAAATTTTTTCTTTTCACCAGTTATGTATGTAACTTCTTCATCTTCGAACTTACAATATTCTGGCATGAATATTCCAAACCAAATCATGTCAGCAAATAAATGACAATAGTATCCTAAATTAAAATCATTATCTTTAAGAGAATTTTTATATTTATCTAGAAATCTATCTAATTCTGGGATATCTCTTTCAACATTTTCTAGGAAATGAGAATATAGTTTTGATTCCCCTACTTGTTTACTTATATCTGGTGCGATACTTCCTAATAAAAACTCTTTTTCATTTCTCTTTAATATTTCATTTGCGCATTTAGCCACACAAAGATGTATTATTGCTGATGCCATATTATCACCTATTATCATTATAACAAAAAAAGGTATAAATTGACATTTACCTTTTTCCTTTTGACAATATTAGACATATTTTAAATATTTAATAATATAATTATCTTTTTTGGTTGTTTTTTCTATTCCAATAAATTTATATTTACCAAATTTTCTTATACTAAATATATCATTTTCTTTCAATGTATAAGAACTTTTAGTTAATAGTTCATGATTTATTAATATTTCTTTATTTTTAATTTTATCTATAATACTACTTCTATTAGTATTAGTGATTCTTGAAATAATGGTATCAATTCTTAAAGATGAAACAATACATGAGTATTCTTCATAATTTTGATGATAATCTTTTAAAGTATCTATATCTATTTCTTCTAATTCTACAGGTGTATTTTTTATAAATAAAAGATTTGATTTTATATATTTGGCTATTATATCTAAAACAAATATGTAATATTTATTATTGTCGACAATTATATCACCAAATACTTCATTTGTGATATTTAATGAAAAGATAGTTCCTAGTATATCTTGATGTCTTAATGGAATTTTACTTTTTATTTCAAATAGAATTACTTTTGGTAGTTTGTTTTGATATAAAATGACTTTATTACTTTCGGGATATGGATAATAAACGTTATATTCATTTCTTTTAAGATGACCTTTTATTTTTATTACTTCTGTTGGATCTAGAAAAAAAGTATGTTCACCACGTTTAATTTTATCAATATTTTTCTTAATATTATACATAAAACCACCTATTTAATTATAATATAATTTCAAAAGAAAAAGAAGATATTAACTATCTCCTTCTTCTAACATAGTGGTAATAAAGATTCCATATCCCATATTACTTTTAGTTTGAATTGCATGGGTTACAGCACCAACAATTTTATTATTTTGGACTATTGGGCTACCACTCATTCCTTTAATAACACCACCAGTTTTATTTATTAAGTTTTTATCTGTTATTTCAAATAGAATATTTTTTGTTTTAGTATTTTGATTTACTGCGACGATATTAATTTCATATTTTTCTTTTTTAGTTTTATCTAATACTGTATAGATATATGCTTTACCTTCTTTTACTTCATTTTTATCTGCTACTTCAATTAAATTATTTTGATTTAAATAACTATTATACGTACCATATATTCCGCTAGTTGTGTTTTCTTTTACTGTACCATATTTTGTTTTAATATCAATTGTTGCTTGTTTTTCGCCTGTTTTATTGGATGTTGATTTAGTAATTCCAGTTATTGAAGAAGAAAAAATCTTACCATCTTTTATTTCGACTTTTGTATTTGAGTATCCTTCTATTATTTCATGCCCTAAAGCACCATATATTTTGGTTTCTGGGTCTATATAGGTAAGTGTTCCTATCCCACTTATTTTATCTTTAACATATAAACCAGTTTTATATACTCCTGTTTTATCTTTTTCTATTTGAAGTGTAGTTTTAATTTCTTTATTATTTCTAATTAGACTTAATTCAACTTTTTTATTACTTTTTAAGATTGAATCAATAACATTTACCATTTCATCAATAGTATCTACATTTTTATTATTTATTTTAGTAATTCTATCTCCTATTTTAATATTATTAGTTAAATTTATGTCTTTATTATTTACTTTGTAAAAACCAACTATTATTATTCCTTGTGATTGTACTTCAATACCAATATTTTCTCCACCTAATATTACTTTATTTGAATATGCTAAAGTGGGTATTGGTATAATTAATGATAAAAATGTTAAAAATATTAGTAGTTTATTCTTTATTTTCATATTTCATCTCCTTTTTTAAAATTAAACTACATTATTATTTTTAACATAAAAAAAATTACCATAACTGGTAATTACTTTTTATTTAATTCCTCTAAATTCATTATGAATCATGTTTTGTCCTTGTGAGTTCATAATTTGTTTAGCAGGTCCTGAATTATCGCGATAAACTTTTGCGAATGGATCTTGTTTTGTTGGCATTTTATTCATACCTCCGATGTTGTTTGGTTTACTTGCCATTCCTGCAACACTACTTGGTGCTTTGTTTATACCTGCAATATTACCTGTTTTAAAATTATTGCTAGCTGAATTAAAATTATTATTAAAACCATTATTAAACATATAATCGCTCCATTTCTAATTTGATTATATCATATATCTATATTTTTCTTTGATATTTTTATTTTACTTTACTATTTTTTACAAAAAAAGAAGAATTATTCTTCTTCTATTTTAAATTCACTTAATGAACCATCTTTGTTTAAGATTTTGTTAACATTTTCTTCAGCATTTTTTAATTTTTCATCGCATGTTTTAGCGATTTTCATTGCTTCTGTAAATTTATTGATTGCATCATCAAGTGGAACGTTACCACTTTCTAAGTCTTTTACAATTGTTTCTAAATTATTAAGGTTTTCTTCAAAACTTAATTCTTTTTCTTTAGCCATAATTCCTCCTATTAATTATTTTGTATATTTGTATTTGAAATTAAATTATCTCTTGTTTCAGTTGCTAGTTTCATAACATTATATGGTCTTTCTATTGATTCAAACATCATAGTTGGCATATCATCTAATTTTTTATTAAAAAGATTTTCTTTTATAAATAATAATTGTTGTTCTTCTGTAAGATTGTCTGGTGCAATTATTCCCATATAAACATCACCAAAACCATCTTTTTCATTTTGCACTTCTATTTGTCCATATTTTATTAAGAAGCCATAAGATAGTTTGTTAGTTCTTGATTCATATTTAATAGCTCTTAGGGTTGTAAGACAATATGTATCGTCAGCTATGCTTTTTTTCTTTATAAATACATTATAGACAAATATATATATTGCTAAACCACCAAAAGCTAATCCAGCAAGCATCATTATTATAAATGTTAGATCAATACCATTTGCGCCATCTCCTGTTTTTGTTACAACACTCCAGATTAGTAATCCGCACCATACTGCAACAAAAGCTAGTATTGCTAAAATACCACCTATTGCCTTTCCTCCTTTACCAGGAACAGGTTTTCCTTCATATAATATTTTTTCATTTTCCATAAGAATATCATTAAAATTAAACATATTACTCCTTTTATTCTAAATTACTTTAGTATTTATTTTTCCATCAATTAGTTCTAATTCTAATACTTCATCTTTTTTTACATTTTTAATACTTGTTATAACTTTATTATCTTTTCTAACAATAGAGTATCCTCTTTTTATAGTTGATAATGGATTTAAAGTTTCAAGTTTATTAATTAATAAAAGATATTTATTGGTATTATTATTTAAATTGTTTTTAATATTTATATTTAATTTATCTAATAGATTTTGATATTGATCTTTTTTAGTTTTATAAATTAGTTCAGGGTTATTTAAAATATAACTTGATTTTAAATTATTTAATCTATCTTTATTAGAATTAATAATATTTATAATATTAAGTTCTAATCTTTCTAATAAATTATCAAATTTTTGTTCTTTAGATTCATATATGTTTAATGGATTTTTTAATACATAACTATTCTTAATATTTTCTAATTTTTCTTTTTTAATTTTTATAATATTATTAGTACTTTTATTTATTCTAATATATATTTGATTTAAATAGTTATAGAAATCACTAATATTTGGAACAGCCATTTCTGCAGCTCCAGTTGGCGTTGGTGCGCGTAAGTCACTAACAAAGTCACATATTGTAAAATCTATTTCATGACCAACAGCGGATATTACAGGTACATCTAAAGCATATATTGCACGTGCAACAATTTCTTCATTAAAACACCACATATCTTCTATTGATCCACCACCACGACCAACAATTAATACATCTAGGTCAAAGTTTTTAGTTAAATTTATATTTCTAACTATATCTTCTGCGGCTTCTTTTCCTTGAACTAAACTTGGAAAAAGAATAGTTTCAGCTATAGGCCATCTTCTTTTAATAGTAGATAATATATCTTTAATAGCGGCTCCTGTTGGTGCTGTAATAATACCAATCTTTTTTGGCATTTTAGGAATCTTTTTCTTTTTAGATTCATCAAACAAACCTTCTAATTCTAATTTCTTTTTTAATTTTTCAAATTCTATATATAAATTACCAATACCATCTTCAATCATATCAGTTACATAGATTTGATAACCACCAGTTGCTTCATAAACACTTACTTTACCTATTATTAATACTTTTGTCCCATCTTGTGGTGCAAACTTTAATTTAGATGCATTACCAGCAAACATAACAGCGTTAATTCTTGTGTTTTCATCTTTGATAGTAAAATATAAATGTCCACGAGAATGGGCTTTAAAATTAGATATTTCACCCTTTAAACAAACTCTATCTAAATTAGAGTCATTATCTATTTTATATTTTATATATCTAGTTAATTGTGTAACTGTTATATAATTTTCATTCATTATTCTTCCTCGCTATGGAATATTTTATCTAAAGTAGCATTAATCATTTTAGTAACTTTTTCATCACTATATTTTTTTGATAATTCGATAGCTTCATTTATTGAAACAACACTTGGAGTATCAGTATATTTTAATTCATAGATACCAAGAGAAATAATAGCTTTATCAACTTTTGATAAACGATCTATATCCCAATCTACTAAGTATTTATTAGCAAGTTCAGAAATAGTATTTTGGTTTTCAATTACGCCATTTACTAAACTATTAACAAATTCGTTTTCAATTTCTAATAGACTTTTAATTATTTCATTAATTTCATATTTTGTATCAGTATTTTCATATATATATACTTGATATAAAGCTTTCATTGCTACTTCGCGAAGTTCGCTTCTATTTTTCATTTCCATCACCTATGTAGATTTTATCACAAAAGAAAAATAAAGTCATTAATAACTTTATTTTTTAGCTTTAGAAACTACGGCCTCCGCCTCCACGACTTCCACCGCCACTAAAACTTCCTCCACCACTACTGCTTCTTGGATGATGTATTACTCTAGTTCTAGTATTTGTATGTTTATCTATTTTGTTTTCAATTTCTTTATCAACAAAATAATTATTAGCATTTAAGGCATCTGAGATTAGTTTTAATTTTTTCTTTTCATGACTTAAAGCAACAAAAGCCATTATTACTGCGACTATAAAGGCACCTATCCAAAGATATGGTGGTCCATATTTATGATATTTGTAATATTTATTTATTTCTTTTAAAAAAGAATTAATTGCGCTATTATAATCACCATCACGCATACTTGGTTCCATTTTATCTAAAACAAGTTCGATGCGACTATCATTAATTAATTGATGTACAAAACCATTTGTTAAAATATAAAATTCTCTATTTTGCATATCTATTACTAATAAAATACCATTTCTATCTTCACCAATTCCCATATTGTTTTGATCATAGAACTTATTAGCAAATTGTTTTGTCGTCATGAAATAACTAGTGTTCGTTGTTGTAACAGCAATATCCAAATCATATTTTTCTATATATTCCTTGATTGTTTTAGTTAGTTCTTTTTCATCGTCATCTTCTAATATATCGGCATAATCATTTACATGTGCTTTTTTTATTAAATTTTCTTGAGCAAATGCTATTTTTGGAAAAAATGTTAGTAATAGAACTAATATTAACAACTTTAATATATTTTTTTTATTCATATTACCACACCGCCTTCCAAATAATAACTGCGAATATTATACATATTAGTATCGATAATAAAAGAGAAATAAAGAAGAATTTAACAGCTTTTTTACTATCTACTGGAATGTTACCTATCATTTTTTTGGTTTGACCATTCATCGCAAATGTATAGAATTCATCTTTATATTTTACATTTAACATCCATACTGGTAATAATACATATTGAATATTGGAATTAATTATATTAAATCTTGATGATGTTACATTTATTTTTGTATATCCTTTTTCGGCTATACTTTTATAAAATAACTCATAAGCTGATGCGTTTGCGCGTTTTTCTGCGATTACAGAAGCATCTTCTTTAGAAACATCATATAATTCTGATAAGAAACCTGATAAGTAGTCAGAACTATATTTTTTTAAACCTGCATAATTGAATGGTTCAATACTTCTCATGATATTATCTTGAAAGTGTGTAGAACCATCAATTGGAATATTATCATATGATATTGTCCCACTTCTCATGACCGTATATTCTCTTGTAGTAACTGTTGTATGACTACTTCCGTGTATCCTTGTTTCTTGTTCAGTTTTGGCATCTAATTGTCCATCTATTTCATAATCAAAAAACCAAAATGGTATATATATCCCTCTGATTTCTTCAATATTTTTTTTATCTAGAAATTCATCAGGTATTAATCTTTTACCTTTTCTTAATTCAATAAATGCATTTATTGCTTCTTCTTTTGTCGAATGAAACGGAATAATTGCTTGTGGAAAAAATTCTCCTTTTAATTTATCCTTTAAAATAGCTGTATTTTTACAATAAACACAGAATGTTGATGTAGTATTAGGTTCACAAATAATTTGTGCTCCACAACTAGGACAATTATATACATCTAAATCTTTTGAACTTTCTTTTATTTGTTCATCAGTTTCTTCTGTAATTTCATGATTTGAATTACAATATTCACAATGTAATAATTGAGTTTTAGGATCAAATACTACTTTAGCACCACAATTTTTACATTTTTTATCAAGTACCATCTAACCACCTCTATTATATTTATTATATCATGATATTTTTTTATATGAAAAAAAGATTATAAATTTATAATCTTTTTAATGTTTGAATTGTCAATTATTGTTTCTTTTGTATTTGATAATAGTTTTACTTGATTAGTTTTAATACTATAAATTATTTCAATATTATTATTATCTATTTTTAAAGCAGTTCCATTATCTAAACAAAGAATATCATTATCATTATCTTTTAATAGTTCTTTTAAGTCTTTTATTCTTTCTTTTTTATTAGCATGAGGACAAATATTAATATTTATTAAATTTAAACCACTAATAAAGGCATATTTATTTGATATATTATTTAAAATTTGATAGTCAGATAATCCGGAGTTTGCGATAGCGATAGCACCTGCTGAAATTCCTGATATAACACATCCTCTATTTAAAGCATCTACTATTAACTTATCAATGTTATATTCTTTTATAATATCAACAAGTTTTTTTGTATCTCCTCCACTCATATAGATAATGTCAGCTTCATTTATTTTATTTTTAACTATATCGGGATTATTTATGATATTTTTCTTTTTTAAATAAGTTGTTTTACAACCTAAATTTTGATATATCTTTTTCATTATATCGTAATAACTATCTGAAAAAGAACTTGCTAAACCAATAAATAAAAAAGTAGGATTATTTTTATTAGTCATTTTAACTATTTCTTCATCAATTTCTTTTGTTTCATATGTTGTAGTGCCATAACCATTATCTCCGCCACCTATTAGCATTAATTTCATAAAATCACCTATTAAATTATACCATAAAAAAAGACTATAAAAGTCTTATTTAAATTCGAAATAGAAATCTAATATTCTAACAGGATCTCCTTCTACTGCCCCTAATTCAAGTAATTTATCATCTATTCCCATTTTTCTTAGTCTTTTTGCAAATCTAGTAATACTTTCATCAGTATTAAACTTAGTCATTTTAAATAGTTTTTCTACTTCTTCACCTTTTATTACCCATACATCATCTTCTTTTTCAATTGTATATGGTTCTTCTTTCTTAAACTTATATAAAACGTGAGATTCGAATGCTTCTTCTTCGAAAAGTGGTGTTACTGGGATTGTTTCAAGAGTATTAGCAAGATAGTCTACTACTTCTTGTAAGCCATTATTTGTCATTGCACTTACTTCAAATATTTTTATATCTTTATTAATTTTCTTTTTAAACTCTTCTAAATTATCTTTTGCTGTTTCAACATCCATTTTATTAGCAATAATTATTTGAGGCTTATTTAAAATTTTACTATTAAAATCTTCTAATTCTTTATTAATTATTAAATAGTCTTCATATGGATCTCTTCCTTCGAAAGCACTCATATCAATTACGTGTGCTATCATTCTTGTTCTTTCTATATGTCTTAAGAACCTATCTCCTAAACCTTCTCCTTCTGATGCTCCTTTAATCAAACCTGGTAAGTCTGCAAGAACAAAACTTTTACCATCTCTTGATTTACATACTCCTAAATTAGGAACAAGAGTAGTAAAATGATAAGCAGCAATTTTAGGTTTTGCCTTTGATACACAAGAGATGATTGTTGATTTACCAACACTAGGCATTCCGACTAATCCAACATCAGCCATTAGTTTTAATTCAACTTTTAATAATTTTTCTTCGCCTGGTTCGCCATTTTCAGCAAAATTTGGCGCAGGATTTGCTTGGGTTTTGAAAGCAGTGTTACCACGACCTCCTCTACCACCATAGGCAACAATTACTTCATCTTCTTTTCCTTTTAAGTCAGCAATTATTAAACCTGTATCAATATCTGTAATTACAGTACCTTGTGGTACTTTAATAATTACATCTTTAGCATTAGCTCCATTTTGATTCTTACCACGTCCGTTTTCACCTTTATCACCTTTGATAGTTTTCATATAACGTAAATCAACTAGTGTGCGTAATCCTTCATCAACTACAAATTTTATATTGGCTCCATGTCCACCATTTCCACCAAATGGTCCTCCCATAGATATATATTTTTCACGACGAAATGCTAAGCAACCATCTCCACCATTACCAGCATTTACTTTGATAGTTGTTTCATCTATAAACATAAAATCACCTCTTTAAAATCTAGCATATTATAGCATATTATTTATTCTTTTTCAATAACGATAATACAAGTACTATTAGGTAGTTTAACAATGTTCATATTATCATCATAAATAGATATTTTGTTTAGAAGATTTTCTTCATATCCTGGTTGCAAGAAACTATTACATTCGATTATTTTACAATTAGGTAAATTTTCTTTTATCATATCTATATATTCACTTGGTGTATAATATCCAAACTGTTCGTGTACTTCTAGTGCATATGAATTTGGTCCCCATGTATAAGTATATAGAAACTCCATAGCGTCATTAACAAGCATTTTTACTTTATTATGATCTATTTTTTCATATGTTACTTTTCTTCCTTTAAAATCATGACAATAAGCATCTAATATTTTTAAATCTTCTATATTATTAAACTCAATAATACGATATATATCCTTAGGTTCTGTCATTATCCCATCTCTAATAATAATACGGCCTTTTTTCTTTAAAACATTATAAGCTGTTTTTAGAGTTTTAATTATAGTATCATGATTAAATTTTTTACCATTGTAATCAATATATGAATATAATTCATGAATAATTGAGGAATATATTATAGTATCCATACTGTTATTTTCTAGGTATTTGTCTAAGTTTAAAGCATCTCCTTTAATAACAGTCCAACTTTTATTTTCATTTTTCTTCTTTTCGTTTAATGTATTTATGACATTTTCAGATATATCAATACCACTTACTTTTAAATTTGGATTATTATCCAGAATCAAATCCATCAATGCACCACCGCCTGGACCTACATCTAAGATGTTTTTACCTACAATGTAATCTAAAATAATAGATTTATGGTTAATTGATTTGTTCATGGTATTTAGATAGTTAATCTCGTTATAGAAGCGATCATACTTATCTCTTCTAAATCCAAATAAGTCATAAAGCATAAAAACAGCTTGGTTATATAAAGAATCACTGGTATAAGCTACTTCGCAGAATGCGATAAGTTTTGATGCTTGGATTGAAAACTTAAATTCTGGGATAATATTTTTATCTTTTTTAGTTATTTTTATTTTTATATGAGGATTTTGTTTAATTTTATTGTTTAAGATATCCTCGATTGCTAAAGAGTCTATGTAGTCTTCAATAATTCTTTTTTTATAAATATTTATTTGTTTTTTGTTTTCATAATCTAAATAAATACTTATCATGATCTTTTCGAAAGATAGATGTTCATTATTACTATTTAAATAGTTGCTTATAATTAATAATATTTTGATTTGTTCTTCAATGGTAAAGTCGTTTAAAGCTACTTCATAATACCAAAATTCTAATTGTTTAAATAATTGTTCTAGTTTGTTTTTGATGTGTTCATTTTTAAGTAAAATATTTAATTCTTTTTGATCTTTATCATTTAATTTATTATTTAAAAGATTAAGTCTATTATTTAAATCTATTTCTTCTTCAAATTCACCATTTATTATTTTATTGATTGTTTCTTCAATTTTATTTTCAATTTTTTGATAAAGTTTAGGTGAAACTGCTTTAATAACACATCTATTTAATAAAGATAAAACATCATGTAATTCTGTTTTTTCTATATCTTTATTTAATATTAATTCATATAGTTCTTTATTTTTATTTAAATTTATTTCACCTCTAATGTATTGTCCTATTAACCCATGGGTTTTTATTAATACTTTGACGATTTTATTAGATTTTTTATTTTCAATTTTATATATTTCCGATGAACCAATGTTATGAACTAAAAGATTTATCTTTTTATTTTTCCATTCTTTTCTTTTATTTTTATTATAACATTTCGCTACTTCTGACCATTTTAAGGTTTCTTCTACTAAAAAAATAGTTTTTTCATTATAATTTTCTTTTTCTTCTTCTAGTATTTCTAAAGTTTTTAAAACATAATTGTAAACATATTTATTATTTAGTGATTTTAAACATGTAACTCGTTCATAATTTATTTTTTTCTTATCAGAATTATATATATAATTAATCCATTTTTTATTTAAATCTAATTCTTTTAATTCTTGTATAGCACTCATAAATACTCCTTAATTTATATTACATTTTGATTATAACATAAAAAAATAAGAAAGAGATTAACTCTTTCTTATTATTCAGCTGTTGGATAGCAACTTACTTGAGTTTTATCTCTTCCAACACGTTCATATTTAACAACACCAGTTACAGTTGTGTATAAAGTATCATCGCTTCCACGTCTAACATTTACACCTGGGAATATTTTTGTTCCTCTTTGACGGTATAAAATAGATCCAGCAGTAGCTGTTTGTCCATCTCCAACTTTAGCTCCTAATCTACGACCAGCAGAATCACGACCATTAGATGTAGAACCTTGTCCTTTATGGTGAGCGAATAATTGTATATTTAATCTTAAAAAGCTCATTAGTCTTCCTCCTCTATCTTAATATTTTTTGGATAATCTTGAGATAATTCGGTAAGTAAATTAATCATATTTTGAATTAATTTATTAGTTATATCATTATTACTATTGATAACAATCTCAAAATCATCTTTCTTTTCGTTATAGCTAATATAATTCTTATCAAACATAAGAATTGCATTTACAGTTGTAATAGTTATACTTGATACACTACTACATACTATATCTTTACCATAACTATCATAACCAGCATGACCTTTAATATTAATTTTTTTAATATTATTATCTTTTACTGATATTAGTACTTTAATCATAATTAAGCCTTAACTTTTTTAATTTCAACTTTTGTATAAGGTTGTCTATGACCCATAGTACGACGGTTACTTCTGTCTTTAGATTTATAAGTAAAAATTCTAATTTTTTTACCTTTACCGTTTTTAACGATTTCACCTTCAACAGATGCTCCGCTAAGATAAGGATTACCTACTTTGTTATCGCACATTAATACTTCATTAAAAATAACTTTGTCTCCAGCTTCTCCATCTAATTTTTCAACATAGATAAAGTCACCTTCACTAACGTAGTATTGCTTACCACCAGTTTTAATAACTGCTTTCATGAACATTCCTCCTTTATATTAATTCTAGACTCGCTCTGAAGGTACACAAATGTGTTTTAAAAACCTTTTTAATGCGGTTTGAGCTATAAAGGCTACAAACGTAGTAATTGTAACATAAACTACTACTTTAGTCAAGTAATACTAAGTTATCTACATTTTAAAACCATTTTCTTTTTTGTTTTTGAGGAACTACGGGTTCTGGTAAAGGTTCTTTCTTTTCTTCGGGTAATTGATCTTTTAACATTTCTTTAAATACAATTTGTAATCTTTTTACTTCTTCATCTAATTTATCTTGATTTTGAGCTCTTGGTGAACGATAGTTACACTCTTCATCTGGAAGGTCTAATAATTCAACATCTTCTAAAGAAGCTATGTGGCTATAATTTTTTACTTTATTAGGGTTTAATTTTGCACCTATACTACCTTTAAAGTTTGTTTCCCATAATTTACATCCGTCAAAAGACTGATTAGTAAAATCAACACCATTTAAAGAAGCATGGCTTAAATCTTTTTCAAAGATTGTTTGAGGATTAATTCTTACGTTTTTACAACCATTAAAACGTGTTGCAGTTAATTTTACTCCTTCGAATAAATCCTTTTGATTCATATCTTCGTTTCCAATAATTGTAATATTTTCATCAAGTTCTGTTTGACTTAGATCTTTTTCATATAAATTTTGTGGATTAAAGCATATATTATGTGTCCCGAATAGTTTGGTGCCTGAAAGTTTAACATTATCAAAGGGTAAATTTCTACAATCTATTTTTTTAAGTAAATTTAACATTATGTGATTTAATCTATAATATTTGTTTCCTTTCTTATCTTCTTCTTCATCAAAGAATAACTCTATCATTTCTTCTTTACTATAAGGTAAAAGTATTGGAGCTTCAGGAGTTACATTATATAATACTTCATACATAGCCTTTCTTTTTACTGTTATCATAGTTCTCCTTCTTTCTTAGGTAATATTTTAATACAATTTATATATTTTTCAATAAAAAAAGAAATATTATTTATATTTCTCCATTTGTTTCATAATTTGATTAATTTGTTTTTGTGATGGTTTTCTTCCCATTTGTAACATTAATGATTTAATCATTTCTTCGTTTATAGGTGGGTTCTTTTTTAAATAATTTTCCATTACTTTTCTACATACAAAGAAACCAATAACAGCACCTAATACTAATCCAATTACTAACCATAGTATATTCATCCACATATTAATTTCATCTCCTATATAGGTATTTTACTAAAAATTATATGTTTAGACAAGTGTTTTAACTCTTGATAAAAAGAAATAATCATCATTTTTAAAATTACATGCGAATAAAAATGGTTCATATTTGTTAAGAAGTTCAAAAAATTCTGTATAATCATGAATAGTATTTATTGTTATATGTGTTGTTTTTATCTTCATTAAACTAACTTCTTTGTTATATAGATTATTTATAATATGTTCATCGTTATTTTTAGAATATCTTAATTTATCTTTTAAGTCATTACATATTTTATTATCTATATTTGTTTTATTTATACTTTTTGCGACTTGTTTAAAGAGGCTATAACCATATTCTAAATCTCTTTTATTCATTTCATATATTTCTAAAAATATATTATATAAAGCTTTAGGATAGTCTTTATATAACTCGTAGATTTCTTCTTTTACACTAAAAATAAAATATATTTTCATATCATCACCTATTTTTAGTATAAAGAATGCTTCTATCGATTAATGTAGAAAAAAAGAATTAACTTAATAATTCTTCTATTTTTTTAATTATATCTTTTTCTGTAAAATTGAATTTATTTAAAATATCATCTTTTTTACCACTATATCCGAAACTATTTATATTAAATAAATAATTATCATCTTTTACATATTTATACCATGAATATGAAGATGATGCTTCTATTACGAAAGTTTTAGTGTTTTCAGGAAGAATTTCTTTTTTATATTTTTCATCTTGTCTTTCAAATACTTCTATTGATGGCATTGATACAATTCTTATATCATAACCTTTGCTTTCTAGTTCTTTTTTTACTTTTGATGTAAGTGTTAGTTCTTCACCTGTAGTTATAATAATTGCATCTAATTTTTTTCTTTCTTTTTCTAATATATAAGCACCTTTCATTGTTTCATTTATATTAGTAAATTCATTAATTTCTACTTTATTTCTACCTAAAACTAATGCAGCTGGTTTTCTATTTTCAAAAATAGCTTTATAAGAACCAATTACTTCATTTGAATCAGCAGGACGATATACATCTAAGTTTGGAATACTTCTTAAAGCAATTAGTTGTTCTACTGGTTGATGAGTTGGTCCATCTTCTCCTACAGTAATTGAATCATGTGTAAATACATAAATAACTGGTAAATCCATTAATGCACTCATTCTGATTGCTGGTTTTGCGTAATCTGAGAATGAGAAAAATGTTGATGCGAATGGTGTTAGACCTGTTAGAGCAATACCATTAGCGATAGATGACATAGCATGTTCTCTAATACCAAAATGAATATTTCTACCAAGTGGATAATTATTTGAGAAAGCACTACTACTATTTATTTTAGAATTTGTAGATTTACTAACATCGGCACTACCACCAATTAAGAACGGATATACGTCACTAATAGCATTTAATACTTTACCGCTTGATTCACGAGTTGCTTCTTTCATATCAACAGGTGAATCATAAATAATATCTTTTAATTTAACAGGATTTCTAAAATTAATAATTTGATTTAATTCTTTTTTAGCATTTGAATCAAGTTCATTATATCTTTTTTGCCAATTTTCATATAAATGATCACAACGATCTTTAATAGATTGTTGCATTGACTCTAAGGCTTCTGCATTTGGTTGAAAAGCAATATCTCTTAAGTCTAACTTTTCTTTGACGTTTGTTATGTCTTCTTTTGATAGTGGTGAACCATGTACTGCAGAAGATGCTTGATTTATTGAATGTTTTCCAATTACAGTATGAATTTCAATAAGTGTTGGTTTATCTGATTGTTTTGCTTTTTCTATTGCAGCATCTATATCATTAGTTATTTCACCATCAGCTACATTAATATAATTCCATCCTTGTGATTCAAAACGCATTTTTATATTTTCATTAAAACTATTATCAAGACTTCCATCTAGTGTAATACCATTTGAATCCATAAGAACAATAAGTTTATTTAAACCAAGTTTTCCAGCTAGTGAGCAAACTTCATAACTTACTCCTTCCATTAAGTCCCCTTCTCCACAAAGAACATAAGTATAATAATTAATTATATCTTCACCAAAATATTTTTCTTGATGCTTTTCACCTATTGCTATACCTACAGCAGTAGCTATTCCTTGACCAAGAGGACCAGTAGAAACATCTACTCCTGGTGTTACATCTATTTCTGGATGTCCTGGTGTTTTAGAATCTATTTTTCTAAAGTCTTTTAAATCATCTAATGTTAAATTATAACCAGACATATAAAGGGTTGCATATAATAAACTTGAACCATGCCCTGCAGACATAACAAATCTATCTCTATTAATCCATTTATCATCTTTTGGATTAACAACAAGATGATTTGCATATAATGTTGTTAATATTGGCGCAGCACCAAGAGCAATACCAGGGTGTCCACTACTAGCATTATCTATCATATCTATAGATAAACCTCTAATATTATCTATTATCTTTTTATCTACTTGATTGTTTTCTTTTTTAAATCCTATCATCATATTATCACCTATTATTTATTATAACATATTATCATTTTTATATAAATTCTTTTTCGATGTGTTCAAGTGCATATTTAACACCATCTTCATCGTTTGTCTTTGTAATAAAAGTAGCTTTAGATTTTAATTCATCACAAGCATTTCCCATAGCTACTTTATAATTAACTGCATTAAACATATCTATGTCGTTGATATGATCTCCTATTGCAATACAATTATCTTTAGTAGTATTTACTGTTTTGATAAAGTTTTTTATACCTGTTCCTTTATTTACACCTTTTAATACTACATCATAGAAAAATCCATCAGGACTATCTATTTGTTTTAACTTCATTGTTGTTGATATATTTACTATTTCTAAAGCTGGAATAGTGTCTAAGAAGTCTTTAACTTTTGTCATTTCGTTGTAACTATAACTTCCTAAGACAAATTGTGTTATATTTTTTGATTCCATATCTTTTATACTTCTAATTCTTTTTGTATCTTTTTTCTCATAATTAATATCATAGTTTAAAAAATCGTTACAATATCTGTTTTTTTCTGTATTAAAAGATATAGCCATACGATTTTCTTTACAATAATCATATATTGTTTCAAGTATTTTAAATGGGATTTTATCTTGATATATGATTTTCTTTTCTTTTTGATCATATATTAAACTTCCGTTTGATGAAATTAAATATCTTGATGTGTTGCATTTTTTAGATAATTCAACTAAATAATCATTTGTTCTTCCTGAACAAAAAACTATTTCAAAATCTTTTTTTTCAATTTCATTCATTGCTTTTATATTGGCTTTTGATACTTTTTTATGTGAATCTGTTAGTGTACCATCTATATCTACAAAGATATATTTTTTCATTTTAAACCCTCCTAATAAAAAAATAGGCAAAACCTATTTTAATAATGACACATTTAATAAAGAATATGAACTACCACTTATATCATATGTATATCTATATGTACTTCCATTCTTTATATATTGTTCAAAACTTTGATTTTGATTTGTAATTAATGTTGTGAAGTTTGGATCTTTAAACACGCCATTTTCACTTATAAATACTACTTTTACGTCTATGTATAATTTAGTTTTATCTTTAGTTGCTGATTGTAATTCTTGTTGAGTAAATGTATTTATTTGATTAGTATAATTGTAACATTTTCCTACATATGCATTACTACCATTATAGATAAACTTTATTGTTTTTTGATATTCATCATTAGTATAGAAATTATAAGTAAACTCATCATAATTAACTACTGTTGTAGAAAATCTATTTTTTAATATTTCATCAATTGCTTTTTGTTCAATAATAATATCAGAATTACATGCTTCTTCTATTGTTGTTTTATTTTTTATTAATGATGCAAAATCATTTGTTTTAGTTACTAAGAATAATTTATTTTTATCTGTTAAATTCTTAATATCCATATTTCCAGTTTTATATATTGCTAAAGTATCGTTTTCATAATAATCATATTTTAAATTAATAATTTCTTTTTCAAGTGCTTTTATTTCATAATTAGCTGGTGGAATATCACCATCTTCCAATTCAGTAACTGGTTTTTCATTATCTGATTTGGGTGTTTCTTCTTTATTTTCAGTTTCTTTTTCTTTTTTTGAAGTGTTTGTATCAAAAGGATTAAATATTAATACAATTAATAAACCTAATAATACAACTATAATAACTACAAGTAGAAAGAATAATTTTTTTCTTACTTCTTTTTTTTCTTCTTCTGATAATGGTTCCTTTTCTTGTTCTTCAATTGGTAAAAAACTATCATCGTCGTTTAAATTGGAAATATCAGAATCCATATTTGCTTCTATTTGAACTTTAGCGGTTGATTTCCATTCTTTTTCTCTATTAGTCATCTTCTAGCCTCCCATTTTTATATTCTAATTATATCACTCTTAATTATTCTATTTCAAGATTATTGTTTTCGATTAAAGAAATGATATTATCATTAGTTAATTTTATATCTAATACAACATATGCATTTTCCATTATTCCACCATGCATTTCTACTAGTTTTTTACATGCTTTATATGTACCACCAGTTGCATAAACATCATCAATAAAAATACATTTTTTATTTTTTAAATCAACGATTGGAATATCAAGTTCAATATTAGAATATTCAGTTGTATCATTAATTGTTGCCATAACTGAACCTGGTGGAAGTTTGCCATGTTTTCTTATTGGTACTAGCGGTTTTTCAAGTAATGCAGCTACATATGTTCCCCATAAGAATCCACGAGCGTCTGGTGAAATGATATAATCAATATCATCGTTATACTCTAAAACTTTATTTTTTAGTTCAGTAGATACTGTTTTAAATGCTTCTCCATCAGTTAATGTAGGTGTTAAATCTACAAAGTTTACTCCTTTTATTGGGAAATCTTTTTCTATGCGATATAAAATATTCTTAGTTTGTTTTACGTTACTCATACTACTCTCCATTATCTATTATTTTCCATAAATATTATACTATTTTTTTATAAAAATAAAAAGAACTATTTACTAGTTCTTTTACTTGTTTTATTATCTTTTTTTATTTCGATTGGATTAACATGAATTACAGCTAAATATATTTCTTCAATTTCTTTTATTATTTCTTTTTCTAAATTATCTGCGATTTCATGACTTTCAAAAGTTGACAAATTACCATCTACAAATATTGTTACTGATATTTGGTATTTATATCCTACAGGGGTTGAGTTAAAATGTCTTATCTTTTTTATTTCTTTATGTTTATCAATTATCTTTAATACTTTTTCTTTTGCTTCTTCAGATATTGATTTATCCATTAAGACATCATAACTATCTTTAAATATTTTAGCTGATGTATAAAATATCCATATAGAAATACCAATTCCTACTATTCCATCTAACCAATATATGTTTATTAATGAAAATAAACATGAAATTAAGTTAAAAGTTGTTATAATACAATCATTTCTGTGATCATATGAATTAGCTTTAATTAATAGGTTATTATGTTTATTTGCAAGTTTATTTGTATATATAAATAGACATAACTTTGTTAGTATTGTAATTATACATACAATAATTAACCATATAGAAAACGTATATTTATCTTGATTTATTATTGATGATATGGAATCTATTAATATCTTTATAGACATGATAATCATAACCAAACTAATTAGCATTGAATATATGTATTCTGCTTTACCATGTCCAAGATTATGATCATCATCTGAAGGAATGTTAGCTATTTTATTACCGATATATGTCATAAGAGAAGAAAATATATCTCCGGCACTATTAAATGAATCAGCTATCATTGCTTGACTATTAGTAATAAAACCTATTATGCTTTTTATGATAAGCAAAAAAACATTACCTATTATTCCTAAAATGCTAGCTATTTTTACACTTTTATATCTTTCCATAGTACACCTACTTGTTTATCTTTTTTATTCTTTTTTTAATTAATAATATTAGTTCTATTGGTCCATTAATTTTATTTAGTACTAATAATGCATCTTGTAATTTAGTTTTTAATGGGGTTTCTTTTTCTATTTCTTCAGATACTTTTTTATATTCATAATTATCAATTGGATTAACTTCAATAAAGTCTTTTATATAATTTTCAATATCTTTTAACACATATACTTTTAAATCATATTCGTCCATTTCTCTTACACCAAAATATCCGCTTACAAAATATTTAAATTGATCTTTTAAATCCATATTATCACCTAGTCTTGCTTTTTAATTTTATCATAGAAAGTAAAAAGTAGATATAAAATCTACTTATTTTGATTTAATAATTTGTTTTTTATATCTAACCAACTATTTACTCTTTCAATACCTAATTCTTTTAATTCTTCATCTGTCATTTTTTCATTGTGCCATGCTGTAAACATTAGATTTCTTTTACAATTGGTTAAATTCGATGGTTTATCATCTATCTTGATATCTACATCTAAAAGTGATTTATCATATATAAATATATATTGAAATGGTGTAATAAATGGTAATTCTTTATGAAGATAATCACATTTTTGTTTTAATACGACGCTTGATTCAACTGGGATATCTCTAAATATATAAGATGTTCCTATATATACATCATAATACTTATTTAATTCTTCAATTGTTTCTTTAGCACCTGGTAGTAATGTACAATAATCATACATATTTTTAGTTACAAACCATTTAAAGAATGCTTCTTTATCAGGAAGAACATCTTGCATATGAAATTCTTTAAAATAATCCATTTCATAGTTTGTTCCTAAAAATTCATTTATTAAATGAAGAAAACCACCTTGAGTTATTACATCGTCCATATCAATCATTATTTTTTGTTTCATATAATCACCTCTAATTATATTAATTATATACTATTAAAATAATTTTTGCTTAATTTTTTGGTCTGTTTTTTTAGCAGATGTTGCTAGTTGTTTTTCTAAAGCACTATTATCCATAGATAATAATCTGTTTTTAAAATACTCAATATCTTCATCATCAGTAAAAGTATTGGCAGTTAAATATAAATACATATTCTTTTTACTTCCAAATACTTCTTTTATTAGAGCTGGTTCAAAAGTTAAGGCTGCACATACTAAAGTTTCAGGATCTTTTGAATCTTTTATTGCTTCTAGTGTTTCATCATATAGTTTCTTTTCATATAAATATACTTTTAACTGATTTAATACTTCTAGTTCTTCAGCGCTTTCTGGTAGAGTTTTTTTGATTGCTCTTACTGCTAGTGCAACTATTTCATCATCTTCTGGTTTATTTAATCCAATATATGCAGCAATTGTTCTAGCATTACCATTTTTGTATACTATTTGTTTTATTTCTTCTTCAAGTTGTAAATTTAGTTTTCTACTATATTTATATGCAAAATTTAAATCTATTTCATTCATTGAAACATGATATAGAAAGTCTGATTTAATTTTATCTAAATCTAACTCCTTCTTATCTTCGTCAGTAAAAGTAGATAGTACTTCTAATAATAGACCATATTCTTCTGTTACATTATCTCCACCAATACTTCCATATATTCTTTCATATATTTCTTGTTTTTTCTTTGTCATAATTACTCCTTTTATTTCTTTAATGTTTTTTGATAAATTATCTCATTAGTTTTTACTAGTTTGGTAGTACTAGTTAACGGCATGAAGACCATATATTTTATGTCTGTATCTTCATCAAAATATATTCTTAAATGACATGCTCCTTTTTTTGTTTTACCTTCAAAGAATGATGGTATATAACAATATGATGCTGGATAATTAAATTGATTTTTATGAGTATGTCCAAAAATATCTATATATGAATCATCTCTATTTCTATTTTGTTTTTGATAAATAGAAGTTAAATAATTATTCATTTCATCAATATCGATACCTGATGAACTTAAATTAATAGGAAAATCAAATGTATCAGGGTGATGAATATCAAAATGTCCTAAGTTATGGCTGCCACAATTAATTGCTACTTTTGAATGCATATATCCTAAATTAATAATATCTTCTCTTTCTTCAGCTAACATACCTATTGGGTCAAATCCGTATTTAACAATACTTTTATCGTGATTACCACCTAATATAGCATGATAAATTCCTTCTACTTGTGGAATTGAAGTAATAGATTTCTCTACTAATTTATAACTTTCTACAGCATTTTTATATTCAAGAGGCATTCCTGGATATCCTTGATAGAAATCTCCTAAATTCAAGATTAAATGAATTCCATTTTTTACACAGTAATCATTTAATATATCAAAACCATTTAATACTTTAGAATCTATTTGTTCAATATGGAAGTCAGAAACTAACATTATGTCATAGTACTTAGACCCATATGGTACATTTAATGAAAATGTTTGATTTTCAGCTAGCGTTGGAGATACTATTTGATAAGATGGGCACATACTAAAAGAAGTTTGTTCTAAGTTTATTTTTGATTTAATTCTTTTTAGGATTGATGATACTTCAGAACTACTTGTTACTATACCGCTATCTTTAATAAATCCTACTATTTGATTAAGGTTTGCACTTTCAAATAGAAGTTTTTCATATATTAACTCAGAAATTTTTTCTTGTTTCTTTTCTTTTTTTAGTTCATCTTTCTTTTTGGTTGCTTCTTTTTCTATTATCCCTTTTAATTCTTTTATTTCATCTTGTAAACCTGAAAATTGTTCTTTATATGGTAATAAATCACATTTTTCTTGTTGTAGATTTTTTGTTTCTGTTTCAAATGCTGTTATTTTATCAGATAATTCTCTAATGACTTCATTTAATCTATCTATTTCTTTATCTTTACCTTTTGATTCATTTTGTGATGAAGTTAGTGATGTTGTTAAAGAAGCTACCTTACTAGTTTTTTGTTCTAATGATTCTTGTGATAATTCATATAGTTTTGTTATTTCATCTAGTTGCTTTCTTAAATCTTTTATTTGACTATTTAACGTGTTAATTTGATTTATATATTTAGTCATAGATTCACTTTTTTCTTCTGATGGATATAATTCATTAATTGTTGTTAAAACAGTCTTTAAACAGCTTTCTTTAAATTCTAAATCCGGTTCTGTTTTTGTTCTTTCTAAATATTCATCATAAAAATATTCTAGGTTTCTTATTTTATTAAGTGTTTCATCACTAATTTCTTTGTTTGCTTCGTGAATCCAAGTTAAGAATGCATCTATTGTTAATATTATTTTAGTTAATTGTTTTATAGAAATCTTACTATCTTTATTTAATTCTTGTACTGCACTATCTGTAAAATATTCTAAGAATTCTATATCACTAATTTTACCTCTTTTTCCTAAAGCATCACACATATCTAAATAATAAATATCATCTACTGCATGTTCTCTTAAATATTTATTTAATTTAATTTTATCAACTGCTGTAATTGCCATAATAATCCCCCTAACAAATTACTTGTTTTAAAGCGCTTTTATTATAACATAAAAGAGTAGATTTGTATCTACTCTATTTACTATTTCTTATTCATCATATTCATAATAATATAATGTACTAGTTTTATTATCATATAATACTAATGTAAATTTTAAAGATAAATCTTCAAATATATCTTTATCATCATATTTTAATTCTCTTTTATTGTATCTATTTATAAAATAATAATATCCATCTTCTATTTCAGGAATTTTATTATTTTTAGCTAAATGGTATAACTCTTCATTTTCTTCATCTTTTTCTTCTTTATACATAATATATTGAAGATTATCACTTAATGGTAATTTATTATAATTTTTAATTTGTTTTTCTATATTTTCTTTATCATATTTACAATTTAATTCTATTATTGTTTCTCCAAGCCCAAAAATATTATGATCATCATTATCTCTTAAAATTATACACTTTGATACATCTAGATCTATTTTTTCTTTTAAATAATCAGATGTATTAAAATGTGGTTTACAACCTGTTAATAAAAGGATTAAAAATGTTATTATAAAAAGTTTTAGTTTATTCATACTTACACCTTCTATCTTTAGTATACACAAAAAAACGAACTATTTCTAGTTCGTATTTTCATAAATGGTGCGGGTAACAGGAGTTGAACCTGCAAGCCTTGCGGCGCTAGATCCTAAGTCTAGTGCGTCTGCCAATTCCGCCATACCCGCGATATGGTGGACCCTATAGGACTCGAACCTATGACCGTCCGGTTATGAGCCGGATGCTCTAACCAACTGAGCTAAGGGTCCATGACTTTTTAATAGTATCACATAATTTTTTATTTTTCAATATTTAATTTTAATTTTTTTATATTTTTATTCTTTTATATTTAGTATAGTAGTGTTTTTTGTTTGTAAATGTTATAATGTTATTGAGGTGCTTAGTATGGCTAATGATAATAAAAATAATTGTATTGTATTAAAAGTAGATAATGAAACTAGAAATAAAATGCTTTCTTTTTATAAGGAATATGATCGTGGTAAACAAATTCCTTATGTAACAATGCAAGCAGTTAATGAAGATGTTGTTATTACTATTTATGATACTAATAAAAAAGGCGAAAATAAAGTTATGTTTCAAGGTACTAGTGCAGATGTAGAAGCATCAGTTTGGGCTATGGAAGAAGCTGCTGTTGAAACTAGTAAAAAAGAAAAAGAAATAGATTATTCTAAATATTACTATTGTTCTTCTATTGGTTCAGATGAAGTTGGTACTGGAGATTATTTTGGGCCTATAGTAGTTACTAGTAGTTATGTAAATAAAGAAGATATCTCTTTCTTAGAAGAACTTGGTATTCGTGATTCTAAGAAATTAGATGATGATAAAATATTAAAGATTGCTCCACAACTAGTTAAAAGAATTAAATATAAGAGTCTTATCTTAAGTAATAGTGAATATAATGAAAAATATGGTGTTGGTTATAATATCAATGAATTAAAAGCAATTATGCATAATAAAGTTTTATGGAAAATGGTACATGAAGAAGAACTTGATTATGATTATATAGTTGTAGATGAGTTTGCAAGAGAACAAAGATATTATAGTTATCTTAATGAAACACCTAATATTCAAAGAGGTATTACATTTATGACAAAAGCTGAAGATAAAAATTTAGCTGTTGCATGTGCTTCTGTTATTAGTAGATATATCTTTTTAAAAGAGTTTGATAAAATTTCTGATAGTTTACATATTCCTTTACCAAAGGGAGCTGGACCACAAGTAGATAAGATTGGTGAAGAAGTTGTTGAAAAATATGGAGAAGATAAATTGAAAGAAATTGCTAAACTTAATTTTAAAAATACTGAAAGAATTTTACATACTATGATATTTTAAAATAAAATATAAAAAACAAAAAAGTAGAGTTTCCTCTACTTTTTATTTATTTAATTAATTATTTACTGGAGTACCACATTCAGTACAGAATTTTCCAGTTACTTCTGTTCCGCATTTAGAACATTTTTTTGGTCCTGCTGCTACTGGAGTACCACATTCGCTACAGAATTTTCCAGTTACAGTTGCTCCGCAGTTTGTACATTTAACTCCTGCTGGTGCAGCTGGTGCTTTAGGAGCTTCTTGTTGCTTAGCATATGGATCATATTGTTGTTGAGGTTGTGGTTGAGATCCGAATGCATTTTGCATTACTCCTCCTGCCATTCCTCCAGATGCCATATTCATCATACCAATACCCATGAATCCAGTTGCTGAACCATTTGCATTTCCTGCTGCTGTTTCCATAACATCAAGAACACGTCCTTGTTGCATCATAGAGTTAGAGTTATGTTCGTATTCTTCGATCTTTCTATTAGAATCATCATCAAGTGTTACTGATTCTACAGCGAATCCTACTAATTTAACTCCCCTATTTCTAATTGGTTCGTCAAATACTTTTTCATCCATTACTTGTTTAATTTCATCAGTATTACTTGGTAATTCAAGTACTGGAACTTTATGATTACTATTTCCAAGTTCGTTTAATACGTTTTGGAATGTTGCAATAACTTCTGAATTCATTTGTTCTACTAATTTATCTTTAGTTACAACATCTTCAGTTCCTGCATATGTTCTCATAAATACTGCTGGATCAAAGATTTGGAATGTATATTTACCATAACATCTTACTTTTACACTTAAAGGCATAATTGAACCAGTCATTTGGTTAGGAATAGCATGTGACCAATCTTGGAATGGGATTGGATTTCCTGTACCAAATTTATTATTTAGAATTTCTTTTACATTGAAATAGAATACTGCTTGTTCTTTATTTGGTGTTCCATTATATTTGAAACGTTCCCACATTTCTTTAAATACTGCACCAAATTGTCCACCAAAGAATGATGGAGATGTAGATTGATCAAAGTTATAAGTACCTTCTTCTGCAGTTGCATCTACAATACTTCCTGAATCATAGATAACAGCTACTTGTCCAGGTGCTACAATGATTCTACTACCTTTAGAAATTTGTCCACTTTCTGTAGTCTTTTTTACCATTAAAATATTTTCATTCATGTCTTCACATTGAATAAGATCTTGCCATTGATCTCCAAATGTTGAACCGATTGCTCCAACGGCTGCTTTAATTAATCCCATTTATATTTCCTCCTTTAGATTAATAATCTTCTTTATAATTAATTATTTTCCAGCACTTTAATAGACTGGCTATTTGAATGTTTGTAACTCCTTTACAGTAATTACAATGTGTTTGTTGTAAAGATGTAATTGGACTTCCACAATTAGGACAATGCAAACCAAGAATATTTATATCAAATCCTGTTTTTGTATTATCTATTATATATACTAATTGTGTTGTATATCTAGTTTGTCTTTTTACATCATCTTGAGAAATATCTTTATTATCTTTTCTCTTATTATAATAATACTCTAAAGATGTCGATATTTCAATAGTTGCGACATCTTTTTGACGTTTATAACTTTTAATTGCATGTTTGTGAAATACTATATCATCATATTTATAAGTAATGTTATTGTCTTGTAGGTCAATTATTTGATCTTGAATTTTTTCTTTAATCAAGTTAAATTCATCATCATTTACATAGGATATATCTTTATTTTCTAAAGCTAGAAATATCGCTCTTAGACTCTTTTCTACTAATAAATAAATTTCTTTTTCATTAAAATCATTAAAGTCTCTTTGAATTTCTGGAAGTAACATTTTTGTCATACCACTAACTTGTTTATGTCTTGTCTTTTCCAGAGCTTCAGCTTCTTTTGTTTCCTTATATAATGAAGTTAGTGTTTTATTTCCAAAACCAAATTTATTCATTATACTTCTTATAAAAAGATATATTAATAAGACAATTACTAAAAATCCAATAACAATACCTAAAAAACCACCTATAATTCCTTTAATCATATTATTTTATTGATACGATATTAGATAATACCCAATCGTGTTCTCCTGTTGTTATTATACTTCTACAGTATTCACATTGTCCGGCTGAAGTTATTTCAGTTGGCGCTCCACAATTTGGACAGTTAGTTGTTGATTTATTACTTACTCCCGCTTGTGTTAAAACACCTTTTTTTCTATTAAATGTCATATCATATTTCATAAACCAATCTTTATTAGGATCACTTTCAATAACATTATTTGTCTTAGCATCTACTACATAGTCACGCATTGTAGCATGAAGTTCTACTACTAGTACTTCTTTATCACCATCTATATGGTAATGTTTAAGACCACAATATCTAATACAAATCTTTTCAACTTTATTTATTTTGTTGTTTCTAATATATTCATCTAGTTGTTGATTATGTTGACTAAATAATTCTTGTGATTCGAATGGTCTAATAATTTTCCAATTTCGATCGTTCCATGCTTGTTGGATTTTCATAAATACTTCTCTTGTCCATCCGATAAATGCATCTTCCGAGAAATTAGGGTCATTTTGTCTTATATTCATCGCAATTGATTGACTTAGTCCATTATTATTCATATTTTGGCTCATCATTGCTTGTTGATTTACCATATTGTTTTGTTGTTGTAAGTTGATTTTGGCTAGTTTTCCAGATTTCTTTAAAAAGAAGAAAACAGCTACAACTATACCTACAATTATTAGTCCACCAATTGGGCCAAAAAGATCAAAGATTATATATATAAACCAGAATACATCTCCGCTATCACCACTATCACTACTTCCGGTATCATAACTATTATTATTACCAACATCAGCTAATACAACCTGATTAGACATCAATAATAATACTGATAACACAAGAGTAAATACTAATGCATATTTGATTATTTTTTTATAATCAAATTCTTTTTTCACTCTATCACCTCACTACTATAATAATTATAACACATAAAAATTATAACGCTATAAAATATTTTTTATAACGTTATAATCAATTTATTTTTTATCTTTTTTAGGTAATCTTATATCTAATTTCTTACATTTTAAGTAATCATTTTCTATTAAATCTTTAGTCGAGAATAAATGTTCTTCAGGTTCAAAATAATGGATATTACCTTTATCATCAGAATATATTTTTAAGAAGTATGCTCCTACTATGTTTTGTAGATTCATTTTCTTCATAAATTGTGATTGATTAACGATACATGGTACTAAAAGTGAATGTACGTTTCTATAGAACATATAATAACTCTTATGATAATGTCCTTGTAGTAGGATATTAGGTTTTTCTCCTGGGTTTAACCCCTCGATTGCTTGTTGTGGTTTGTATGAGTAAGATTTAGCGTTTCCTCCACCTGGATGATCCATTAATATTCTTAAATTGTTTATTTTAAATGTTGCTTTGTCTTGTCCTAAATAAATCATATCGTCACGACATCTATCTATCCAAGCTCCAGCTGTAGCTCCTCCATTTTTAAGATGTGTTTCATCGTGTGAACCTTGAATAAAGTATGTTGTAATACCATCAATATGAGGATACATATCAATTACATAACCTACTTGTTCATCAAATCCTCTTAAAAATAATTGATAAGTTTGTTCTTTTCTTATTTGAGTATAATCTCCATCTAAAACATCACCTATATGAAGTACAATTTTAATTCCTCTTCTATGTGCTTCTTTATACACTTCATTAATTAATGTAAGTTGTTGTTCTTTTGTACCTAAATGTGTGTCTGAAATAACACATATATTAGTTTCGATAAGACCTTCTTTATCTTTAGATGTATATTGAGTTGTTTTAGTCTTTTTCTTTTTATGGAAAATTAAACTTCCATCTTCAGTCATATTTAATTCTATTGGTTTACCATATAATTTCATTGTTTCAACTAAACCATATCCTTCAGTCATAGAAATATTCATTTCTTTTATAAAATCTTCGAATCTAGTCCCATTTTTAATAAAATTATATATTTTATCTATATGTTTTTCTGTTTCGTTTTTTACATGTGTAGTTTTATCTTTTGTTGATGAAAGTGGTTTTGAATATAAATAATCGTTTTGAATAGTTTGGTAACATGGAATTAAAGTAGGTACTACTTTTTCGATTCCTTTTTTCTTTAATTTAATATCAAGTATCCAAGCACCAACAGTATTATTAGCACCATCGTCTTTCATTTTTGGTGTTGTTGCGGTCATTCCTGGTACTGATATTTCGTCTACTCCTCTAAAATGCATTTTTTCACATTGTAAGAAGTGTCCATGTAAAACCATATCTACTTTATCTTCGCTACGCATTGATGAGATGTATTGTTGTGGTTTATAAGATAAAGTATAAGCAACTTTTCCTTTAGGATGTCTTACTAAAATTTTTGCTTGATTTAATATTTTACCAGTTTCTTTATCTTTATTAATTAAATTTACTGTACAGTGGTTTGGTCCAAAATAAATCATATCTTTTCTTTTATCTGATATCATTTTACCAATTGATTCTGAATTTTTTATTTCATGTGTATGATCTTTTTCACCAGTTATGAAATATGTTTTCATGCCATTTAATTTAGGAAAATTATCGATAATATATTCTGCTTGAGATTGTGTATCATATTTAAATAAACTGTTGTAATAGATGTTTTTTGGTGAAATTAATCCGGCAGATATATCTCCACATACTATTACTTTTCTTATTCCTTCGGCATAAGCCTTTTTATATACTTCATTTAGAAAAGATAGTTGTTGATATTTGCTTCCTAAATTCAGATCGGAAATTACTAATATCTTTTCATTATCGCTATCAATTTCTATATCATAATCATTATCGGCAGTGAAGTCGGTTGTACCTTTATTCATAATTTGAATTTCGTTATCTTTAATTACTGTTGAAATCATAAATCCTTCACTAGTTAATTCTTTAATAAATCCCATTATTTCATTATTGGTTAATTCAAAATGTTTACTAGTTTCATCTAGTGTTCTTTCTTTTTTAATAAATTCTAATAAATCAGATCTTATTTCATCGATTGTCATATTTACCTCCACTATGTAAAAAAAGAAGGTGCCAAAAAAAGCATCTTCTTATTTGTAAGATTGATATTGATGAGTATAAAATTGTAGAAATAGTTTCTTCATGCTACCACCTATTATCTCTCTATTTTATAATTTAATTTTATACCAGTAATTTTATTTTGTAAAGATTAAAAAAGATAAGTTTTTAACTTATCTTATTCTACTATATAAGGATTACTTACACTACCTTCACCAGAAGATGAAATTGTAGTATTTCTACTTAAATAAACAACCATGTTTGAGTTACATTTAGTTGTTACAGGTTTGTTTGTTACTAAAGATGCACTATATGTCATATATTCATCAATACCACTATAACCAGTACTTGTCCATGCACATGTTCCACTATTCATCCAGTTATTAGTACGACAATTTGTAAATGTATCACTGATTGATGAAGGAGTTGTATCACTAAGATTACAATATGTTGCTCCACCTTCTAAAATGTTTTCAGATGCTTTTAGGTAGTCTTCTAAAGATGGAAGACCAAAATATGCTTCTGTAGAATCAGTGTTGGATCTAATTTTTTGTAATGCTTCAAAAGTAGAATCACTATTATAAATAACAGCCATATAAAATTTACCTCTATCAAAGTAAGTTTTTTTATCGAAAGAGTTAAATTTATTGTTAAAAGTATTATATAATGTTGAATTTTCCCATCTACCTACTCCACTAATATTTGTTGTTACGGTATAAGGATCAAAAATAGAATTAAAACTACTTGTTAATAAAACTTTTATACTTCCTGATGGTTCAACTGAGATTATTCTTCCAACCTCACCATTTATATTTATATAGTTATTAGGATTAATACCTACAAATATAAATCTATTTGTAACAGTTGGATCATTTATAATCCCGCTTCCTTTGATAGCTGCTTTATCAATTATTGTTGTATTTAAATACTTCTTATCAAGATTAGTATTAATATTTTTACCGGCACAAGAAGTATATGCTTCATACTCATCAGCACAACTTTTTAAATCACTTGGATCAACATTATATGTTTTATAACATTTTTCTAATGCAATTTGTTTAGATACACATTTATTTAAATAATAATATATTTCGTCTGTTGCAGCATTTTCTTTATTATAAGAACTACGCATTATATTAAGTAATAACATTAATATAATAACAATTATAGTTAATATACCATAAAGCATAGTTGATATTGCAAAACCCTTATTATTCAGTTTATTCATAGTATCACCTATTGTAATTATACACCAATAAAAATCTAATGACTAGTTTTTTTCATAAATAATTATGAACTTATCACCATATTTACGATTTTTAATTATTTCAAGATTTTTAAAGTCTTTATTCAAATAATTGTTATCAACTTCGCAAACTATTATTCCACCTTTATTTAATAAATTATAGTCTAACATTTTATTAATAATTTCATTTAAACATTCATTTTTATATGGTGGATCTAAAAAAACTATATCTAATTTTATTTGATTATCTTTTAAGTAATCTAGGCATTTATTATAGTCTAAGTTAAGTACTTTAGTTTTTTCTTCTATATTAAAGTTCTTTATATTTTTTTTAATTATATTTATACATTTAATATTTTTATCATTAAAATAACATAATTTACTTCCATTACTGATTGCTTCAAATGCTAAATTACCACTTCCAGCAAATAAGTCTAAGCAAATACTATCTTTAATATATGATTGAATCATTCCGAATAATGATTCTTTAACACGGTCCATTGTTGGTCTTGTTCCTTCAATGTTAAATCCATCTATTGTTCTTCCTTTTAAACTACCACTAATTATTTTCATGATTACACCCCTTTTTACTTATTAGACTATTTAGTCTTTGATTAATTGAAAAAGTAAGTAATAATAAATTATTTTCTAATTCTTTATATCTTTTTATTTTTTTATTCTCTAATAGTTCTTTTCTAATTTCTGTTACTTCTTTTAAATATATATTATCTTTTATAATATTAAAACGATCTAATTTATTTTTTATTTCTATGTCATCTAATATTTCTTTTTTTAACTTAATTAGTTCTTTTAATTCATCACTATTTTCAAAAATATTTATTAATTCATCTAATTTATTAATAAGATTAATATCCATTTAATCACCTAGTTCTTTTTTTATTTCTTTTATAATATTTTCTATTTCTTGTTTTGTTTCATATAATAAGTCTACTCTAAAATTATTAATTCCTTTTTCTAGACATAGTTTTATATCCTTAATATTATTTATTGGTTCTTTATGCATAATATGGGTATAATGTTTTGTATTTAGAACTGGATATTTAAAATTATTTTGATCTTTTAAATAATATTTATTATTCCTACTACATAAATTACAATTATTATTATCATTGTTTTCTAACATTTTTAATGGGCAATATTTCATTATCATCAATTCTATTGTTCCATATATTATATATTGTATATCACTATCAAATTTATCAATATTTTTTAGTCTTTCTATTGTTATTTCGGGTGATATTGTTACTAGATTAACATTATTCTTTTCTAAGAGTTTTATTGATTCTTTATTAGTTATATTAAGTGTATAATCCGCTATTAAGTTATTATTTTCTTTAAATGCATTTAATGAACCAATTTCAGTTATTAAAAGTCTTTCATCTTTATAATTTGGATGTTTTAATAGTACTCTAGGTAATTTTAAATAAATATTACATTTATCTTTATATTCTTCATATAATAGTTTATCTTCAGTATAGATAATATCAATATTATTAGAGATGCATGCTTCTAATTGTTCTTTTGTTCTTATAAGAACATTAATATTTATTTTATTATTCTTTTTATTTTTTACTATTTCTTGATAGTTTACTTTTTGATAATTTTTCTTTTTATTTTGTCTTAATTCTATTAATTCATCTATAATACTACGTCTTAATTCATTTAAATCTTTTATAGATATAAATATATTTTCATCTATATCCAACTTTATATTATTTACACTAAATGGTGTGTTACCAAGTTTAGTTATTTGTTTGATAATTCGATCTTTTTCTATTGGATAATTATCTGCTTTTTCTACTTTTGAATATTCTTTAGAAATAGTATTTGTTTCATCATTTATTATCATTTTAATTGGATTATTAATTTTACATATAATTTCTATATCAATAGGAATTTTCTTTTCTGTATATTTTTTTAATTCTTCCATTAATTTTTTATCTATTGTTTTTAATACTTTTCCTTTTTCTTTTAAATTTACTTTATTATCAATTACTAAAATATTTCCTTTTTCTATTTTATTTACTAATAATAATTTATTATTATATATTCTATTTAAAATCATTCCTTCGTTATTAGGAAGTCTAATTCCATCTTCTTGGTTTACATCATCAGTTAATAATATTTTAATATATTTACGATCATATTCTATAACTCTTCCTATTTCTACACCTAAGTGATTAGGGGTTTTAATATTCATTAGTTCTTTTCCTGATTTATTGAATAAATATCCTTCAGTAAACTCTCTATTATATAGTTTTTTTAAATTGTAGATATCTTCTTCGGAGATAGTCATATCTTCATTGTTATAATATTTATCTATTGCCTTACGATAAAGTCTAGTTACAAATCCTACATATTCAGGAGATTTCATTCTTCCTTCGATTTTAAAACTAGAAATTCCTGATTCTATTAACTCTTTTATATGATTTAATGTATTTAATTCTTTGGTACTTAATAAATATTTACCATCTGTCTTTATTTGTTGATCGTTTTTAAATAAATCATACTTTAGACGACAGGAAGCAACACATTCTCCTCTATTACCGCTTCTTCCACCATTCATACTACTGAATAAGCAGCATCCTGAGTATGATACACATAAAGCTCCGTGAATAAATACTTCTTTTTCTAGTTTAGTATTTAATCTATTTATTTCATCTAAACTCATTTCGCGATCTAAAACAATTCTAGTTGCCCCTAATTTTTCAAAAAAATCAATCCCATGGTCGTTATGATTGTGACTTTGAGTAGAAATATGTATTTCTAAATTTGGATATAATTCATGTGTCTTTTTTATTAGTCCTATATCTTGCATTATTAAAGCATCTACATTTGCTTTATAAAGAAAATCAATATATTCTAATACTTCTTCTAATTCATTATCAAACATTAATGTATTTACTGTTATATATGCTTTTACACCATATAAATGGCAATATTTTATAGCATCTACTATTTCTTCTTCCGAAAAGTTATTAGCAAATTTTCTTGCTCCAAATTTTTTTCCTGCAAAATATACTGCATCACATCCGTTATGAATAGCAAAATATAATGTTTCCATATTTCCAACTGGACTTAATAGTTCAACTTTTTTCATATAATCACCTAAAATCTATATAAATGATACCATAATAAAGAAATAAAAAAAAGAAATTATACTTCTTAATTACCAAATATTTTAGTTAAGACTTTATGATTATATGTATTTTCATCATCATTATTTAGATCAACATGATCGGTATGTTTAGGCATATAATTTATTTTACTTAAGGCATTATGTACTTCCCATTCATTCATCATCGAATCAAGTGAACGATTCCATTTTGATGGATATAGTTCATTGTACTTCTTAATTACTTCTAAAACTTCCATCATTTGATCGGGATTATTTATATTACATGATTTTTTTATTCGCATATTTGGGTCTTCATCTTTAGTTTCATCAATTATTACAATGGCTGTTTTAGTTGGTGGTTTATAAGTATCTTCAATTTCTTCTTTAATTATATATATATCACCACAGGTAGAATTTGCAAAAGCAACAGTTGTATCTTGATAGTGATAACTACTATTTATGCTATAATTTAAATCATAAACTCTATCTTTCTTTGTAAAAGGAGATACTAGTGTTAAAGTAGTTGCGGTTAATAATAATATTGTATTTCTAATTCTTAAATTCTTCATATTTCCTCCTTTCAAAGAAAAAAGAATATTACTATTCTTTATCTTTTTGGTGCTTGAGTATGACTCATTTTAGTATTTGGAGTCTTTTCTTCTTTTTTTAATTTTATTTTATATACTAATAGTCCTAAAATAATTACTATTGATAATAATGCTCCAATGATTGGACCAAGTTTATTAGTTTTATCAGTAGATTTTTTATCTGAACTATTATTATTTGCGGAATCTTTAATATCATTGTTGTTTTCGCTACCATTACCATCATCGTTAACAGGTGGTGTTTGATTTTCGTTGTCATTATCATTGTTATTGTTATTATCATTTGTGTTGTTATTGTTTCCTGGATCTGTTGTTACATCGTTATCATCGATTGTAAAAGTAAAATTAATGTTTTTAAGTTCTCCATATTTCATATTCCAAGTTAGTGTATAACCATCTGATGATTTTTCATCAGCATTATGTGTTATTATTTTAGCATTATTTGGTAAACTTATTTTATATGTAAAAATCATACTGTCGCTATAAGCACTATAATCTACTTCTTCGTTAGAACCTTCTGTTTCTGCCATTGTTAGATCATATGTAAAATTAGCTTTATATGTTGTAGTTGTTCCTATTTTGTTAGAGTTAAATATTTTATAATTTGTTGTTTCTAAATCTAATAAGTCTGTTAATTCAAAAGTTTGGACATCACTACTACTTATTTCATCTATACTATTAAACTTTTTAGTTAATTTTAGTCCAGTATAACCATTATCATTATATGTTTCTACCTCATATCCTAACTTTTTATACTCTTCTAGACTATCTGTGTTTTCTAAGGAACCAGCATACTCTTTTTGAATCGCATCAATAATAGTAATTGATATACTTTTATCTTTTCCTACTCCCATGTCTAAATTATATTTTACACATCCGGTTAATAAAAATATCATTCCAATTAAAATTAATAACCTCTTTTTATTCATATCCTCACCTACTATATGAATTATATCATATAAAAAGAAAGAACTAAAGTATAAAGACTAATTCTTTCTTTTTATTTTAAAATACTTAAAAATGTGTTTGCTAAATCTATCTTATCTTTTAATGCGCTTAATTTATCACTTGTTGTTTGTTTGAATTCATTTCTTTTTAATGTATCTAGTTCTTTTAATGAAATTTCATTCCTTAATATTCTTTTATATAAATAGGAATTATATTTTAAATATAAATATATTTCTTTATTTTCTCTTATTTTATAAATTATATCTATATACATTAATCATCCAAATGTTGGTAATTATATTTATAATTATTAGGTTGTTCTTTTTTATTTGAACCAAAACTTTGAATCATAGATATTGTATTTTGGATATTTTCTATTCCAGTTTGTAATTTTTCTAAATCTATTTTCTTAATATTATTAATTATTTCATTAAAAGAGTTAGGGATTTTGTTTTCATATACATAATTATTCCAAATACTTTCATTTTCTCCATATAGTTCATATGTCTCATATATTTTTTGCCAAGTAATATTTTTATTATTTACATATTTTATTAAATTTGGATTTTTTCTTACAAATTTTTTAAAATCTTCTTTGGACATTTAATCACCTATTTTATAATATGCATTTATTATAAGAAAAAAGCACCTAAAGGTGCTTTTATTAATCAATATTTATAAAATCATCTATAGTCATTAGACGATCATCTATTTCTTTTAATGATACTTTTGGTTCTTGTTTTTCTTTTGTAATATTTACTTCTTCTTTTATTTCATCTTTTTTTATTAATTCAACATTGATAAAAGCAGAGTTTATATTTTCTTTTGATATTTGTGAACCAACAGAATATCTATCTAAGATTGGAACTTCAGTATTTTTTAATACTTTTATATCGCTTGATTTTATTCCTATAAAATCTTTATTAGAAACAATAAATGTTTTTATTATACGATATGGATTAGTTTTTACTTCTCTTAATATTAATAATCCACGTTTAGCACGAGATGTTTTTTCAAAATCAGTTAATTTAATACGTTTAGCAGTTCCTTTATCAGTAATTACTGTTATGTATTCACTTGATGTTGTGTCAAAGTTTGAAACATTAACTACATAATCATCTTTTAAATTAATTGATTTAACACCACTTGTTCTTAAACCAACGATTGGTATTTCATTTACGTCGTACCAAAGTCCATATGATTTATTTGTACCAACAAAAATATCATTATATTTAGTTAGGAATGCATTTATTAAAGAATCCTTATCTTTTAACTTAATACATGTGATTGGTTTTGCGCTTCTAGTTGTTTTAAACTCTTCTAAATTAGTACGTTTTATTAAACCATTCTTAGTTGCGATAGTGATATCTATTTTTTGAGAGAAGTCATTGATTGGGATAACACTCATTATTTCTTCTCCGCTATCTAATTTAATAATATTACTTAAATGTTTTCCCATGTCTTTCCATACACAAACTGGAAGTTCATGCACTGGTAAATAGAAATAATTACCATAGTTAGTAAATAATAGTAATACATCTAATGTATTTAATTCATATAATCCTATTAAATAATCTCCATCTTTCATTGTTGTTTCTTCACCTGATGCTTGATAACTTCTTAGTGAAGTACGTTTAATATAACCATCTTTTGTGATTGAAACAATTACATCTTCTTTTGAAATCATTACAGTAGTATCAATTTTTATTTCAGTTATTTCATCTTTTATATCTGTTTTTCTAGGGGTTGCATATTCTTTCTTAACACGTTTTAATTCTTCTTTCATAACTGTTTTTAAAACGTTTTCATCACTTAAAATTAATTCTAATCCCTTAATCATTTTCTTTAAATTTTCCATTTCTTCTTCTAAAGATACAACGTCAGTATTAGTTAATCTATATAATTGTAATGTTACAATAGCTTCTGCTTGTTTTTCAGTAAAATTAAATTCTTTTACTAAATTATCTTTAGCATCGGCTTTGTTTTTACTAGCACGAATAGTTTTAATTACTTCATCAAGGATTGATAAACATTTAATTAATCCTTCTACAATATGATATCTTGCTTTTGCATGTTCTAAATCAAATTCTGTTCTTCTTAAAATTACTTCTTTATGATGAGCGATATATGCATCAAGCATTTCAATAATACCTAATTGTTTTGGGCATCTATTTACAATAGCAACCATATTAAAATTATATGTTACTTGTAGGTCTGTATTTTTTAATAAATAGTTTAAAATTAGTTCACGATTAGCATCTTTTTTGCAATCAATAGCAATTCTTAGACCATCTTTATCAGATTCATCTCTTACTTCGATCATTCCTTCAATTTTTTTATCAATTCTAATCTCATCTATTTTTCTAACTAATAAAGCTTTATTTACTTCATATGGAATTTCGCTTATAGCTAGTGTAAGTTTACCTTTTTCATCTTCCCAACTAGTTCTTGATTTAACAATGATTCTTCCACGTCCAGATGTGTATGCTTTAACTAATTCTTCTTTACCTTCAACTATACCACCAGTTGGAAAATCTGGTCCTTTTACTATTTCCATAATTGTCTCTAATCGACAATTTGGTGAATCAATTCTTTTTATAGTAGCGTCTATTACTTCTCCAAGGTTATGAGGAGGAATATTAGTTGCATATCCGGCTGAAATACCCATTGTACCATTAACTAAAAGATTAGGGAATTTTGCTGGTAAAACAGTTGGTTCTAGTTCAGTGTCATCAAAGTTTGGAGCCATTACAACAGTATTACGATCTAAATCTTTTAATAATTCATTGCTTATTTTTGAAAGTCTAGCTTCAGTATAACGCATAGCGGCAGGACTATCTCCATCCATTGAACCATTATTACCATGCATATCAATATATGTTGTATTTTGCTTCCACCACTGACTCATACGAACCATAGCATCATATATTGAACTATCTCCATGTGGATGGTAATTCCCCATAATTACCCCTACTGATTTGGCACTTTTACGATATGGATGATCATATGTATTTTTTTCACGATACATTCCGTATAATATTCTTCTTTGAACTGGTTTTAAACCATCTCTTACATCAGGAATAGCACGGTCTTGAATGATATATTTTGAGTATCTTCCAAAACGTTCCCCCATTATTTCTTCAAGTGAATATTCATATATCTTGTCAATTATATCTTCCATGTTATCACCTTTTCTTATTTTAATAGTTAACTATTTGTTTCTTCTTTTATTTCGGTTTTTATTTCAATATTTTTATCAAATTTACCTTTTTCTAATTCTATAACTAAAGAATCATTAATAATTCTATCACAAGTAGGATCTACTTGATATTTAGACATATTTAAAGTAAGTTTATTTTTTTCATATGTTACACAGTTTAATCTTATTTCACGATCACAACCATTTTGTGGATTAATAAAGTAAATAATATAGTCATGTTTTTTGATATCTAATTCTTTCATAGCCTCAGGAGTAAAAATATTTAATAAACCATCAACATCGCTTTGAGTTGAAATAAATAAATGATTACCTTTTTCTTCTGGATTGTATCCGTGAGAATAACTAAATACTTCAAAAGTATCTTCACGACATACTAGTGGTAGATTATCTTTCATTTTAGTAGCAATATATAAAAATACTCCTGTAATAATTAAAATGAAAATAAATCCAAATATTAAAAACTTTCTATTTCTCATAAAACACCTCTAATTATTCTTTTTAATATCATAATCATCCTCTAAAGAGAATATAACATTTTGTTCAATCCATGCCTTACGTGGTTCAACAATATCTCCCATTAGGACACTAACTCTTTTTTCTACTAAAGCAGCATCTTCAATTGTTACACGAATTAGTGATCTAGTTCCAGGATTCATGGTTGTTTCAGCAAGTTGTTCAGCGTTCATTTCCCCTAACCCTTTATATCTTTGAATTTCACATTTTTTATCTTTTGTTTTTTCTTTCATTTCTTCTATAGAATAAGCATATTCAACTGTTTTACCATAAGTAATTTTGAAAAGTGGTGGTAAAGCAATATATACTTTACCGGCTTCAATAAGTGGTTTCATGTAACGATAGAAGAAAGTTAAAAGTAAACATTGAATATGAGCTCCATCATCATCAGCATCGGTCATAATAATAACTTTATCATATTCACAATCATCTAATTCAAAGTTAGGTGTAATTCCCGCACCAATTGTATAGATCATAGTATTAATTTCTTCATTTTTAAATATATCTTCAATTTTTGCTTTTTCTGTATTTATTACTTTACCTCTAAGTGGTAAAATTGCTTGGAATTTTCTATCCCTTCCTTGTTTTGCAGAACCACCAGCAGAATCCCCTTCGACTAAGAACAATTCATTTTTCTTTTTATTTTTAGTTTGAGCAGGAGTTAATTTACCAGATAAGTTTCTTTCTTTTTTACCGGTTGTTTTTCCTTTTCTTGCATCTTCTCTTGCTTTTCTTGCGGCTTCTCTTGCTACTTTACTACGTAGAGATTTTTCTATAATATCAGTTGCAATTTTTTTATTTTCTTCTAAGAAAAACTGTAATTTTTCACTTACAAATGATTCAACAGCAACTCTTGCAGTTGGTGAACCTAATTTTCCTTTTGTTTGTCCTTCGAATTGTAATAATGCTTCTGGAATTTTTACAGAAATAATTGCTGTTAGTCCTTCGCGAACATCACTACCTTCGAAAGTTTTATCTTTTCCTTTGATATATCCATTATTTTTAGCATAATCATTAAATACTCTTGTTAAAGCTGTCTTAAATCCTACTTCATGAGTACCACCATCAATTGTTTTTACGTTATTTACAAATGAGACAATATTTTCATTATATGTATCTGTGTACTGAAGAGCAATTTCCATTTCAATTGAGTCTTTTAATCCTTCAAATGTAATAACATCATGTAATGTATTTTTGTCTTCATTTAAGTATTCTACAAATTGTGAAACGCCTTTTTCATATAAAAATTTATTACTTCTTGTTGTTTCTTCATCTATTACTTCGATTGTCAAACCTTTTATTAGGAAAGCAGATTCTTGCATTCTTTCGCAAATAGTAGTAAATGAGAAAGTTGTAGTTGAAAATATTTCTTCATCTGGTAAAAATCTTACTGTAGTACCTGTTTTGTTAGTTGTACCAATCTTTTTTAAAGGACTTTTTACCTTACCACCGTTTTCAAAGCGAATTACATATTCTTCTTTATCCTTCTTAATATTAACTTCCATCCATTTACTTAAAGCATTTACAACACTGGCACCTACACCATGAAGTCCTCCTGATACTTTATAACCAGATTCTTCAAATTTACCACCAGCGTGTAAGATTGTATAAATAACTTCTGGTGTTGAACGACCTGATGAGTGCATTCCAGTTGGAACTCCACGTCCATGATCTTCAACAGAAATGCTTTTATCTTTATGGATAGTTACTTTTATATAATCACCAAAACCATTGATAGCTTCATCGATTGCATTATCTACTATTTCCCATACTAGATGGTGTAGTCCACGCTTATCTGTTGAACCAATATACATACCTGGTCTTTTTCTAACAGCATCTAATCCTTCTAGTATCTTAATAGAACTTTCATCATATTTTACTGCCATACTATCATCTCCTAATTCATTATAACAAAAAAAATTTGCAAAAAAAAGGAAATATAGTTTTTTTTACCCATATTTCCTTTATTTATAAGGGTTTTTATTTCTTATCTATCATATCAAACAAAGAAAGTTGTCCTGGAACTTCATAAGTTTTTTTCTTTTGTTTTGGATATGATTTTTGTCTTACCTCTTCATATTGTTCAGCATAAACAGATGTTTTTTCGTCTTCTCCAGCAATTAAAGCCATTTCTTGTTCTACTTGTTTATCATATAAATATTGTTTTCTAAAACGATATAGTTCTCTAAAATTTCTATAACTTTGAATTTTAGTTAAGAAATTTCTTCTAAATACTTCTAAATCTTCTATTAAATCATCGTCTTGGCGATAACCTTCTTTACATCTAAAATTATATGCTTTTTTAGTTGCATGATAAGTTAATATATCATCTATCAAACTTTTAGAAAAGTTAAATCTTTTATCTTGTTTATCTAAAAATGTTTCTTTAATTCTTCCTACAAAATCACATTTTTCATCTTCAATCATATCAACTATATCTGTAACTATATTCATAGTTGGTTTATGATTACGATTAATACTATTTCCATCTGCGTTTAATGCAATATCAGCAAGTTCTGGATCATTAAATGATAATCTTAAACATTGCATATATCCACTATCTAAATAACCGATATATGACGTTGTACTTTTATAATCAAATGGATATATTCCACTACCTAAAGTTTTTATCATTTCATCTAAATCATAGAATTTGTTTGTAATTGCATCAAAGAATGCTAGAGTATTCTTTTTTACAGTTCCCTCTCTTCTAGTTGCTTGTTGATATTTTCTATCACTAAAAGGTTTAATTGGGAATGTTAAGATTGAACCATCGTTTTGAAATTCTACTACTTCTTGTCCACTATAATTTTTTTGTAATACAAACATATATTTTTTTGGAATAGTTTTGGTTGTCATATATATACCCCCCTTTTATTATGGATTTTATGATATATATGATGTTTTAAGTAATTTGTACGTCTTATGCGATATATTCTCCATATTGATATAATTATACCATAAAATGCCTAAAATGTAAAGAAACGCCTAGATATTGATAGGATTAAAGTCTATATCAATATCTACATTATTAATATTTTTGTAATGTCCTTGGAGATAATTTAATGCTTTATATAAGTTTTCTTCTTTCTTATATTTAATAATAATATTAAATCTATATAAATTATTCATTCTAAAAACACTACATACTGTTGGACCTAAAATAATACTACTATTTAATTTTTCTTTTAAAAAACTACCTACTTTATTACTTTCTTCTTTGGCTTTTTCATAGTCTTTACTAATTATTTTAATACTTGTCATATAAAAGTATGGTGAGTAAGATAATTCTTTTCTTATTTTCATTTCATGATTATAAAAATTAATATAATCATGAGTTTTTGAAAATTCAATAGCATAGTGATCTGGATTATGAGTTTGAATAATAACATTACCTTCTTTTTTGCCTCTACCACTTCTACCTGCTACTTGAGATAATAGTTGGAAAGTATATTCACTACTTCTAAAGTTTGGAATCATTAAAGATGTATCACTATTAATTACTCCTACTAGAGTAACATTTTCAAAATCAAGTCCCTTAGCAATCATTTGTGTACCTAATAATATATCATATTCATGATTTTTAAACTTTTCTATTATTTTTTCGTGAGCACCTTTGGTGCTTGTGGTATCGAAATCCATTCTAATAACACGGCAATTAAATAGACTATTAATTTCCTCTTCTACTTTTTCAGTACCTACACCTAGTTCTTTTATAGCTTGCTCCTTACATTCAGGGCACGTATCTATTCTTTTATTACCATAACCACAATAATGACATCTTAGAGTATTACTCGACTTATGAAAAGTTAAAGTTATATCGCAGTTAGGACATTTTTCTACATAACCACAATTAGAACAAGTAACAAATGATGCATATCCTCTTCTATTTAATAAAAGAATAATTTGTTCTTGTTTTTGTAAACGATCTTTAATCATTTCTGTGAGTTTTTTTGAGAAATAACTAGTCTTATTTTTCTCTTTATTCATATCGATAATATCTACTTTAGGTAGTGGTCTATTATTAACTCTATTTTTTAATTCTAATAATTTATATACGCCTTTTTTAGCTCTAGCATATGTTTCAAGAGATGGTGTTGCGCTTCCTAATATTACTTTAGCATTATGGTATTTACTTCTTTCTATTGCAACATCAATAGCACTATATTTTGGATGTGATTCTTGTTTATAACTTTGTGAGTGTTCTTCATCTATAATAATTGTTCCAATATTCTTAAGGGGTGCAAAAACAGCGCTTCTAGCACCTATAACAATATCTACTTCACCTCTAGATATCTTTCTATATTCATCATACTTTTCACCTTCAGAAAGTCTACTATGAAGAATCGCGATTGTTTTACCAAATCTTTTTCTAAAACGATTAACTATTTGTGGTGTTAAAGATATTTCTGGAACTAAAACAATACTAGTTTTATTTTCTTCTTTCATTTTTTCAATGATTTCCATATATACTTCTGTTTTTCCACTACCAGTTACTCCATGTATTAAAAAAGTATTATTTTCGTTATCTTGTAATATATCATCTACTACTTTTTGTTGATCAGTAGTTAAAGGATACTTTTCTTCTAATTCAAATTCTTCATCTAAACGATATTCTTCTATTTCTAATTCTTTAAATATATTTTTCTTTATCAAAGTATTAGTACTAGATAGAGATATTTTATTTAATTCTTCTTTTTTAACTCTTTTTTTATCTTTTACAATGTCATATATATTTTGTTGTTTTTCAGTTAATTTTATATTTAATTCTTCGCATACTAATTCTATATATTTAACTATTTTTTTATTTATTTTAGTACCTTTTTGAGCTTTTAATGCTTTAGGTAACATTACTTGATAAGCAGAAATTAATGTAGATAAAGTTGTATTACTTACATATTTACCTAAATCCAATAACTCTTCTGTTAAAACAATATCTTCATCAACTACATCTATTATTTCTTTTAAATTTTCTAGTTTTGTATCATTTGTTCCTAATATAAATCCTTCTAATGTTTGATGCCCAAAAGGAACTATTACTCTTTTACCTATTTTTATTTTTTCTTCTAGGTTACTAGGTACAATATAATCAAAAGTTTTATCTATATTTTTATGTGATATTTCTACTAAAACATTTACTACCATATGTACCTCCTAAACTTTAATCTAGTATTATCATAACATAAAAAAAGAAGATTTCTCTTCTATTTTTTATAAAAATGATTTAAATGTTCAGAAACTGGTTTAAATGTTTTTCTATGTTCATCTATTATTCCATATTTTTCAATAGCTTCTATATGTTGTTTAGTACCATAACCAGCATTTTTAGCAAAACCATATTCTGGATATTTTTTATCTAATTCAATTAACATTCTATCTCTTGTTACTTTAGCAATAACACTTGCTGCGGCAATTGTTATGCTTTTTAAATCTCCTTTAATAATTGATGTTGAAGGAATAGTTAAATCTTCTAGTTTCATTGCATCAATTAAAACATGTTCTGGTTTGATTTTAGAGTTATTTATAGCTTCTAACATCGCTAGTTTTGTTGCTTCATATATATTTATATCATCTATTACTTTTTCATCTTTGATACCAATACTTACACTTAAAGCATCTTTCATAATGATATCAAAATACATTTCTCTTTTTTTAATAGATAATTTTTTACTATCAGTTAAACCGTCTAATGTATAATTTTCTGGGAGAATAACACATGCAGTTACTACAGGTCCTACAAGCGGTCCTCTTCCAACTTCATCAACACCAGCTATATATTTAATTCCTTGTTTTACTAAACTATCTTCGTACTCTCTATTATTAATTACTTCTTTCATTTGGTGTATACTCTTTTCCTTTTGAATCTACAAATTTAATATTATCTTTATATTTTTCACTAACTCTTACTTGAATTTTTGCATATTTTAGTAAAGTATAATTATAAATCGTTTTATCTTTAATGCAAGAAACTCCTAAATTAATGATGTTTTCAAAATCAGATGGTGTTATGTTTAAATCTTGATCATAACTAATTATTACTTTATCATCTTCAGTTTTTATACTTGTTTTTACTTCATTTGTAGTACTATGCGTAATAACAACTTCTATATAACTACCTAAATCTTCATCGATAACGAATTCTAAATTCTTATCATATCCATTATTATAAATAACATATTCTTTTTTAGTATCCATCTTATATTCATATCTTAATACTGACATATTAAAATCAGTTGTTAAATCTTTGTTTATTTTATATGAAGATGTTTCAATTAAAGCACCAACACTACTACCTGCGATTAAAAGTCCTGATATTATGATACCTACAATATATTTTTTATAATCTATTTTAGTGCTTGAAATTAATTTTTTAATTAAAAGAATAACTGATGTAAAGAATAGTATTAATCCTACTACAAATACAAATGCACTAATTAAATAAATACCCTTTCTTAAATATCCTACTAAAATACCAAAAATAAATAATGATGCGATATCTCCTATAAATAATGGTATTAGAATTAGAATTCCTAATATTTTAATAATTGTTTCTAATGTAAAGAAAATTTTCTTTTTTGCATCTTTGTCTTTCTTTTTATTTTTATATAAATTAAAGAATTTATTATCTTTTTCTGCCATATTTGTAAGTTGATATAAAGATACTATTACAAATAAGAAATAAGTTAAGTTTACTGTAACACTCCAAATACCACTTAATAAAGCTCTACCAGTTTTAGCTACTTTATAAATAATAAAAGTGCCACCTTGTACTAAACCATCAGCTATTAGTCCACATACAAAATAAATTAATATTAATATTGCTAATTTAATAAATGTTTTTATTAATAAAGACTCGTTTTCATCTTTAATGAAATTTGCTACTTTCCCTAGAAATTTATATACTAGTTCAGTAGACTTATTTAAAAACTTTTTTAATTCTTTCATATTATCACCAGTTTCATTATACTAGTATTTTTTTATAATAACAAGAAACAAAAAAAGATTTGGTAAACAAATCTTTTATTTTTGGATTTCTTCTATTCTATCAAAAGTAACATTTCCAAGTAAATTTTCTTTTAAATCTCTAATAATAATTGAATAAACTTTATCATAGTCTTTTTCTCCACCTTTTAAAAGGGCACCTCTTTTTACAGCAATTAAATCTAGTGTTGGTACAATATCATCAAAATCTATAGTTTCAATACCATATCTATTTTTTAAATTTTCTGGGTATAGTTTATACATAGTTTTTAGTATGTGTGTACTTAGTTCATATGGATCTAATATTTCTTCTTTAATTGAAGATAAAGACGCTAAATTATAGGCATGTGTTTGATTTTCTATTTTAGGCCAAAGAATACCAGGAGAATCTAAAAGTTCTATATCTTTATTAATTCTAATCCAACTAAGTGCTTTAGTAACACCAGGTTTATCACCAATAACGGCTGCTTTTCTTCCAACTAACCTATTTATTAAAGTAGATTTACCAACATTTGGAACACCAACTACAAGTGCTCTTATGGCTCTTGGTTTAAGACCTTTTTCTTTTCTTTTTTCATTCATATCTTTTAAAATAATATTACTCTCAGCAATTATTTTATTTACAACATTTTTATTATTTATAAGATCACAACATATTACTTTATATCCTAAAGATTCATAATATGATACAAATTTATTAGTTTCTTCTTGATCACATAAATCATATTTAGTAAATATAACAATTCTTGGTTTATTTTTTATTAAATTATCAATATCAATAATTTTACTACTTAGAGGCATACGACTATCAATAACTTCATAAATAACATCAATTAAATTAATCTTTTCAGCTATTTCTCTTTTAGTTTTAGCCATATGTCCTGGATACCAATTTATTGTCTTTTTATCTTCATATCCTTTAACATTATCTGTTTTTGACATAATATCACTTCCAATTGCTTACATTATAACATAAAAGAGTAGATTTCTCTACTCTATAAATTGTAATTTGTATTATAGATGTTTCAAAATATAATCTATATCCTTCTTGATTAAAAACTGCATACTTTCTTTATATTTAGACAGTTCTAAATTTCTTACTTTGTTTTCTATAATATC
>SVAL01000020.1 GCA_015059405.1 Bacillota bacterium
AATGGCGCCTCAACTAGGACTTGAACCTAGGACCCCTTGATTAACAGTCAAGTGCTCTAACCAACTGAGCTATTGAGGCATTAAATGGTGGGCCTGGGGGGACTTGAACCTCCGACCTCACGCTTATCAGGCGTGCGCTCTAACCACCTGAGCTACAAGCCCATTTACTTGCTTCATTTATCGACTTTAAATCAGTCGTACTACTACATTCTATAATAAAAGAATGAATAATGCAAGTATTTTTTTTATTTTTTTTATTTTTTTTATTTTTTTTGATTTAGTACTTTTTCAAGCACTTCAGTCAAGGTACGTTATTAATAATAACATATCACTTTTTAAATATCAAGTCCTATATTTTATTTTTTATTATTGTTTTTTTAATCCTTATTAAATACCTTTCCAACAAACTCTTCTTTATCATTACCATTGAAATAATCTTTCATAAGCATTCTTTTTTTACCTTCAAACTTAACATCAGTAATAACTAATTCTAGATCTTTACAAGATACTCCTAAACCATCTTTATATGCCTTACCAATTTCACCATTTTCTTTTTCTGTATAAAACTCATCTTTTATATAGGCATTATATATTTTAACTATTTTACCATCTAAAGTTGCATATGCACCTGGAAATGGTGATAGTGCTCTTATATGATTATATATATCTTTAGCATTTTGATTAAAATCTAATTTTTCATCTTCTCTTGATATAATTGGAGCATAAGTTGCTTCACTATCATTTTGTTTAATTGATGCATTTGTCCCTTCAATTATACTAGGTAGTGTTTCAAGTAATAATTCTTTTCCGCATAAAGATAATTTATCATGAACATCTTCTAAGTTATCTGTATCTAAAATAGGAACTTCTCTCATACTAATAATATTACCAGTATCCATATTTTCATCCATATACATAATAGTAATACCAGTTTTTTCATCACCATTCATAATTGCTCTTTGCATTGGAGCTCCTCCCCTATACTTAGGAAGTAGAGATGCATGTACATTAATACATCCATATTTAGGGCAATCTAAAATAGCTTTAGGAATAATTTGTCCATAAGCACAAGTTACAATTAAGTCTGGTTTTCTATTTAATATTTCATCATAATCTTTTCTAATTTTTTCTGGTTGCATTACTAAAATACCATTTTTAACTGCACATTCTTTGATAGGAGAAAATTTAATTTCTTTATGACGACCTACTTCTTTATCGGGTTGAGTTACTACTCCTACCACATTATAATTATCTATTAAACTTTCTAATATTGGTACACAAAACTCTGGTGTACCCATAAATAAAATACTTATATCTTTCATAAAATCACCAAATTCATTATACAATACATTTTTATTAATTACTATTCTTTTTAAATTCTATATGATAATCCAAAGCATCTAATATTTTTATTAAAGTAGATAATTGTGGAGAGTTTTTTCTTTTTTCTATTTTAGCTAGTGTTGGTTGTTTAAAATTAATTATTTCACATAGTTCTTTTTGAGATAATTGTTTTTCTTTTCTAAGTCTTGATAATTCATCAATAAGTTCTATTTCAATATCTAATATTCTTTTTTCTTTTTCTTGATAAGAATTTAATTCTTCTATAAGAGAATATTCTTTATCAATTCTTTCTTTTTCTTCTTTTATATATTTATCCATAAATATCACCATTTATAAAATAGCATATTTGCTATATAAAAAGCAATAAAAAAGAGAAGTTATCTTCTCTTATTTATATCCTAGTTTTTTTAATGCATACCAAGTAAATGGAGATGTTGTCTCTTCTGTTAATGAATCTATTTCTTTCCATTCTGCTCCTAATGAATCAAGTCCATCAGCATCTTCTTTTAGATTGTGACTTTTTAATTTTACTTTAAATAATATTCCGATATGATGCAAATCTTCAATTGTATCTTCTGTCATTTGCCATTTTATATTTGTTGCAGTTGCATCAAATAGTTCTTGAGATTCTACTTCTACTCCTATTTCTTCCATACATTCACGTTGTAATGTTTCAATTGGAGTTTCAGCATGATCCATACCTCCACCCGGTAAATCATACTTTCCTTTGTATCCTCCACCTGCTTTTTTAACTAAAGCTATTTTGTCCTCTTCTATGATGATTGCATAACATCCTATACGTTTTTGAACGATAGTATTCATTCTAACACCTCCTAAATATAATTTATTATATATTTTTTTATTATAAAAAGGAATATATTTATATTCCTTTTTTGTTAATTTTAATTATTTTTTAATAATTCTAATTTTTCTTTTTCTTCAGCTAGTTTTTTACGATCTAATTCAACTATATTAGCTGGTGCTTTATTTACATAATTTTCATTACTTAAAAGTTTTTCACGTCTTGCGATTGATTCTTCTAATTTTTTGATTTCTTCATCTTTTTTAGATTCATCTTCTTTTGAACCTTCATAGTAATAAGTAATATCTATATTTTTAGATTTATAATTAATATTTAATAAATTATTATTTTCTTCTTTAAGTAGATTTTCTTCTTTAATCTTTAATTGAGAGAAATATATATCTTTAATATCTTCACTTACTTCAACTTTAACTTTTGCCTCTTTAGTTATTTGATTTGTTGCTTTTAAGTTACGAATTGCTACGATATCTTCTAAGATCTTATCTAATTGTTCTTTTTCATTTATAAATATTAAATCTTCTTCTACTATAGGATACTTACTAATAGTAATAGATTCTTCTTCTTTAATTGGAAGTTTTCCATATATTTCTTCAGTTACATATGGCATAAATGGATGTAACATTTTTAGAATAGATGTTAATACTTTTAGAAGTACACTTTTTGTTGTATTATTCATATTTGTTTTAGCAAGTTCAATATAACTACTACAGAAATCTTCCCAGATAAAGTTATATAATGAATTTCCTACGTTATGGAAATCATATGAATCCATATTACGTCTTACTTCTTTAATAGTTTCATTTAATTTAGTTAAAATCCATTTATCAGTTAAAGATAGATTTTCTAAAGTATAATTATCACTATTTAAATCTTCAATATTCATAAGTACAAATCTAGATGCATTCCATAATTTATTAATAAAGTTCCATGTAGATTTAACTTTATCTTCATCATATCTTAAATCCATACCAGGCGCTGTATTTGTTGTTAAGAAAAATCTTAATGAATCAGCTCCATATTCGTCAATGACATCCATTGGGTCAATTCCATTTCCTAAAGATTTAGACATTTTTCTTCCTTCTTTATCACGAATAAGACCATGAATTAAACAATCTTTAAATGGACGTTTATTTGTGAATTCTAATCCTTGGAAAGTCATTCTATTAACCCAGAATGGAATAATATCATATCCTGTTACTAAACAGTTATTAGGATAATATCTTTCTAAGTCAGCTGTAGATTCAGGCCAACCTAATGTTGAGAATGGCCATAAAGCACTAGAGAACCAAGTATCAAGTACATCTTCATCTTGTACCCAACCTTCTCCTTCTGGTTCTGTCATACCTACGTATACTTCTTCTCCTCTATACCAAGCAGGAATTCTATGTCCCCACCAAAGTTGACGTGAAATGCACCAGTCATAAGTTATTTCCATCCAGTGATTCATTGTTTTTTCATATCTTTCAGGAACAAAGTTAACTTTAGCATCTTTATCTTTTTGATTTTCAAGTACTCTATCTGCAAGTGGGCGCATTTTAACAAACCATTGTTTTGATAAATATGGTTCAACAACAGCGTCACTTCTTTCACTGTGACCTACACTGTGAACCATTGGTTCAATTTTTATTAATAAATTTGCTTCTTCTAAATCTTTTATTAACTCTTTACGACATTCTTCACGAGATAGTCCTTTATAAATACCCGCATTTTCATTCATAGTAGCATCTGGATTAATAACTACTACTCTTTCTAAGTTATGACGATTTCCTACTTCAAAGTCATTAGGATCATGAGCTGGAGTTATTTTAACAACCCCTGTACCAAATTCAGGATCTGCATGCATATCTCCTACGATTGGTATTAATTTATTAACAACTGGTAATATTACATTTTTACCAATTAAATCTTTATATCTTTCATCTTTTGGGTTAACAGCAACTGCAGTATCTCCAAATAAAGTTTCAGGACGAGTTGTAGCTACTTCTAAGTATCTATCTTCACCTTCTATATAATATTTTAAATGATAGAAAGCACCTTCATCTTCTTTATAAATAACTTCTTCGTTTGATAACGCAGTCATTTGAACTGGATCCCAGTTAATAATTCTTTCTCCACGATAAATTAATCCTTTATTATATAAATCAACGAATACTTTTCTTACTGCATAGTTTAATCCTTCATCTAAAGTAAATCTTTCTCTTGTATAGTCTAGTGATAAACCTAATTTTGCCCATTGTTCATGGATAGTTTTAGCATATTCATGTTTCCAAGCCCATGCTTGTTCTAACCATTCTTCTCTATCCATTTCTCTTGGTTTTAATCCCATTTCTTTTAATCTTTTATCTACTTTTGCTTGAGTTGCAATACCAGCATGGTCCATTCCTGATAACCATAATGTATCATATCCATCCATTCTTTTATAACGAATGATAATATCTTGTAATGTAGTATCCCAAGCATGTCCTAAATGTAATTTTCCTGTTACATTTGGAGGTGGTATTACTATACAGAATGGTTCTTTACTTTTGTCTTTTCCGGCTGTGAAATAATCTTTTTCTAACCAAAAACTATATTTATTTTCTTCTACTTCTTTATGATTGTATTTTGTATCTAACATAATTAACACTCCCTTATATCTAAATATTTATATACTTCTTCTTTAGCTTTAATAAAAATATCTTTTACATCTTCATCTACTTTTATACTTTTAATAAAATCTTGATAATAATTAGTCTCTTTTAATACTTCTTTTGTTTCTTTAAAATTAAAATCATATACAAAAGCCATTACACATAAAAGTGAATCACTTTTAGATTTTCTATTTTTTAAATTAATTAATTTATGACTATAAAAATCATTTATATTTATTTCTTGTGGTACTCCTATAAATAAGTTTTCCATATACTTAACACGGACTCGGTAAATATCCACTTTATCAGCATCTCTTATTAATTTTACAAAAACTTCTTCATCTTTTTCTAATTCATCTAATATTTCTAATTTATTATGATTTTTTACTGCTTTATATATAACTTGGTAATACTTCTTATCAATATTAAATTTATCTATTAATCCTCTATTAAATAATAAGTCTATTCCATAATCAGCATGGTCCATAACACTATCTTGAAAAGTATTAGTAAGTGTTACTTGTTCAAAACGTCCTATATCATGAAAATATGCGATTGTTTTAGCTAGATTAATATCTTCTTCTGATAAATTTAATTTTCTTGCAATGCTTTCAGAAAACTTTACTACTTCAAAAGTATGTTCATACTTAAGATAGATATTTTCATCTTCCATATTAAAAGTATTTACATATTCTTCAAATGTCTTATCAATAAATTCAATATTCATACTTATCACCTTTCTTAAAATAAAAAAGACCATTCATCTAAAGGACGAATGATCTCGTGGTACCACCTTAATTTATATATAAAATAATATTTTTATTAATTTATATATCTCTATGTCTTAACGCGACTTACGAAATTACTTACTAAACTCAGTAATCCAGCTCCATTGCTACCTTCATATATATTTATTATTAGCTTCCACCATACGCTAACTCTCTATAAATATTTATATATTACTCCTCAACTTCTTTGCCTATGGCATTAATTATATGACATTTTCTTTGTTTTGTAAAGTAATTATAAAGTTAATACATAAGGATTTCTACTTGTACCAGTTCCGCTTGATATTTTAACATTACTATTTAAATAGAAAACAATAACGGCTGCTTTTTGTGTTGAAATAGTATCTGTTGTAACACGTCCAGTTGCTGATACTAAATTCATAGTAGATCCATAATGGTTTCCATTTCCATCTAATTCAGTATTAGGATTTAGTGTCCAATATTCTTCTGTTAATCCTGGAATATTTGTTGTAAACATATCTCCTATTTTTGGTACACCTATTTTTATATTATTATTAACACGTGATGGTGTTAGACACTTACTTGATTGATATGTAGCATTACCACTATTTATTGTATCCATACAGAAATCTCCATGTTCTGCCATTAAGAATTCTTGTGATAATTGTTCTTCTATTACTTTTCTTAAATTAGATGATGCATAATCAAAATGGTTATCACTATACATATAGTTACCTAGTTTTTGTGTTCCTATTACTTTTAATATACCAGCATCATTAGAAACAATACGATATTTACTATTTCCTATTTTTACATATTCTCCACTAAAACGTGTATTTATATATTCTCCAGGTTTACCGATTGCATTTTTAGTATTATCAATTATATATGGATCAGTTAAAGTTCCACTTCCACCATAAACATTTACATCAGAACTAAATGTTACAACTGGTTTTACTCCTAACATAGTCTTTGAGGAAGTAGTTTCAATTTCCCCTGCAGATGAATACAAACTATAACCACCATTTCCTTCTGATAATAACCAAGTTTCAGTAGTTCCATACCAGTCTTGAACCTTACCATAATCAAAAGTACTTAACATACCTACTTTAGCTTTTTCTTCTTTATCTGGAGATTTTGGATTACTAACAATTGATGAGTTTGGAGTTGCATTCCAAGTACCATTTATAATGAATTTTGAAGGATCTTTTAATGAATTATAGAATTCGTTATTTATCCAAGTTTCAACATCACTTCCAGAATATAAGGAACTATTAGTTGCAGAACTATTATAGTAAATACTTGTCATTGAGTTAACTGTTACTGCTTTAGTTGTTTCTGTTAATGCATTATAACTTACTATTCTCCATAATTTACCTGAGTACCAAACATAGTTTTTTGGATTAGCACCAGTTAAATACACTTCATTACTAGCATTAACTTTTCTTATTGTACGATCTCCTTCAAGTGTTGTTTTTAAAGTAGTTTGTGTTTCCATAACATATGCTTCACATGATTCGTTATCATTTTTACCTGTTATATATACATCTTTTCCATCTTCACTACAACTTAGTTGGAAATTAACGCTAATTACACCTTTATTATTTCTAATTTTAATATTACCTGAACCTGTTGAACAAGTTACTTTGTTATTGTTAAATTTTTGAACATACCCAGCATCTATTAGTTCATCTAATGTTACTTCAGCACATCCTGTATATTTACTTGATCCTAATTGTTCAGTTAATTTTGCGGCATATACTTGGGCAGCTTCATCGACTAAAACATAATAGTTTGATAATTCTTCATTATCATTATCATGTATCATTTGTGCTAAAGAAGGAAATGCAACTATTAGGATTATTCCTATTATTACAATAACTCCAAGCACTTCTATCAACGTAAATGCCTTTTTATTTAACCTTTTTTTTCTTTCTAATCTTCTTAGGATTTTTTTCACTATATCACCAACCCTATTATCATACAATAATTATAACACTCGAATATGTAAAGAACAATTACATTTTTTAACGAATTTGTCTAATTAGACATAAAATATTTTAGGTGATGTTATGTTTAAAAATAACAAGCATAGTTTCTTTTGTTGCTGTAATATGTGTAAATCAAAAAGAAGACACTCGATCTTGTATCTTCTTCTTTTATTAAACCTATTTGTTATTATTTTATATCAATCTATTTTACTTATTTTTATAACTACTAAAATAAACGCAATTATTTTATTTATACTTTTAATTTTATTGATAAGTCTTTTCTGGTTCATTATCTTTTAAAACTAAATAATTTGTTTTATTTAAATATAGAACTTCTTTAGTTAATTCATATATATTTTTTATTTCACTATTATCAAAAATTATTTTTTTAGGTAATAATATTTCTATATATAATAAATATAATTCTTCTTTTGTTATATTAATATTATTTTTATATATAGTTAGTAAATCAATAAAATCTATATTATTAAATTCTTTTTTATAAAAATGTACAAAGTCATATATTGGTATGTTATAGTTAGATTTATCCCAACTAATTAAATATGGCTTATTATTTTCTATTATGTGAGATAAATCTAGATTATTATGAATTAATGCTACTCTTTGTGTTGTTTTATCTTTCATCATTTGATACCATTTTTCTAGATATTTTGATGTATTATCTAAAGATATAAAGATAATAGACATATTCTTTAAAAAATATAGTTCTGTAGGAGTATGATTTATTTTTTCTTCATAGATGAATCTTAAATATTCATAGTAATCATTTATAACTTTGACTTTATTTTTCTTTTCTTCATATATATCATTTATTTCTTTAGTTGTTATATTTTTATAATAACTAGTATTTATATGTAGTTTAGAAATTAAATGAATAATGTCTAAAGCTTTTTCATTGTCATCTACTTCTATACTATCTATATAAGGATAGACTTTATAATCATCTATTTCATATTTATAGTCTACATAGTTATCAAAAGAGTTTCTATTTAGATTTTGATATATATCATCATTAGTAGATTTTTTTATTATATAATTACCTTTATCTGTTTCAATATATTTTACATTATTAAAAAAGGTATATTTTTTTATAGTACATTTTAAATCTTTTTTTATTTTATTTATTATTTTCATTATTAGTATTTGGGATTATTATCTTAGATCCTATTTTTATATTAGACATATCATTATATTCTTCTAATTTTTCTCTAGTAGTATTATATCTAGAAATTACTTCTTCAATATTATCACCATTTCTTACTATATATACAGAATATGTTGAAAATGTTTCTTCTGTATCTTTAAATGCTTCGAAAAGAGATCCTACTGATTGTGGTTTTGTTGCTTCAGGTTCTTTTATTTCTTCTTTTATTTCAATAGTATTAACATTTGATGTTTCTTTAAATAAATCAGTAGTATCATCACTATTAATTAATTTGTCTATATCTTCTTTTTCTAAATCAGTTAATACTTTTCTTTCATCAAAATCTATCACTTCTATTTCTTCTTCCTCTTTTTTTTCTAAGTTATCAATAGATAGATCAATATCTATTTTTAATTTATTACTATCACACTTTTCATATTTAAAATCATCTATTTCTAATTCAACATTATTTGTTTTATAAGAATCATCTATAGTGATATCTATTGGTATTTTATATGAGAAAGATTCTTCTGTTGGAGATGATGCATTTACTTTATATTTTCCTGTTAGAATGAAGTCTCCATTTATGTTATATTCATCTTTTAAAGAAAGATTGTGTTCTAAAGAAATATTAGTTATTTCATTAATCATAGTTTTAAATTCTATATTTTTAGTAAAAGGTATTAATTGTCTCATGTTCGTTCCTCCCTATTTAAAACTATGAGGATTTTAAAGATTTATGCAAAAAGATTAGATATTTCTATCTAATCTTTCTATTTCTTTAATTATTCTATTTCGAATACTTTCATTTTCTTTAGGAATAGTTTCTAATATTTTTTTATTTTTATTATTTAAATTTCTATAATATTTATAAAAATATTCATTTTTATTTTTTAAGATAATAGGACCAAAATATAGTTCATCATCACTATATGTTTCTTTTCCTTTAATAAATTTAATTATATTATAGGGTTTATTTTGATCATAAATAAATATTTCATCTACTATTTTATATCCTAACTTTGTTAATTCTTTTCTTGTTTCATAGATAGCACTATGAGGTGAAAGAATTATTGTTTTAATATTTTCAAGTCTAGTTAAATCATCTTTAAGAATATCTATTATTGTTTCTCCACCTAAACCTGAAATTATGATTGTGTCAGTATCTTTATTAATGGTTTCTATTCCATCGCCTAGTTTAATTTCTATTTTATCTTCTAAATTATATAATTTAATATTTTTTCTAGCCCCTTCTAGTGGTCCTTCATTTACATCTGATGCGATTACTTTAATATTGTTTTTAGTTTTTGCTAGAAAAATACTTAATAAAGCATGATCGCACCCTACATCAATGACATGTGAGTTATCATCAACGAAGGATGCGACTAATTTTAACCTATTACTAATTTTCATTAATCGATTAAGAAATCTTTTAATTTTCTAGAACGAGATGGATGTCTTAATTTACGAAGAGCTTTTGCTTCGATTTGACGAATTCTTTCTCTTGTTACACCAAAGATTTGTCCTACTTCTTCTAGTGTTCTACATTGTCCATCATCAAGACCAAATCTTAATCTTAATACTTTTTCTTCACGTTCAGTTAATGTTGATAATACATTAGCAAGTTCTGATTTCAACATTTCAACTGTTGCATATTCCTCAGGAGACATTGTTCTTTCATCACGAATGAAATCTCCTAAATGTGAATCATCTTCTTCACCAATTGGTGTTTCTAAAGATACTGGATCTTGTGAAATTTTATATACTTCACGAACTTTATCAACAGTGATCCCAAGTTTCTTAGCTATTTCTTCTTCACTTGGTTCACGATTTAATTCTTGTGTTAATTGTCTTTGTACACGCGCTAATTTATTAATTGTTTCAACCATATGTACAGGAACACGAATTGTTCTTGCTTGGTCAGCTATAGCACGAGTTATAGCTTGTCTAATCCACCATGTTGCATAAGTTGAGAACTTATATCCTTTAGTTGGATCAAATTTATCTACAGCTTTCATTAAACCTATATTTCCTTCTTGAATTAAGTCTAAGAAAAGCATTCCACGTCCTACATAACGCTTTGCGATACTAACTACTAAACGAAGATTAGATTCTGCTAACATTTTCTTAGCATATTCATCACCTTGTTCGGCAAGTTTAGCATATTCAAATTCTTCATCTGTTGTAAGTAAGTTAATACGACCTATTTCTTTTAAGTACATTCTTACTGGGTCATTTATTTTAACATCTTTTGTTAATGTTAAATCTTCAACAATTAAGTCGTTTGGATCTTCATCATCATTAGAGTTATCAGCAGTTTCTGATACTATTTCAATATTGTTTTCAACTAATAAGTTATATAGATCATCTAATGTATCACTATCAACTTCTAGTCCTTTTAATTCACCAGCAAGTTCTTCATAGGTAATATATCCATTTTCTTTACCCTTTTTTAATAGTGATTGTTTTCTTTCTTCAATAGTCTTGATTTCTCCTACCATTAGTTTCACTCCCCTATTCTGAGTAGTCTAATTTTTTCAGCTATCTTGGCTTTTTCAATTGGGTCATTTTCTTTTTTGACTAAATCACTTAGGCGTTTTATTTCTTGCCTCATATTATATTCATTTATGACCGTAATATAGTCTTCAATAGCCTTAACACTAACTTCTTCTTCATAATCTAAATTAGTTATAAAATTATAGACTACAAGCAACTCCTCTTTATCTGTTAAATAAGTATAAAAGTCTGCCATATTAATAGTTCCATATTTACGATAATAGTAACAAATTTCACTTGCTAAATATCGTAGTTCTTTAGTAAGAAGTCTTACATCTTCTTTTTCAAACTTTCTAATTACCCAAGGATCATTTACCATACCATAAATAAGGGCATATGCTGCTTTCTCATACTTAGTGATTTTGGTTGTTTTCTTGTCTTGTACTTCTACTTTTGGTGTTTCCTCTTTAGCCACTACTTTTTGGAATTCTAGATACTCATTCAAACGTTTTTCCAGTGTATTATAACTCAAATTCGTCTCAATTGCAAGTTTTTTAAGGATTATTTCTCTTCTGATTTCATCTTTTATATTACTAACTTCTTTAATAACAGAGTTTATATAATTAGATAATTCTAAATCACTATTAAAATTTACTCCCTTTTTTAAGAAATTAATTTTAAAATCACTATAATTTAAAGCCGATTCTACTAAGTTATCAAAACTTTCTTTTCCATATTTTATTATGAATTCATCAGGGTCATGTTCTGCTTTTTCAGTAGGCATTCCAATTACTTTTACATTAAGCCCAAGTTTAGTTAATTCTTCCCCAATATTTAAGGTTGCATTTTGTCCAGGATTATCTCCATCTAGAGATAGATATACATTTGTAGAAAGTTTCTTTACTAAATGCATTTGTTCAGAAGTCATTGCTGTACCCATTAAAGCAATAACATTTTTATATCCGATTTGACTAAGTCTTATCGCATCCATGAATCCTTCAACAATAATAACATATTTTAATTTACGTGCATGATCTCTTGCGATGTGATAGTTATATAAACATTCACCCTTTTTAAAGATAATTGTTTCTTTTGTATTAAGATATTTATTTAAATTAGAATTATCATATATTCTTCCACTAAATCCAACAACACGACCACTTATATCATGAAGTGGGAACATAATACGATTAATATAAGCATCATGATTATTACTAGCTAAACCTAAATTATCTAATTCTTTAATACTATAATCTTTACTAGATAAAATAGTAGTTAAAGCATTCATATTATCAAGAGATAGACCAATTCCAAACTCTTTTATTAGATTTTCATCTATATGTCTTTTTTCTAAATATTCTTTAGCCTTTTGTCCTTCTTTAGTATTTATATTATTTTGGTAATATTTGTTGGCTATTTCATACATATCGTAGTACTTATCAAATTTGGTAGTTTTAGGAGCTACTGTAATTCCACTTACTTCTATTCCAGCTTTTTCCCCAAGTACTTTTATCGCTTCTTTAAAATCAATATGATCATAATCCATAATAAAGTTAAAGACATTACCACTAGCACCACATGAAAAACACTTATAAATTTGTTTTTCACGACTAACACTCATAGATGGATTAGTATCATTATGAAAAGGACATACTCCAAAATAGTTTTTACCTTTTTGAACTAGAGGGATATATTCACTAATTAAATCAACAATATCTATTTTTTGTCTTATTTGATTAACAATATCTTGATTATTCATAAAATCCCTCCTTTACCAAATTATTATACTACATTTTTTATAAAAAGAAAAAAATAACTTTAAAAGTTATTTTTATTTTAATTAGTTTGTATTACATAAGGATCTGATGATGTTCCTATTCCTGTTGCGAGTACATCTGATTTTAGACTGATAACGGCTAATAACTCCCCGGTATTGTTGATATTACCGCTATTTAATTGTGAACTCCAAATTTTCGGTAAACAGCTATAATATCCAGCAGGACTCATTGTAAAGCTTTGTCCTTCAAAGACACTACCATCTGAAAAACCACTATATCTACCAGCATGCCTTAATTCATCATAAGTTATTAATCCAATTTTACTATTCAGTATGCCTTTTCCGTTTTCGTCTGTTGAACATTTAAAATTTGGTACATAATCTTCGGAATATTCCTTTGCTTGCTCGCAGAATGCTGTTGTTGCCACATATGAGTCATATCCTTTGTCTATAATATTAGTTTTATACCAACTGTCTACTGTTGGTTTTGCTTTATCGCTATTTGAATAGTACATATATTTTTCGCTACAAAGATTTGTACTAAAAACAACTTTTCCTATACATTGATTACTTATCATTCTTATTGTGCTATCTTCATTTATTCTTATTATTCTCCATGTTTGTCCAGCAAACTTAACATAATTGTTTTTTACCGCTCCCCTAAAATAATATGTTGGTTTACCACTATTCGTATCGATCGATTTATATAATCCACTTGCATCATTAGTATTACTAAAAGATGTGGTCAGTGTTGGGTCTGCATTTATTATAATATTATTCTTTTTTATTAAATATGAAAGTCTCATTTTTTTCTCTTTTTCGACTTGAACATAATTGTTAGCCTTTTGTTGAAGAGTGCAGGTTTCATTTCCATCTCCTACAATTCCTTCGCTCTCTGCTTCAAGAACTACTAAATCAGTGTTAGAATCTACATTAAAGCCATACCATTCATCTTCTTTATTTATAATATTCGCTTTATCAGTTGTTAGTTTTGTTAAACTAAGTCCTGTTTTAATTTGTTTTCCTTGTTCATTTAACTTTGATTGTGTTGTTGGATATAGCCCATATCCAGCACTATCTTTAAACGTAAATCCATATCTATATGAAGATGTTTCATCATCATACTGCACCAATACATATGCCCAGTATGCATTACTTGCCTGATGCCACTCGCCAAATGGATCTGTTCCACCACGTTCTAATGCAATACATTCTATTGGTATCGCATATATAGTATTATCACTAGTGAATGTATATGTTAAGTCATTTACCTCATTTATCATTGCAGTTATGTAATTACCGATTGTGCTCATTAATGACTTTTTTCTAGACTCAGTAATATATTTAGTTACACTTGGTATTGCTATTGCCATTAAAAGTCCTAATATTACTATTACCGCTAACAGTTCTATTAATGTAAAACCTTTTTTATTCTTCATTTGACACACTCCTCTATTATCTATTTAAATCTTACCCCCCCCCGGTCTTTTGTCAAGGTTTTACATTTTTTTATTTTCTTCTTTACAAATAAAAAAAGAGAAGTTTTCTTCTCTTATTTATGTCCTGTTTTTTCAGTAGTTTCTGTTTGAACTAATTCTGG
>SVAL01000010.1 GCA_015059405.1 Bacillota bacterium
TGCTCCTGTTGCTCCTGTTGCTCCTGTTGCTCCTGTTGCTCCTGTTGCTCCTGTTGCTCCTGTTGCTCCTGTTGCTCCTGTTGCTCCTGTTGCTCCTGTTGCTCCTGTTGCTCCACCGGCTGGTCCTGCCGGACCTTGCGGTCCTGTAGGACCAATTAAAAAACATTTTTTAAAACAATTATTTTCATTATTGTTATTAAACATTTTATACCTCCTTCATATTAATATATGTTAGAGTTTTTATATTATATAGTTAAAAGACATAAAAAAAGATTGCTTTCGCAATCTTTAATTATTTCTTTTTACCTTCTGTTGTTGATGGTAATTTTTTTTGTTTTTCTTTTTTTAGAGCTTTTACTTTTGCTTTTTCTTCTTTAGCTAGTGCTCTATCATATTTTCTTACTTTTGATTTTACTTCAAACATACTTGATGCTGGAGCAAATTTACCATGTTCGTCAAGATAACAATCCATTAATGTAAATGCTTTTAACATATTACATCCATTTAAAAGGTTTTCATTTCTTTCTCCATCGTATGAGTCACCTGTATTATTTGCTTTTGAACTAGCTAAGTTCCATTTTCCAATAGCATTTAATACTTTATGTGCATATCCTTTTACACCAAATGCACTACCTTTTTCAACTGGTACTGTATATACTTTACCAGTAGAATCATCAGTAAATGTAAATTCTCCTTTACTGATTCTTACACCTGAAACTTCTTCAGCTGGGAATCCACAAGCATCTAATAATTTAGCTTTTACAAGCGGTGTACCATAATCTACTAATATTTTATATAATTTATTATTTAACATACCATTAATTGATCTTTCATATGCTTCTAAAGCTAATGCAACATCAGTGATTTCTCTTAATTTATAACTTAAGATGTTTCCTTTTGCTTCTCTACTTTCTAATAATTTATTAAAGTAAGCAATTGTCTTTTTAACATCTCTAATAGTATATTCTTCTGGTTGTGGAGCTTCAATTCTTCCTAAACCACTAACATATTTTTCTAAATGTAAATCATGTAATGTTTCAGATAATGTTACTGTTTCTTCTAATAAATCTAATTTTTCAGCAACATCACTATTAGTAATATCTAATACTTCATTAACGCGTGACTTATTACCTACGATAACTAATACTTCACTAGTTCTTTTATTTAAAACTGGTGCTTCTCCTTTTAATAACATAAAGAATTTTCTAGTAATACTTAAGTTTGTAATTTTTTTCTTTTCTTGACTTTCAACTGGTTTAATATTTTTTTCCATTTTTATTTCCCCCTTTTTACAAGCACTATTATGCTTGTCACACTTATAAATGACTTTTTTATCTATCATTCCTCATGTGTTGTACATTTTAACACATTAAGGTAATTTTTGCAACTATATGCTGTTTTTTCGTTTTTTTATGTTTTAATAGAACATTTTTTCGAATTTACACACCTATTTTATTAAAATTAGGTATAAAACTCTCTTCTTGTGTTTCTCCTTCTTGTATAAAAGCATTTTCTATTCCTATATCACATGCATACTCTATTAATTCATCATATTCTTTATCTGTTACTTTACGATTTAAATTAATATATTTATCTATTTTCTCTACTGGAGTATACTGATTCATAATACTTATATAGATATTATTATTATATTTATCATATAAATATTTTATTATTTCTTTAGCGTCTTCCAAATGTCCTGGTAGTAATAATACTCTTACTATAATTCCTTTTATCATTATTCCTTCTTCATTAAAAATTGGGGTTCCTACTTGATTATACATTTCATCAATATTTCTAGTTGCTGTTGTGAAATAATTTTTAACATTAGAATAATTTCTGGCTATGGTATCATCTTTATATTTTAAATCTGGTAAATATACATCTACTATTTTATTTAAACTTTTTAATGTATCTAATGTTTCATAACTACTAGTATTATAAACTATTGGGATATTTAAACCTTTCTTTTTGGCCTTTTTAATTCCTTTTATGATACTAGGCACATAATGAGTAGGTGTTACTAAGTTAATGTTATTAGCACCCTTTTCTTGTAGTTCTATACAAATATCAGATAATCTATTTATTGTTATTTTTTTACCAAATCCATTTGTGGAAATTTTTTTATTCTGACAAAATAGACATTTTAAATTACAATTAGAAAAGAATATAGTTCCACTTCCACTATTTCCAGATATACATGGTTCTTCCCAATAATGAAGTGCTGCCCTTGCGACTTTTAATTTATTTGTTGCACCACATATACCCTTTTTTTCATATCTGTTTATATTACATTTTCTTTCACATAGATTACAGTTTTTATAATTCACAAAATCACATTCTTTCTAAAATACCTTTTAGAACTACATCTTTATCAACGAAATATGTATTTTCTATATAAAATTTTTGTCTAATATTGAAGAAGTATCTAGCAAAATATATTTTATTTAGACTATAATTCTTACCTTTTAATCTTAAATAAGGACAAGTATATATTTTACATGCTATATTTTTAATACTACATCTACCATTTTTTAAATGATGACAATCTTTACCTTCTTTATAACTATGGCAACATCCATTTAAATAAGTATCTTTTTTTATACCTTTTTTAATCATATATTGTCTTCTTGAACATAAATCATTTTTAAATCCACATACATTTCTTTCAATAAAGTCATAATCTAAATAATCACAAATCATATCATATAACTTAGAATATCTTTTTTCTATGTTTTTTTCTTTTAATAGTTTTTCTACTACTTTGATTCTTTTTTGTTTTTCTTCATGTGATATCTTATTATCTTTATTAATTTTATTTATACTTTTCTTTAATATTATCTTATCACTATAAATCATGCTACTACTCCTTTTTGATATATATATTGTATCATAATATAATTGATTTTTTTATTTTTTCGTGCTAGTATAAACGCAAGTTCTGGATATTATTTAGAGGTGATTCTATGAATATTAATTTTGAATTATATAGAATATTTTATACGGTTGCCGTGTGTGGAAATATTACAAAAGCTAGTAAAGAATTAATGATTAGTCAACCAGCAGTAACTAAACAGTTAAAAACTTTAGAGAATCAATTAGGTGGAGAATTATTTATTCGTACTAAGAAGGGTGTTATTTTAACAGATAATGGTCGTGAAATATTTAATTATGTAAAACATGCGATTACTTGTTTCCAAAATGCTGAGATGCAGTTTTCTAATTTAAAGAATCTAGAAAAAGGTACAATTAAAATAGGTGTTTCTACTACTTTGGCTAAATTATATTTAATTAAACAATTAAAATCTTTTCATAAGGAACATCCAAATATAGGAATTGAAATTAGTACTGATCCATCTAAATTAATGCGTAGTAAATTAAGAGATGGACGTCTTGATATGATTGTTGCAAAGTTTTATGATGAGGAAGATAATGATTTATCTACAATTGAACTTGGTACTTTACATGATTGTTTTATCGCAGGTAATGAATACGATGAATTAAAAAATAAAACTATTACTTTTGAAGAATTAAATAAATATCCAATTCTTTTACAAAAGTATCCTTCTACTTCGCGTGAATCTTTAGATACTTTTTGTAGAGCTAATAATATTGAACTTACTACTAAAATGGAAATTGGTTCTGCTAGTTTATTAGAAGAATTTGTTAAAATCGGTCTTGGAATTGGACTAGTTACAAAAGAGTTTGTTCAAAAAGATTTAGAAAGTGGAGAATTATTTGAAGTTAATACTATTCCTAAATTACATGAAAAGAAATTTGGAATTATTGTATTAAAAGATAGTATGCATAGTTTTGGTACTAATCAACTAGTTAAACATTTACAAAAAAATAAAGACTAATTACTTAGTCTTTTTTATATAGTTCTTTTTTATCTTTTATAATTTCTTTAGCTAAATTGTCTTTTGAAGAAATAATATCTATATTTATTTCTTTAATACTATCAACTATTTTTTTACCTATTTCTTCATGTAATTTATTCTTATTTTTACTATTTGAATCTATTATTAATAAATATCCTGGAATATTGTTTTTCTTTATTTGAAAAAGATATCCTTTATTTACTTTATCATTTTCTTTTAAAATCTTCTTTATACTATTTTTTATTTTTATTGGACAAGTATCTTTTTCATCTATAAATATTTTTCCTATATTAAATATTTCTCTTAAATATTCTTTATTTAAAATAATATTTTCACTAAATGGATTTATAGTTAAACCTTTTACTTCTTCTTCAGATGAGATTACAATATTTGCGAGTTCATCGAAAGTTAATACAAAGTTTTTAGATTCATTACTACTAGACCATTTATTATATTCATCTAAATCTGTATATGCTTGAAAATAATTATTACTATTTTGATCACTTAATAGCATAAATGTAAATTCATTTTCTTTATTATCATTAACTGCGGGAATTAGAAAATATGCTTTTCTTAGTTCTGATTTAAAATAGTCTTCATTTTCTTTACTATCATCTAGTTTTAAAGTAATCATTGCGATTTTTAATTCATCGTTTCTTATTTCTTTATTAGATTCCATTTTATCACCAGTTAAATTATAACATATTTAGACATGTTATTTACTTTTATAGATTTATTTTGTTATATTAATATAGAAAGAAGTGATAAGATGCCGTCAGTTATTATACATAGATGTGTTAGTAAAAGAGTTCTGGATAAGACTAATTTATATACTAATGAAAATGATAAATATTTTTATGATATAGGTTCTTTAACACCAGATAGTTGGAGAAATACTAAAAGATTTAAAGATTCTTTATTGCCTAAAAAAGAAAAAAGAAAATATTCTCATTTTTCTAACGATGGTGAATTTATTGAAAACTATGATATTTTCTATAATAAATATAAAAAATATTTAGATGAGAAGAATCCTTTTATGGTTGGGTATTTAGTGCATTTAATTACTGATAATTTTTGGAGATATGATATGTTTTATAAATCATTTTTTCCAGATGGATCTATTAAAATGATAGATATGAGTATTATGAATGCTGATAAGCATGAAAAGAAGGATTTATTAAATAAAGAAACAAAGAAAGTATCTAGAGAATTAGGAAAGTATTATGAACTTGTTTTATTAAGACATATTACTGAAGAGGAGACTTCTACTTTCCCTATGATGGATGAAATAGAATATGATGGAATTAATGATAGTATTGATTACAATAATTTTGAAATAGAATTTGAAGATAATTCTAATTATGAATTACAAGTTTTTAGTAAAGAAGACTTTATTAAAGGCGTTGAAAGATGTAGTAATTATATTATAGATAGATTAATGGAGTATAACATAATAAAAAGGTAATTTTAATTACCTTTTTTATTTTATCTTACTTCTACTTCAATACTATTTTCTAGTAATAAACTAGTAGTTATTCCATTTCCTTTTGTTAAAGTATTGGTAAATGTTCCATCATATATTTCTCCACAACCACAAGATGGACTTTTCTTTCTAAAAATAGCTTTTTTAACATTTAATTCTTTAGCTAATTTTAATACTTCTTCTGCTCCTCTTTTATAGTTTTCAGTAACATCTGTTCCATCATTCATAAATACTTTAACTTCTCCATTTACAATTTTTATTTCTGATGGATTTCTTGGTGTTTCTAAACCACCCATTTGTTCAGGGCATACTAGGATTGCTTCTCCTTTTTTTAATAATTCTAAGCATTCTTCATTTAAATTATTTTTTCCATTATATTTACAATTAACACCACATAAACAAGCACTTATTAATATCATATTATTCTCCTAATATATCTTTTAAATCTTCTATAACAAAATCAATATTTCTCATTCCATTACCTACTGGATAATAAACTGGATATACTTCATATTCTTCTTTTTTTATTTTTATTTTAGTTTTTTGTTTTCTCCATTCTGATACTGATATTTTTTCTTTTAAAAATATACTACTTACTTGGTTACCAAAAGTTATTATTTTTTTAGGTTTTATTATTTCTATTTCTTTATATAATAAATCTAAATATTCTTTTAAAACAGAATCAGGAAGAGGTCTTGCATCTACTTGAGTACATTTTCCTAAATTAGTTATAAAATATTTTTTATTTGTTACTTCTTCATATACTTTATCAGCAAATTCTTCATCCCAGTCTTTAGCTTTTTTATTTTGAATTTCTTTATATATTACTTCATCTAAAATACCTATTTGATAAAATAACTTCCATATATTTTTAGTTCCAATCCAAGGAGAACGTCTTCCTTTCCAAGAAAGTTCTGATGCGACATTTCTTCCGGTTGGATTCATAAAGACAAAACATATATCAGGATTTTCTTCACATCCACCATTATAAATAGATGATAAGTTTTTATCACCATATTTTTTTTGCATTTTATCATATTTTTTATTTAATTCTTCTATTTTCATACTTCTCATCTCTTCTTTATTGTAACAAAAAAAGGTATTTTATAATACCTTTTTATTTTACATTTCTTATCTCAGATATACATTTTTTTAAACTTTCAACTACATGTGGATTAAATTTAGTTCCAGATTGTTTTACAATTTCTTCTAATACTAAATCCTCATTCATTTTTTTAGTTAGTTCATTATATTCAATTGCGACAGATACAATTTGTGGTGCGATTGGAAGTTTATCACCTTTATATCCATATGGATAACCTGTTCCATCATAATGTTCTTCATGATATTCAATAATATCTTTAGCGTAATGATTAAAAATACTATCTGTACCTTTATATAATACACTATTAAATATTGATAATCCTATAAAAGGATGTCCTTTAATAATTTTATTTTCTTCACCAGTAAATTCTTCTTTTTCTAACATCTTACTTGGTAATGCATACATACCAATATTGTAGAATTTAGATGCATCAGTAATTTTTTTTATTCTAATATCATCTATTTTATACTCTGGATAATCAGTAGTTAATTGTTTAGTTAAAATATTTACATAAGTAGATACCTTCTTAATATCATTACTATTATCATATAAATATGATTTTACCATTGTTCTTACAACATTTTTTATATCTTGATGTTGAGTTAATACTACTTCATTTAAAGAATTATTTGTTTTGTATAGTTTGACAAAAGTCTTAATACGATGTTTTACAACTTGTACATTAAATGGTTTTTCTAATACGTCAGCTATACGATATAGATATGCCCTATCTTTAGTTTGTTGATCATAATCTCCACTAATAATTATAACTGGCATTTTTGATAATAAGTTTTTAGAGCTCATGTAGTCTAATACTCCAAAACCATCAACTACTGGCATATTTAAATCTAGAAACATTCCTACTATCTTATTTGTTCCTTTAGTACTTGTAACACTATTATTTTTTTCTAAAAGTTCAATAGCTTCTTGTCCATTATTTGCTACTAAGATTTTATAAGTATCTTCAAATGTCTTTGTTAAAAGTTTGCATGTTACAGGATCATCATCAACTATAACTAATGTTTTTTCAGTACCTTGATTTGTACTTCTAATCATGCTTTCTGTAAGATTTTTTGTAATTTCAGGGAATGAATTTGTTAATTCTACTAAAACTTGATTTATATATTCAGTTAAACTCTTTATTTCTAAGTTTGTTGTTCCTGCATTAATATTAATTACATTGTTTAATTTAACAATAGCACTTGATACTACATCAATTATATTTTTTTGTTGAGCTTGTAAAAGTTCTAATTCATATTTACTTGTATCTCCTGATGCAATATTTTCATTTATATTTTCCACTAATACTAAAGTTAATTTTTTTCCGTTAACATTTATTAATTTAGTTACGTTACTATACCAATCATATTCACCTGATTCTAGTCTTAAACGATATTCATATCTAATATGTTCAAAACCTTTATTTAGGTTTTCTTGTAAGAATGTAGATGAAATACTATCTACATATCCTTTTATATCTTGGGGATGAATATTATTTTCTAAATCAGTATAAAAAGTAGTAAATGGAATTGTATTTTTTAATACAAATAGATTATTTTCAAATCCATATTCCATTACTAAATCTGACATCATATCAATTATATATATATTATTAAAAGTAGTTGGAATTAATTGGCTTATAACTGCATTGTATTCATTACTATTCATAACAACTCCTCCTTATCATAATAAGTATATCATAAATTAAAATATATAAAATAAAAAAGACTTAAAAAAGTCTTTTTTTTACATGTTATTAATTGATCTAATACTAATAGTTTTTTCTACTATCTTTTTGATATTATCTACATTAAATGGTTTCTTTAATACATCAATGATATTATATTCAAATGCTTTACTAATAACATCCATATCATCATCACCTGTAATTATAGAAACTGGAACTTTAAGAAATAGATTATTATTCTTTAAATATTCTAAAACAGCAAAACCATCAACACCTGGCATATTTAAATCTAGTAACATCCCTACGATATCATCTAAATTATTATTTTGTAGTAGTTGAATAGCTTCTTCTCCATTTTGAGCACTTATAACATTATACTCTCCTTCAAAAGCTCTTTTAACGATATTTACAATGATATTAGAATCATCAGCAACAATAATTGTTTTCATGATATTCCTGCCTTTCTATTATTAATATCTTACTAATATCATTTTAGCATAAATTATTAGATTTCCACAAATAATTATATATATTTACATATTATTTTACTTATAAAATAAAATATCCACATATTTGTGGATATTATTTTTATTTATTTTCTTTATTTGATTCGTAAATTAAAGCTTCATATAATAAATCAACAATATAATTAGATGCTTCTAAATTATACTTCTTAATGATTTCATTAAAGACATCATCATAGAAACATGTATCTAAATAATTAAATATAGATTCTTTTTTATTCTTATATTTTTTTAAATAATCTTTTGTATAATCATTATCTATTATTAATAATAAATCTTTTCCAATCCATTTTTTAAAATCATCTAATATTTCTTTAGTAGTTTCCTTATATGTAAAGTTCTCTTTATCATAATTAATCATTTCTTCTATATAAATATTATTTATATTTTCTTCTTTTAATCGATAGTCAAATCTATCTAATAAAGTTAGTCCTTTTAATTTTAAAGCAGATAGTTGAGCAACTTCTCCTTTTTCAGGATTAGGAGATGTTGGGATTATTTCTAAGATTATATATTCTTTATTTTCTAAGTCCTTAATCATAGTATCACTTCTTTCTTGTATTATACTATATTATTTTTTATTAAAAAATCAATAAAAAATTTACATCCTTCTAAAATATCATCATAAGTTTTATCAAAATTTCCAGTATACCAAGGATCTGCGATATCTCTTGGATTATTAGAATAATCTAGAAGTCTTTTTATTTTTTTATCACTTGTTTTTAATATTCTTTCTATATTAATAATATTTCTTTCTTCCATACCAATAATATAATCGTACTTTTTTAAATCTTCTTTTTCTAATCTTGTTGATACTTTATTATTATCATAATAAATATTTTCTTCAGCTAATTTCTTCTTTGCGGGTGGATATATTCCATTTCCTGTTTCTTCATAACTTGTTGCGCGTGATTCTATAAATATTTTACTTTCTAAATTATTTTTTTTAACTATATCTTTCATAATAAATTCTGCCATTGGAGAACGACAAATATTTCCTAAACACACAAAACATATTTTTATCATAAATATCACCTTTTATATTTTAACATAAAAAAAGTAGATTTTAATCTACTTTTGGAGTTGGTTCTTTTACTTTAACTTTAACTTTAGATAAATTTTTTCCTAATAAATCATAAGTTAAATTATTTTCACTTACTAGATTAATAGCTTTTACTATTTTTATTTCATCTTCATCTACTAATTGATTGTTATAACGTATTTTACTAGCTGCTTCGAACTTTTCATTTCCACTTGAATATAATGCATAAATTCTTTCTGAGAAATCAGTTAATGTAGCTACTAATCTATTTTTAGTATTTGCAGGAATTGATGCGACTGTTTGAACTGATAGTGTTTCATTATTTTCTTTTGCTAATAGCAATGCTTCTAAATACATGTTTAATATTTCTGTTACATATGTATTATGTTCCTTAAAACTACCTGCACCACTATATGCTTTAGTATATGTATTTAAATTAGTAATTGTTTTATTTATATCTCCACAAGTTATAAGTCTTTTCATGGCAGACATACTATTATCTACTGCTTCTACTGTTTGTATTTCTGGTAAATCATATATTTCCTCAACTGCTTGTAGTAATTCACCAAATAAAATTTCATCTTTTAATACTTCTTCTTTTTCTTTTAAACTATTATCTAATCCATAAGCATTTTCTAATTGATTTATTACTGCTAAATATAGATTTGATTTATATGCAGGCACTTCTTTTAAGAGTTTTTTTGATTCAACTATTATTTCTCTTGGAGTAAGATCTTGTTGTTTTGCTTGAGTTGCACTTTTGATTGTTTTCTTTTTCTTAAAGTTCATTGCTTTTTCTATCTCACTAGATTTTTCATTTGCTAGTACTTTTAATACACTGTATAACTTTTTATGTGCTATTTCTAATAATTCCTCTTTTTGGTTAGATCTTCTTACATTAGTTACTTTTCTTAAGAATATTCCAGTACCAGTTAAAGCAGGTAGTCCAATACCAGCAATTAATAATGGAACACCAGGTAATACTGTTGCTGCTCCTACTATACCACCAGTTATTCCTAATACTAATGATCCTATAAATGAACAAGCAAAAGTTGCTTCTCCAGTATGTTTTAAGTAGTCAGCTTCAGTATATCGTTCTACTTTTTCTTCTGTTAAATATGGATAAGTTGCATCCATGATATAAAACTTTTCAGTCTTAAATCTTTCTTCATTATTGCTATTTAAAAATGCATAAGTTAAAATTGGAATTCTTCTTTCATCTAATTTTATATTTTTTAAATAACCTTCGATTTGATCTACTCTAATATATTTTAATCCAATATTTGTTTTATTTATATCACTACCACTATTTTCACCCTTATAAACTAAAACAGCTTTATCTCCTTCGATGAAGTTTCCCATTTTAAGTGCTAGATATGGTTTTGAAGAAAGTACTAATTCTCTATTTTCTGTGAAAAAAGATACATCAGCATTTAACTTTATTAATTCAATTAAGCCATCACTTGCTTCATTTACTTTTTCTATTAATCTTTGAATTTCTATTTCATTTTGACCAACAACATCAAAATTAATTTCTCCAATACTAGAGATTTCAATATTAAATAATACTTCTTCACTATCAGGACTAATAACACTATAAATTGTTTTTCCTTTGATAGAATCATATTTTACTTTTTTACATGTATATAAATCTGTATGATATATAAAGTCTTTTTCATCCTTTAAAGAACAATTATTAATATGTTTATAAGTTGTTTCTAATGCTTGAGCAACATCTAAGAATGATAAGACATTGTCATTATTTTTTTCTTCTAATTCTAATAAGTTCTTTTCTAATTCGGAATTTATTCTCATTCAAAACCCTCCATTTATCTTAATTACTATTTATAAGTATTTGACTATCACTATCAGTTAATTCAAGTACTGCTAACCATGTGTACTTTGTCTTTTTACTTATATTTTTGTAATGTTTACTAATTCCAATAGTAACATCATTATTCTTTTTAGTAATTCCATTTATTCTTGTTACTGTTACATTATTATCATTAACAATTGATAAGACAACTATTGTGTGATCATCAAAATTTTCTTTATTGTAACTGTCTAATTTTTCATCTAACCAATCGATACTTATTTCTTTATCTACTAAATATTCTTTAAATTTTTTTAGGTCATTTGTAGAACGAATAATAGTAACATCATTTAAATCTTCATATACTTCATTTGTTCTAAAACTATAGGCATTATAATCAACAATAACAGCTGGTTTCGGTATTAACTCATTAATTTGAACTCTTATAATACTTTTTACATCAACTAATATTTTCCCAAATAATATAGTTACTGATATAATGAAAAACAAACATAATATTTCAGCAGAAAAACCCCTTTTTTGCATCTTGATCACACTCCATTTTTAGTATAAATCATTCTAAATTAATTAACAATTATTAATATAATTTTCTATATAAGTATCCGTGCTTGCTATTATAACATATTTTTTTCAAATTTACTATTATTATTTTATATAAAAAGGAATTAATTACTCCATGTTTTAATTAATTCCTTTACTTTTACAAAAATTGGTTCATTTCCTTTATAACTTTTAGGTGATATAGGACTTGGATGATAGATTGGTAAAACTTTATAACCATCTATTTCATAAATATTTCCAACAACATCACTAAATTTATTAAACTTAAAATTTAAAATGTTTCTAGTAGGAAATTCTCCTAGTGCTATTATCAATTTTGGATTTAAAATTTTTAATTGTCTTATCATGTACTTTTTACAATTATTAGAGCATTCCTTTAAATTTTTTCTTTCTTTTGGATAACATTTTACTGATTCTAAAAAAGTAGTTTCAAAAATATCTTTTTCTATAATATCAAATAATTTTTGTAAGATTACTCCACTAGGTAAAACTTTACCATTTACATCTTTCCATAACATTTTACTTTTTCGCCATCCGTTATTAGCTGGTGCTTCTCCAATTAAAACAATATCATTATCTTTTCCTAAGTAAACAGTATTACTATTAGGAAATTTTTCTACTAAGTCTTCGCAAATATGACAATCATTTATTTCTTTATCTATTTCTTTTAAATCATTCATAACTATACCTTTTTTGTAATAAACTTTCCTGCTAATTTATACTTTTTATTATTTATTGTATAAAGATATCCATAAATAGAAAATACAAATGCACCAATAAAATTAACTTTTAAATCTTCCATGGTATCATGAATTCCTAAATCTAAATAATTATCTATTTTAGTTAATTCTTTCCCATCTTTATCATAAAGAATAGTATATTCTATATCTTCAATTTTTATAACTTTATTAGATTCTTCTGGATCAAGCATTACTGTATTAATGTTTTCTACATACGTATCTTTTTGCATATCTAAACCTAAATATTTATCAGCATTGTACTCAAAGAATTCCCACAAAACGCCAATAGTCATAGAAAAACAAAATGATACTAGTGCGATAAAAAATGGAGATAATTTTAAAGATTTAGTCTTTTCATTTAGAATATATACTGAAGAAAATCCAATACTTGCACAAGCAAAACCATTAATTGCATGTAAGATGTCATCAAATAGTTCATATTTACCATAAAAATTATTTATTTCTCCTAGTATTTCAGCAGAAAAAATAAAAACAAATATTAGTATTTCTAGTGTTGTTGGAAACTCTATTTTTAAAGTTTTTTCTAGAAATGCTGGTACTAAAAATAATATTAATGCTAAAACACAAATTAAAGCATTTTCAAAATTGCCATAACATATTTCTCTAATTAAACAAAGAATAACTAAAAAACGTAATATGAAATATACAATTACTGATGCTTTGTTACTTTCTTTGATTGCTTCTTTTATTTTTTTCATAATACTACACCTCTAATTTATTAAATATTTAATAACACATATTAATTTTTTTATCAATTTATATGTAGCATTTTACATATTATTACTTATTCAATAAATGTTCAACTCCATAATCTTTAATTGATTTTGTTGCTGTTTCAACAGCTATTTGTAAAGCTTCTTCATCTGTTTTACCAAGTGCTTTTAACGATAAGAAAACACCTGTTACACAGTCCCCGGCACCTGTTTTATCAACTACAAAATCACATAAAGGGGCTTTAGCTGTAAAATCTTTTTCTTTTGATACATACCGACAACCTTCTTTGCCCAACTTATATATTTTTATTGGACATAGACAATTATGAAGGTTTTTATATTCCTTATCAATAAATGCTATATCTACTAGATTAAATGCTTCTAATACTTTAGGATCATCTACATATGCTTCATGTGTATCAATACTTATTTTAGCGTTAGAATTATTTTTTAAATATTTAACTAATTCTAATTGAATATCTGGAAAATTAGTACAAACATGAATGTAGTTAGCTTCTAAATACTCTTTTGGTATATCTTCTACTTTAATCATGCACTCTTCATTTACTTCTTCTTTAAATGTTCTTGTTTGTCCATCTAAAGATAAATATGTATGAATAAAACGTGTACTTGGTCCATCTATCATTTTTAATCCCAAAGTATCAATATTTTTATTATTAAATAATTCTTTATCAAAGTCATTACCAATTCTAGTAACTACCCCTATTTTATTAAATAATGATCCAGGTATTAAAGAATAAATACAAGCACCACCTTTATTAGTAATTGTTTTTTCTTTTTGTCCATCACGATTTAAAAAAGTATTAATATCAAAGGCAGTATTTCCTACTATGACTGCATTAACTTTTCTTTCCATATAAATCACCAACTTGATTATAACATACAAATAAAAAAGTGAAGATTTATTTCTTCTTCACTTTTACTGATTCTTCTTTATTTATAGTAGTAGGTTTTATTTTTGGAGATGATTCTTCTTTTCTTTCTAGACCAAATCTTTTATAAATTAAATCTAAATCTATAATAGTTGTTATAGTTTTAATATTTTCTAAGTTATTTAGAACTTCTTTTACTACATCTAAAGCATTATCTTTACCAAGTTGAAAGAATTCGTATTCTGGGTTCTTTTTTTCATGACTTTTAACGAAGTATGTACTTCTTTGTTCATCATGTTTCATTCTAGATACTATATAATTATCTTCTTGTTTATATATAGTAATAATTCTTTCATCTATATGATTATTATCTTGTAAGATTCTTTCATTTATATGGATAATTCTATCATTTTCATAACAACTATATTTTTTATTTTCTCTTTCAAATAAATAAATTATTTTTCTTTTTATATTAGTGCTTTTATCAAATAATGTTGCATTAGGTATTTTATCTTCTATCCATTCTTGTCCTCTTTTTTTCATAGTCTCAACATATTCTGTAACATTACAATCATCTTTTATATCTACTTTAGTCATATTTCCTAATACAGTTATTTCTATTTCAACTTCTTTAGGTTCTATTTTAGGAGGTGTTTTTGTACTTTCTTCTTTGATTTCTTTTTTATTAAAGTATTTAATTAATTTCTTAAACAAAGTAATCCCTCCTTTTTTTGGTGCTATTATAACATAAATATTAATTTAGGTAAAATAAAAAATAGATTTCTCTATTTTTTTAATACTTTTTCTCTTATTTCTTTATATTCTTTTTTATGTAACCTCATAAGTAAATCAATACAATATCCTCTAAAATATTTTGTATTTCCTTCACTATAATCATTTGTTTCATAATATCCATCTGCGATATGAAACTCTACATCTAAATTTAATTTTTCTTTTTCTTCTTTAAATATATTTAATACCTCTTCATTAGAAATAGAATCTCTATAAATAGTTAAACCAACAAAATCCCCAACGATAAATGGTTCTTGTTTTAAACCAAATCCTTTCGTTTGTTCTCCTATATGAACAAAGTCTTTTTCAAATACTAATATTCTTTTATTTTCTTGTTGTTCTTTTTCTTTTATTCTTTTATAAATATTTAGAATCATTTTTATTAATTTTTCTTGTACTTCATATCTGTTTTTTAAAGATTTAGAATCTTTTATATCAAAACTAAAGACATGATATAGTCCAGTATCTTGGCATTTTAAAAATAAATCATTATACTCTAGTGTTGACATTTTTCTTCTTCTTTCAAAAAATTATCTAAATATTCTTTCCAATCTTTGGCATCTTCTTCATCGAATAAATGATATAAAAAATCTATTGTAATTTTTTCACGATATGTTGCTTCTTCTTTACCCGAAGATGTAAACATAAATTTTTTTAGTCTTAATACTTTTTCAAATATGTGACAAACACTAGTATCTGCACACTTTCTTGTATATTTATCAGCATCTATATCTTCAATTGGAAATATATTTTTATTAAAGAATTCTTTTCCATTTTTCTTGCTATAGGTAAATATTCTTAAAATACCATTAGCACCTAATGTATCACACATATCAGCATCGGAAACTATTTGTCCTTCTATTGTTTTAGGACGTTTTCCTTTTAAAAGATTACTATATCCAATTGATTGTAATTCACTTAGTACGTGTTCTTTTATTTCTTTAGATACACCTACTTCATCTAAGATTCTTTTAGTGTTGGTTTGCGCTTTAGAGTTTTCTTGACCAACCAATTTATAATCATCAACATCATGAAGTAAGGCAATTAATGAAACTACTTCTTTATTTGCATTTTCTTTTTCACTAAACTTTAAAGACATTCTTAATACTCTAGAAATATGATCATTTCCATGACCAGAGTTATCATTTCCTAATATTTCATACACTTTCTTTTTTACTTCTTCGATCATAGTTACCTCTCCTTTTTTTATTATATCATTTTATATAACAAAAAAAGAACACTTTCGTGCTCTTTATTTTTATAATGGGGCGAAATATGGGGATCGAACCCATGCATACCGGAGCCACAATCCGGCGTGTTAACCACTTCACCAATTCCGCCATCTCTTAACAAGACTTCTTTATTCTATTATAGATTTAAAAAAAATGCAAGTATTTTCTTAAAAATAGTTATTACCCCAGACATTTACTAATATTATTCATATTTTATTTTAGGAGTGAGAAAATGAATAATTATGGTTTAAATAAATCAATGATGAATTTTAATATGAATAATACTATTAGTATGAATAATAATTCTAATAATAATTTATCTGGTTTATATACGGGATACATTAGAGGTAATATGTTTCCTAATTTATATGATCAATATAAGAATTATCAACCTATGAATATTAATCCAAGAAATGAGAAAGAACAATATTTACTTGATTTAAATCAAGTACAATTTGCGATGCATGATATTCATTTATATTTAGATAATTTTCCTAATGATAGATCTATGATAAATGAATTTAATAAAAATCGTGAATTATATAATGATATTTTAAAAGACTATGAAAATAAATTTGGTCCTTTAGAAATATGTAGTGATAGTTTAAATAGAAATCCTTGGGCATGGAATAATGAACCTTGGCCTTGGGAAGGAAGTGATAAATAATGTGGCTTTATCAAAAGAAATTACAATATCCAGTTAATATAAAGAAGAAAGATTTGGCTTTTGCAAAGCAATTAGTAACACAATATGGTGGTTTTGCGGGTGAATTAGGTGCGGCTCTTCGTTATTTAAATCAAAGATATAGTATGCTTGATGAAAGAGGTAAAGCACTTCTTACCGATATTGGTACTGAAGAACTAGCTCATGTTGAGATTTTATCTTCAATGTTATATCAATTAATGAAAGATGCAACAATTGAAGAATTAAAAGAAGCTGGACTTGCTAGTCACTATGCGGAACATAGACGTGGATTATATCCAGTTGATGCTAGAGGTGTTCCTTTTACTGTTGCTTATTTTGCTGGTACAGGGGATGTTTTAGCTGATTTAAGTGAAGATATGGCAGCTGAAGAGAAAGCTCGTGCTGTATATGAAAGTTTAATTGACTTAACAGATGATCCTGACATAATTGGAATACTTTTATGGCTTCGTCAAAGAGAAATTGTACATTTCCAAAGATTTAAAGAATTATATGAAGATTATAAAAGAATATTAAATAAAAAAACTATCTAAGATAGTTTTTCTTTTTATTATTTAGTACTTGGATGTTTTCCTAAAGTTTTCATCTTTTCATTTAATTTTGATCTTGAATCTAGGAAAGGTCTTATAGAATCTCTTTCATAAATAGCATTTATTATTTTAGCTAAATATTTAGAACAATCAACTTCTTTATACCAATTCTTTTCTTTAATATATTCAGGTACATAAGTTACATTCGTTGTATATAGTTTATAGAAAATATCTTTTTCTTTAGCTTCATCAAATGCTTTAACACTTTTTTCTCCTTCTGTGAATAACGGGAATGTTGCGACTAAATATATTTTGTTTGCACCTCTTTTTTTCATATCATATGCTACTTCTAAAATAGATGAACCACTAGCAATCATATCATCTGTAATAATTAGATCTTTTCCGGCTACATCATTTCCTAGAAATTTATGTTCAACAATAGGATTTTTTCCATTAACTATTTTAGAGAAATCTCTTCTTTTATAAAATACTCCAACATCTACTCCTAAGCTATCAGCATAGAATATTGCTCTATCCATTGCTCCTGTATCAGGTGCTACTATCATAAGATTATTTGAATCATATTCCTCATCTACTATAAATTTACTAAGAATAGAATATGTTGGATATAAATTATCAAAAGAACAGTTTTGTAAAGCATTTTCAATAGCTGGATTATGTACATCAAAAGTAATAATACCATCTACTCCTCTGTGTTCTAACTCTCTTAATGCTTCTGAACAATCTAAAGATTCACATGCTTTTCTTTTATCTTGACGAGATTGATACATTAAAGGCATTACAACATGTAAACTGTTTTCTTTTCCATTCATTGCTGATATTACTCTTTTAATATCTTGGAAATGATCATCTGGACTTTTCATATATTTATTACATCTTGATAAATATAAAGACTCTTCTCCATAATTTCCAACATCAGATAATAAAAACACATCCTTTCCTCTAATTGAATCAATTATTGTAGCTTTCCCCTCTCCATTTGAGAATCTATCTAATTTTACTTCAACTATGTTAGAATGTGTCTCTCCTCTTATTAATTGTAGTTTTTCATCTACTAATGTTCCAAACTTGGATATATTGGGCATTAAAACTAATCTTAAATTACTACTCATAAACCTCTCCTACTTTCCATAAATATTTTATCATATAAATACTATTTTTCATCCACTAACTTGTTTACTTTATGTCTAATTTTTGTTATATTATATATGAATAGTTATTCATACAATGGAGGGTATATGAAAGAATACGATTGTCTTACAAATATCATTCATAAGGATAATATTAATCTTGCTAAAAAGAATATGCTTAGTGAAGAAAATATTTTTGAGGTATCTAGTTTATATAAAGTTTTTGGTGATGAAACACGTTTAAAAATATTAAATTCTTTATTATATGCAGAACTTTGTGTATGTGATATTAGTGAAATATTAGAGATGTCTCATTCATCAATTTCACATCAATTAAAAATACTTAGAGATATGAAATTAGTTAAAGCAAGAAAAGTTGGTAAGAGTGTATTTTATTCTTTGATGGATGATCATATTTTTGAAATTATTAAGATTGGAGTTGAACACGTAAATGAGTCATAGTCATAATCATCATGGTGGATGTTGCGATCATCATGAAAATCATAAATTAGAAGTTATTAAATTAGTTATTTCTTCTATTTTATTTATATTAAGTTTTATATTTAAAAAATATAGTTTATATTTAATAATTATTTCTTATGTAATTATTAGTTTTAAATTAGTCATAGATGTTTTTAAAAATATACGTAAAGGTGAAATATTTGATGAAAAGTTCTTAATGGTTATTGCGACTATTGGAGCATTTATAATTGGTGAATATAATGAAGCACTTGCTGTTATGTTATTTTATCAATTAGGAGAATTGTTAAATCATAGTGCAGTTAATAAAAGTAGAGATCAGATTATTAAATTAATGAATTTAAGAACTGATTTAGCTAGAGTTATTATTAATGATAAAGAAAAAGAAGTAGATCCAAAACATGTTAAAGTAGATGATGTTATTTTAGTTAGACCTGGTGAGAAAATTCCACTTGATGGTATTGTTATTGAGGGAGAATCATCATTAGATACATCTAGTATTACAGGTGAATCTAAACCTACTTCTGTTAAAAAAGATGATTTAGTAATAAGTGGGACAATTAATATGAGTGGTGCTTTAACAATAAAAGTTACTTCTAGTTATAAAGATTCTACTGTTAATAAAATTTTAGAACTTATAGAACATTCTGATATTAATAAAGCTGAACCTGAAAAATTTATTACTAAATTTGCAAAAATCTATACTCCTATCGTATGTTTATTAGCACTTGCAATATTTATTATTCCTAGTATTGTTACAAATGATTTTTCTACTTGGGGATATAGAGCGCTTGTCTTTTTAGTTACTTCTTGTCCTTGTGCTTTAATTATATCTATTCCACTTGCTTATTTCTCGGGTATTGGTGCTTGTAGTAGAAATGGAGTTTTGATTAAGAATAGTTCTACTTTAGATAAACTACTTAATATTGATGAAGTTATTTTTGATAAGACTGGTACAATTACAGAGGGTGTATTTGAAGTAGTTAAAGTTAAAGGATATGGAATTAAAGCTAAAGAATTATTAGAAATTGCCGCTATTTGTGAATGTCATAATATTCATCCAATTGCGATATCTATTAAAGAAAGATATGGTAAAGATATTGATACTACTAATATTAAAAATTATAAAGTAGTTGATGGTGGTATTACTGTTACTATTGATAAAGATAAATATATTGTTGGTAATTATAATTTATTAAAGAAGCATAAAATTGTTTTTGATATGGTTAAAGATATTGGTACTATTGTTTATGTTAGTAAAAATAATAAGTATCTTGGATATATATTAATTAATGATAAGATTAAGAAAACTAGTAAGAAGACTATTTTAGAGTTAAAAAAACGTGGTATTAAAGACTTTGTTGTATTATCAGGTGATAATGATAATATAGTTAAAAATGTATGTAAGAGTGTTGGGATAAGTCGTTATAGTTCAGAATTACTTCCGCAAGATAAAGTTAAATATGTAATGGCTGCTAGAAAAGAAAATCTTAATATTATGTTTGTTGGTGATGGTATTAATGATGCTCCTAGTTTACTTGCAAGTGATATTGGTGTTTCAATGGGTGGTATTGGAAGTGATGCAGCAATTGAAGCAAGTGATATCGTTATTATGAACGATGATTTATCAAAAATTAATAAAGCTTTAGATGTTAGTAAAATTACTAAAAAGATAGTATGGGAAAATATTATATTTGTACTTATTGTTAAGGTACTAGTATTAATTAGTGCAGCACTTGGATTTAGTAATATGATATTTGCGATATTTGCAGATGTTGGTGTTGCTCTTCTTACTATTGTTAATACATTTAGAATATTTAAAAATCAAAAATAAAAAACCTATTAAATAGGTTTTTTTATTTTATTCAACTGTAACTGATTTAGCTAAATTTCTTGGTTTATCTATATCACAACCTCTTAATTTAGCAACTTGGTATGCGATTAATTGAAGAGGTATTATTGATAACATTGGTACTAAATATTTATTTGTTTCTGGTAAAACAATTTTTCTATCAGCAAATTCATAGTCATTATCTAGTGAAGGTGTTGTTAGAAGAACAACATCAGCTCCACGCGCTTTTACTTCTTTAATATTACTAATTGTTTTTAAATATAGATCTTCATCTGTCATAACAGATATTACTTTTGTATGATCTTCTATTAAAGAAATAGTACCATGCTTTAATTCACCTGCTTGATATGCTTCGCTATGAATATAAGAAATTTCTTTTAGTTTTAGACTTCCTTCCATACTTATAGCATAATCTATTCCTCTTCCTATAAAGAATATATCTTCATCTTTATGTATCATTTTAGCTATTTCTAAATATTTATCTTCTTGTGCAAGAATTTGTTTTACTACTTTTGGTGATGTTTTAAAAGCATTTAAAATTACTTTTAACTCAATATCATCAATTTTACTTTTTTCAGCCATCATTTTTAAGTTTACTAACATTAACATTGCAACTTGTAGTAAATATGCTTTTGTTGTTGCAACAGCTATTTCAACTCCTGCTCTTATATATAGAACTTTATCTGCTTCTCTTGCTATTGTTGATGATACAACATTAACAATAGCTAAAGTGTCAATACCATTTTCTTTTGCTTTTCTAAGACATGCAATAGTATCTGCAGTTTCACCTGATTGAGATATTAAAATGACTAAAGTATCATTATGGTTATAGAATACTTTTTTATAACGATATTCACTAGCAATCTCAACAGTTGTTTCAATATCAGAATAATTTTCAAATAAATATTTACCAATTAATCCAGCATGCATCGCAGATCCACAAGCTACAATATGGATCTTTTTGTACTTAGTAAAGTCAGGCATTTTTTGTAAGAATGTTTCCATTGTATCTACATATTCATTAATAGTATTATGTAGTACCTCTTCTTCTTCGTGGATTTCTTTTAACATAAAATGTTCATATCCACCCTTTTCAGCTTGTTCTATATTCCAATTTACTGTTTGTTTTTCTTTACAGATTAGTTCTAATTCTTTGTTGTAAACTTCCGTTTTATCTTGTGTCAATTTTACAATATCATCATTGTCAAGTAATATATATTCTTTTGTAAACTTAATTACAGCCGCAATATCTGATGCGATTAATGTTTCATCTTTACCTAATCCTAAAATTAATGGGCTATCACATCTAGTTGCATATAATGTATCTAGTTCATCATCAAAAATTATTCCTAGTGCGAATGAACCTTTTACATATGTAGAAAACTCTTTTATTATTTCTAAATTATTCCATAATTTTTTATTTTTTAAATAATCTAAAACTGCGCATGCAACTTCAGTATCTGTCTCTGATTTAAACTCATATCCTTCTTTTTCTAATAACTTCTTTAATTCCATATAGTTTTCTATTATTCCATTATGAACAATAGTAACACTACCTACTTTATGTGGATGAGAGTTAACATCATTTGCTTCTCCATGAGTTGCCCATCTTGTATGAGCAATTCCCAGCATTCCTTTTTGGTCTTTATCTATCTTTTCTTCAAGATAAGATATTTTCCCTTTTGATTTTATGATATTTACTTTATCTGTTACATAAGCAATACCAGCTGAATCATAACCTCTATATTCTAAAGTTTTTAAACTATCTATTAAAGTTTTTTGTATATTCGTTTGTTTACCAATATATCCGATTATTCCGCACATATTTTCCTCCTGTATATATATTAGTGTGATATATTTTTTGTTACAATTTTGATTTTGCTTTTTGTAATATATCTAACGAATTATCATCCGTAGTAGTACCCGCCGAATATTCGATAACCTACTAACCTCGTCAACTATTTAAAGTTCTGGCGCTAGGTATAGAAATACAACCTTTCTATCTATACTTAATATAAGTATATTACAAAGATACATTTTGGTGCAAAAGAAAAAGGGTTTTTTGACCCTTTTTTACATTATTCATCGAAGAAATCATCTTTATCATCTAAATCATCATTATCATCTAATTCTAGATTAAAGTTTGTATCAGACGATGTAGTTTTACTAGTTAAGACATCATCTAATGCTTTAAAATCTTCTCTTCTTGGTATATCTCTTATTTCTTGTCTTACATTAGTTCTATCGTTTTGTAAGAATGATTTATCATTTGAAATGTTATTATAATATACTCCTTCAAACTCTTCTTTTGGTGTTTCTATTATTTGTTTTTCTTCTATTTTTACTTCTTCTTTTGGTGCTGGTTTTAAACTTTCTGGAGTTAATACAACACCATTTAATAATGATAAATCTAATGCACTTGTATCTTCTTTTTCAGGCATTACTCTTTCATCTCTAGTACCACTTATATCACTACGATATGTTTCTGGATTATCTGATTCTTGAAATGAATTTAAATCACTTGTTGGTTTTTCTAAAGGACTAGAATAGTCTGTTTGTTTAATAACTATTCCTTCTTTTAAGATTCCTGCTTCTTCATCATACATATCTTTAAATTTTTCTTTAAAGAATGGTAATTCTTTTTTTACAACGTCTTCATATACTAAATGTGTATTTAAAATTGCTTTTTCAAAGTCATGAATAGTTACTTCTTTTCTATTATCAAAAACAGTAAACGAAAAAGCTGACTTTAATAATGTTAATGATATATCTGGATAACGAGATCCTACTTCAAATACCCTTTTATATTCAGAAGTTATATCTACTAAAAATCCCATAATTAATTCTTGTTGGAAGTTAGTATATTTTAATTTAACTCCTGTTGTTTTTTCTAGTTTTGGTAGTGTTCCCATCATTATTTTAACTGTTTCATCTCTGGTTGGTTCTGGAACATTAACTTTTTGGAAACGACGAGTAAATGCTTTATCTCTTAAAATATATCTTTCATATTCTTCAGTAGTTGTTGCACCTACTACTTTGATACTACCACGTCCAAGACCTTCTTTAAAGATATTAGCAAAGTCTAGAGATGATTCATCTGTTGCACCTATTAACATATGAATTTCATCTACGAAAAGAATAATTTTTTCTTTATCTTTTAATTCATCAATCATTACTTGAACTTTACTTTCTCCATTAGGCATTGTTCCTAATAAAGATGCTGTTTTTATATTAATAATTGTGTATCCTACTAAAGCATCAGGTACTTCTTTTCTTTGAATCGCATATGCAAGTCCTTCAACAATAGCTGTTTTACCAATCCCTGGTTTACCAACTAAAATAGCTGATTTTTCTGGAGTTAACAAAATAAGTAAAAGTTCTTTAATTTGTTGATCACGACCAATAGCTGGATTAGTAATATATTCTTTTTCTGTATAATTTTCTCCATATCTTTCTAAAATACTAAATTTTGATTCGCCATCCATACCGGATACCTCCCTTATTCTTATTTAGTATATCATTATTTTTTTATTTTATAAATAGAGTATTTACTTAATTATTTAGTATTGGCATTAAGTTTACTATTTAAATTTAGTTTTTAAATAAAAAAAGATTATAATTAATCTTTTTTTGTTTTATTTTTAGTTTTTACTTTAGAATCTTGTTGTTCTATCTTTCCTTCTAAGGCTTTTATTTGAGTTATTCCTTGAAGATATGTACTTATATCTTTATTAATAGCAATTACTACATCTTCAGGTATACATGCTTTTTGTAGTTTGCTTACATTTTCCATAGCTGTATCTACATTTCTGGTAAGTAATGCTTGGAATAATCCCATAACATTCTTAGATAAATCTAAAGCACGATTTTCAGTATTTCTTCCTTGAGATATAGCAAGTTCTGATTCTATTAATGGTAATAAATCATCTTTAGCCATTTCAAGAGAATTTATTGTTATAAAGTGGTTTACTATTGCTTGATTTACTTTCAACAACTCTTTTCTCATAAGTAAATTTACTGTAGCAAAACGATTTGCCTTATCATTTACAATGTGAAGGAATGATGTTGTTGTTAAGTAATCAGAATATTGTTCTTCATCATTTGAATCAATAGTTGCTAATCTTTCATTTATACTATCAATAACTGCTGTTGTTGCTTGATAATACTCTCTATTTTTCTTACTATATAATTCCATATATTTACGGATTGAATCATAACCTAATAATTCTTTTTTTAGTTGTTCTAGTTCACGATTTATTAATCTTTCTAATTCATATAATTTATTTTTGTTAATAGTATATTTAACTTCATCTGAATTAAATACTCTTGTAAATAGACTTGCCTTTTTAGATGATGATGTAGTTGGTTCATATAAAACATCTATTATATCTGTCATTTTACTAATAGTTGCATCAATATTAGAACTTAACATTCCAGGAAGTGCATCATGAATATATTCAGAGTGTGGAGAAAGATCATTACCATAATCTAGAATCATTTGCATATTATCTTGTTTTAAAGGTACTACTTCTACTTTTTCTAAAGTATCTATTCTATCTTCAACAGTTAATGTATCCTCATATAATTTACAAGTATCTACTTCTCTAGATAAACGATGGTATTCACTTCCACATCCAACAGAAATACTTTTAATTGTTTCATTATCTGTAAAAATTGGTTTAAATACATTATAAACATATAAAGAAGATTTATTTGAAGTAGTTGCAAGATACTTTTTATATTGATTTAAATATGTATCATAATCTATTTTAATATCATTTAATCCATCTAAAAAGTTTTCTGGTAGTTTTAAGAAAGATAAAACATTTTCTTTAGTAACACCATTTCTAACTAATATTTCTTTCATCTTTGTTTCACTAGCTAATACACCTAATAATAATGAAAGGGATTCAATATCAATAGTAGGATTTAAATTATCTTTATTTAAACCTTTTATTTTTTCATTAATTCTTAATACATTTTGCATATATATTCTTGTTTCACTAGGATAACTATATGCATCATCATATATCTTTTTAGCTATTTGATCTCTTTCTACTTTATCTAGATATTCTTTATATAAATTATCAACATTAGCAAATGTATCATAATTTAATCCAAAATGATCTAAGAATTTATTAAAAGCAACATTACTATCGTTAAATTCTTTTGTAAATATATTTCTAATTAGATTAAATGGATTTAATTCTTCTCTTTTTTTATCTTTATTAGCAAGACCAAACATTAATAATCCATAATCTTTAGATAATAAATCAATATCAATATCTCCACTAAATAAATATCTTGAATCAACATTAAAATAATTACTTATTTCTTTTAAATCAAATCCTCTATCAGTTAAGAAATTCTTAGTATCTTCACCATCAGAATAAAGAATACTTAATAAGATTGATACTGCTTGAGCTCCTCTTTTATCTAATCCCTTGCCACTTTTGATTAATTTAGGATATACGATAGATGCTCTTTCTACTATTTTAATTGTATCAACTGGAATATCATGAAATAGTTTTTGTGTTTTTTCTAATCTTTCTTGGTTTTCTTTTTTTATAAAATATTCTTTCATGAATGATAAGAAGTTATTAGTTAAATCTATTTCTGGGATTAATGAATTATAAATATTTTCTAAAATCATAGTCTTAGTAAAATCACGATTACACATATTATAACAAATGTCATCTATAGTTATTCTATTACTAGATTTATTATTATTTTCACCTTCATAAACATATTTTTTGTATTGTTCTACTAGCGTATTACGATCTACTACTCTAGATTCAATTTCTTCTTTTGTTATGTTTAGTTTAAGTAGCTTTAATACTTTTTCGTAAGATGCTGTACTGTTATTAAAGAATGTACTTATCTTTCCATTAAAATAGTGACTAGCTATATATAAAGCAAGTACTGCTGCATCATTATCTGTTGCTAGAATTTTATCATTATGTTTTTTTTCTAACATTTTATCTAGTATAAGGACATATGCTTTACCTGCAAATTCGATAAAATCTCTTGTTTTTTTAGGTACATCTTTATAGAAGTTTTTGATTGTTTCTTGTTCTAATGTTTTCTTTCTATTTTCCAGTGCCCTTACAGTTTCTTGTTCTATATTTCTAAACATTTCTACATTACAATTAAATTTAGATAATAGTTTTTCTATAACTAAACTATTAGTAAATCCTCTATCTAAAATACTCTTAACAATTGCTTGAATAGATGTTTTAGTAGGATTTAGATTTAGATTATTTCCATTAGTAAAGTACTTTAAATATAAATTCTTAACTGCATACATATTCTTAGATGTATTTCTTACTTCACTTTCATCTATTGACATATTTAATACACTTCTTATCCTACTTAAATCTATACCTTTTTCTTCAAATAAATATTTAAGAGCAGCTTGATTATTAAAATTGTCTTTAGATTGATCATTAGAATTATTTGAGTTTAAAAAAAGTGCAAGAAAAAGTGATAATGGTACAATATCTTCATCTATTAATTTACAAATACTATCTTTATTATATGTTAGTTTATTATATAAAATAGTTCTGATTTTTGATGCTGTTTCTACATACGAAACAACTGATATTGGTACTTGATTAAATACTTCTTTTTCAATTTCCTTTTCTTGTAATTGTCTTTTAGTTTCAACTGTATTTTGTAATCTTTTTTTAAAATTACTCATAGCAATTTCAGTTAATACTGTATTAAATATATAACTATTTAAATTATTACCATATTTATTATGTAAATCTACTATAATATCTAGTGGTTGTAACCCTTGATATAAAGTATTATCATCATATTGTGGAATTAAATAATTATATTTATCATATAACGCATCTAAAGTAGGTTGATTCATTGTATTTGCGCTTTCTAAACGATATACATTTGCACGATATCCACATTCACCTAAAAAGGCAGTATACTCTTTTAATTGACCAAGTGCATATATAGATAAATAGTAACTTTTTGGGCCATTGTCACCAGAACAATAAGAAGTTCCTATAAAATGCAAATCATTGTTACCACCAATATATTTATTTAAATATGGTAGTAATATATCAAAGAACTCTGATGTTTCTTTTGGTACTATTTTTTTAAATTCTTCATAAGTTAAAGCCATAATAATCCCCCTTTATTTTTTATATTTAAAAATTATTATTTTATGTTCTATTTGATTTTTATTTATCTTATTTGATATTTCTTTTCCATAAATAACTTCAAAACATTTTTTTGCTGTTTGTGTATTTTCAAAATTAAAATATGTATTTATTTTTTTATCTTCTATGAAGTCATGATTTATTATCCAATTATTATAATCTTGAGTTTTAGTATCTTTATCATGTCCTCTTAATATTTCAAATTCACAATTAGTATTATTTTCAACAAGAATTAATACTCCATCTTTTTTTAAGATTCTTTTTAATTCATTTAAACATTGTTCTCTTTCTTGTAAATCAGTAATTGTACCTAATACCCAAGTAGATATGATTAAATCTACTGAATCATCTTCTATAGGGATGTTATTAAGATTAGTATTTATAAAAACAGATGTTGTTTTATGTGATTTATTTTTAGCTACTTCTAGTTGTTTATCTGATAAATCAATACCAATATATTTTTTAGAACTACTCTCTAATGTAGATAGAAACTTACCTGTACCACAACCAGCATCTACAACAATTTTATTTTCAGATAATTCTTTTAAGTAATCCCTTACTTTATTTTCTCCATCTTCAGCTTTACTAAATATTTCATAATAGTCATTATCACCATAATAAGCTTTAGAATCTTTTAAGAGATTTTTGTATTCCATGTTCTTCACTCTTTTCTTTTGTTTCAGGGAATATTAAGTCGACCATATATTTAGCAATATTTTGAGATTTTCCAATGGCTGGGCGAAAATGCATATGAACTCCTGGAACTGTATTTATTTCAATAATACGATAACTATCTGGATTTTGTTGTTGTGTAATAGAATTTGTCATAAAATCAATTCCTACATAAGGAAGTCCTGGAAAAGAATCTAACACTTGCATTCCAATTTCTATAACACTAGGATGAACTTTATCTGTATAATCGATACATATACCACCCATCGCAACATTAGAGTTTGGTCTTAAATATATTTTTTCTCCATTTTTTGGAATATCTTTAATAGTTATTCCTTTACTTTCTATATATTTATGTAATTCATCATCAACAAGAATTTCACATAAAGCGTTAACTCTTGGATGCATTCTACTATAATTTTCTTTTTCTATAAGTTCTTCAATTGTACTTATTCCATCTCCATAAACATGAGCTGGATCACGATTTAAAACGGCATAGTCACGATTCTTAGTTACAAAAACACGATATTCAGAAGCAGGAAAATATTCTTCAATTAAAACTTTTGTATCTATTCCTCTGTTTCTAATCATCTTTTCAATCGCATCTGATACTTCTTCATTACTTTTTAAATTTATATAAACATCATATCCGTGTGAACCATGAACTGGTTTTAATACTACTGGCGATGATATTACTCTAAATGCTTCTAAAATATAATCATGATCTCTTAAAGTAAACACTTCTCCAAGTGGTACTGATATACTATTACTTTCTAGTATTCTTTTTGTTATACCTTTATCACCAGCAAGTACTGAAACATTATAAGGCATAATTGAAGAATCACGATCATAAATTAATTCACTATGATTTTGATAAGTTGCTTTAATAAGTTCTAATTCTTCATCTAGTACTTCAACATCAATACCTCTTTGCAACATTTCATAAATTAATATTTTTTGATTAGAATGCAAGTTCTTAAATACATTTTCCATCTTACCATCTACTTTCGCCATTATGGCTTTCTCCATCATCCCAATATGTATATCCTCTTATCTCTGGAGTTGGTTTTTTTACCATTTGTTTTATTTGTTCAATAGCACTATCTAATTCATCATTACCTTGTTGAATATGTGGTAACATTTCTTCTGCTTTAGCAACTTGTCTTTGTCTTTCTTGTTCTTCACGTGCTTGTTTTTGTAAATTTCGTAATTCTTCTATCTTTTTTCTTCGAGATTCATAAGCACTATTTACTTTTGGACTAACAGATGAATTTTTAGGCATTTCACTTTCAAGTCTTGCAATTAATGTATCTATATCATCTAAATTATTATAATTAGGTTTAGGATTAGATTGTATTGGGTGTTGTGTTACACCTCTAGAAAAAGGTATATGTCTACTTTCACTATTTATGTTTCTACTTTCACTTGATGTTGTTTTTGGTATATAAATACTTCTTCTACTTTCACCACTACTATTTCTACTTTCTGACATTTAAATCTCTCCTTCTACTATAATTACTCCATCTTTTATCTCTTTTTTTCCTTCAAGGGCTGTATCAATTTCTTTTATTTTTATATTTTTAAAGATTTGTTTAACTATTTTAAGGTTATCTATATCACTTCTAAAAATATCTTTATTAATATCATAGATATATGCCATATAAATGTAAGATACATTTTTTCTAAATCTATTTATTACTTTTTCATACTCTTCTAAGATATTTTCTTTAAAAATTAAATCTAAATAATCAGATATGTTAGATAAAAACATATAATCATATTTTTCATTTATTTCTAACTCTTCAACACTACAATTAATAAATTTAATATCCACATCTGATAATTTGCTTTTTATAATATCATATTTTTCTTTATTTAGATAGATATTTTGTTTTCTTTTAGAATCTGAATTAAAATATTTTGTATTAAATAAATTAGATTTTCTAAGAAGTAGTCCATTATCGTACTTTAACATTTCTTTTTCCCAAAACTCTTTTGTATCTTTAGGAAGAACTAGACTTTTAATAAAATCATAATTTAGGCTGTTTTCATTTTCATATAAAAATATTTCTTCAAATTCTTCATAACTTAATTTTTCTATTGCTTTTAGTTTTAAATCCATAAAGTATTTAGATAGGATATTTATATCAAATGTTAATATTTTAGTAGCACCTTTTAAAATAGCATTTATAATGTGATCTGATGATGCAGTAACTGTTATTATCTTTTTATTAGTTAAATCAAGTTCATCCATATACCCTTTAATATTTTCAGTTGTAAAAAGATAAATACTATTAAATTTTTCCATAACAGATACCATCCCTTTTATCTTTAGTAAACTTTTCTAGTTGTGGTTCATTTAGAAGTTCTTCTAATGTACTATTTTTTAAAGATTTATTTGATATACATCCTCTATTATTTTCATATACCCAAGGACATGGACTTATATTTCCAAAATTATTAATATAAAGAAATTTATCACCAGCTGGACATCGTTTTATGAAATTTGGTTGAACTTTAAAATTGTAATTAACAATTATATTATCTTGATGTTTGTCTTTTAGAATATCTAGTTCTTTTAATAACTCTTGATTATCTCTTTTCTTAATTTGTGATTTATCTTGGTTTGATACTGGTTCCATAATTGAAAAGATTATTTCATCAGCATAGTTTTTTGATATGTTGATTATTTCTTCTAAATTATTTTCATTATTAGAATGAATAACACAACCAATTCTTATTTTATTTTTGGATTTTTTTAAGTATTCTAATCCTCTAATAGTAGATTCATATGTGTTTTTACCTCTAACCTTTTCATGTTCATATTTATTTCCATCCAGGCTGACATGAATCATTTTTAAATTAATTTTATTTAATTCTTCTACTACTTTAGGTGTAATTAATGATGCATTTGTTGAAATATCAACGACCATTTTATTACTAGAGTATTTTAATATTTCAATAATATCTTTTCTTAAAAATGGTTCACCACCAGTTATCTTTAAATGTTTAAAGCCACGCTTTTCTAATTCATCTATAATATGAAAACATTCATTTGTTGTTAATTCACCTTTTATAAGTTCTTTATTACACGAAAAGATACAATAAGAGCACCCGTAGTTACAACTATGAGTAATTTCCCAAATAGCTTTTGATTCGTTATTTGGTAGAGTAAATTTACATTCCATTGAATTTATAAAATTATTTATTTCATTCATATTTATCACATCTTTTATTATTAATATTTTATTATTTTTATAATTTTCTAAATTTATTTCTTGTAGTTTAAATCTTTTTAAAATATCTTCTTTAGATAAGTCACTATTTTTTAATCTTGCTAATCTAATTTCTTTATCTATATCTAAATAGATTATCTTGTCAAAATATTTTTCTAAATTATCATTTAGTATTAAAGCCCAATCTATTAAAATAGTTTTATTTTTATATTTACTTATTTCTTTAAATAAATACTCATATAAAATCTTTTTATATTTACTCATGTATTCTTCATTAGAATAAATATATTTGTTTAATATTAAAGAATCTATTTTTTTATATTTTTTTAGTTCTTTTATTTGCTCTTTAATTTCATTTATATATTCTTTATTTTGATAAAGACCTCTTCGAAAAATGTCGATATCAATATAAATAAAATCTTTATTTAGTTTTAATATTTTTTTAGAAAGTGTTGTTTTACCTGAAGACATCCCACCAGTTATACCAATTAATCTATTCATACCAACACATCCCATATTTTATTGGTGTAAATGATACTATTTTTGTATCTTTTTCTTTGTTGTTATAGCAATTCCAATTAACATCATTTGTTATTACGATATAGTTATTTTCTTTTAGTACATTTAAAATATTCTTTATTTCACTTTCTATTTCTTTATTTTCAATATTAGGTTTATTACTATGAATGTACTGAGTCTTATTTAGAATATTTTTATTTTCTAAATAGATAGGTGTACCTACTCTATATGCTAAATAATGTAGTCTTACTTCATGAGGTTGTAGTTCTAAAATTAAGTTTTTTGTTTTTATAACATCTTCTTTTGTAGTAGTTGGATAATCTAAAATAAAACTAGTTCTAATACGGTATCCTATTTTCTTGGTTTCTTTAATTGTTTCTTTTATTTCATCTAAATCCATATCTTTATGCATTAGTTTTAAAATTCTACTACTACCAGTTTCTATTCCAAAATGTATCCATCTAAAACCTACTTGATACATTCTTTTAACTGTTTCTTTATCAAAACATTTTATACTACATAAACATCCATATAGACATTTAACATTTCTTTTTTCTATTTCATTACATATATCTAAAACTCTATTTTTATTAACTAAGAAATTATCATCTAAAAACATAATCTTTTTAGTTTGATAAATATTAATTAACATTTCTATTTCATCTACTACTTCTTTTGCATCTTTACAACTCCATGTACCAAAGAAATATGGTGTTGAGCAAAATTTACATGTACCAATACATCCACGTGATGTAATCATTGTTCTTGTATCCATATATTTATTTAAGTCTAATAAGTTTCTGTTTGGTATAGGTAATTTATTAAATTCATTTTTTACTTTTTCTTCTTTAGTTATAATAATTTCATTTTTATCTTTAAAAATTAAATTAGATATCTTTTTTAAATTATCTATATCATTTATATTTCTTATACATTCATTTATTTTATAATCAGCTATTCCTTTTATAATTAAATCAATTCCGTTATTTAAAAATTCTTCATAGTAAAAAGATGGGGTTTTACCAATGATAATAGTTTTGATATTGGTATTATTTTTTTTAGATTTTTTTATAGTTTCAAAGATATTTATTTTAGCCTCACTAGTATGAAGTGGCAATTGATAATCATAAACAAATACTAATATATTAGCTTCTTTTAAATAATTAGATATATCATTATTCATATCATTTAAATCCATATCTATAACTGTTACATAATCATATTCTTGTTTTATAATTGTTGCGATATTTAAAACATCAATTGGTTCAGCAATAATAGATTTATTAGTGAAAGGTTTATTAGCAGGATTAATAACTAATATATTCATGATTATCACCCCTTAAATAGTGCTTTATATTATAACATAAAAACTTATATTTACAAAGAAAAAAGAGGTTTTATTAACCTCTTTTATTTATCCACCATTTTTTTATTAAATTAATTGATTGTGTTGATAAGAAAAATCCTGCACAAGGAACAACAGCACCTAGAAATGGATTAGTTGTATCAGCTAGGGATGTGTATAAAACCGCAAAGATATAAGTCATTACTAGGATTAATACTTTTCTTAAAGTACATGTCTCCCAAGCTTTATCTCCTTCTACTTTTTTATTTCTTTTTTCAATCTCTTTTATTCTTTTTTCTAATTCTATTATTTTATCTTTTTCCATATTATGACACCTTTACTAATTTAACTTGAGTTATACCTTGTTCTGTTGTAAATGTAGTACCTTCATTAAATACATATTTTGATCCTTCTTCATTTATAAAACTAGATGTTTTATAGATAGTCATATAATCACCAACAAATTCATTTTTTGGTTTTATTTCGATACTATACATTTTATCTCTATTTAAGACATTAGCATATACTTTGTATTTACCAGTACAGAAATCATCTCCTGCTGTCTTTGTTTCTTTTTCCCCACCATTAAATTTAAATGTATATGTACTTTGACATTTCAATTTAATATTTAAAGAAATACATTCTTGTCTATTATTATATTTAGAAGTTATACATATATTTGTTTGTCCTCTTTTTAATGCTTTAACATTATTATTTTTATCAATAGACACATAATTCTTATCATATGATATTTCTACTTCTTTATTTGGGATATTATCTGGATCAAATGTATATGATAGTTTTGCTGTTTCTCCTACTTTTGGTATTTTAGATAGTTTTATTTCAAAATCCATATCGCTTTTTGTAATTGTTACATTTATTTTTTTAGTAGTTTCATTACCATCTTTATCACTTGCAGTTACTGTTATTTGTTTAGTACCTTCTGATTTAAATTCTTTATCATCATATGTAACAGTTGCTTTAGAATTATCAATTACCCCATCTGTATAATCATATAAATTAAAACATGTATTTACATCTACTTTTTCTGTATCTTTATATGTACAATTAGTTTGACTAATAATTGGTCCCATATCATCTATTAAATTAAATTTATATTCTTTTGTAGTTGTTTTATATCTATTTTTTAATTTTATAGTTATAGTTAATATCTTAGTTTCTAAATCAATATTTCCTTTTTCTACTAGTAAATCTGATCTAGTATTTTTAAAGTATTCTTTTATGAAATCATATGATTTACAACTATCTTTAGTTTCACAATTTTTAGATATTTCAGATACATCAAGTTTATTTCCTTTTTGTTTTGGTTTTTCTGTAGTTAAAGAAATATAATCAATTAGAAAAATAGCAATTAAAACAATAGCAATTATTCCTAATATAAACTTAGTCATTCTTTTCTTTTGATTAACATCATTTTTCTTTCTTTTCAAAAATTCTTTATATTTTATTTCTGTAACTGTTTTTTCTTCTTTAGTACAATATTTTATATAATTAGACCAAATATCTTCTATTTCTTTTATACTTTCACTACTTTTTTTAACACTAAAATTACCTGTTGCTTTAGTTAATTCTTTATGCCAATAATTTTTATTTATTTCATTTACTTGTTCTTCATATTTAGATACTTCTTTTGCCTTAGCTAAAGATTTATATTTATTAAAATATTCATTAACTTCATTTAAAGTATCTATATCTTTAATTTGTTTAGTAAAATCATGAGTAATACTTCTTACTATTCCAATATATATTTCTTTTTTATGAGCATATCTATAAATTAAATCTTTAAATAAATATTCACTTTTTTTATAGTCTTTAAAATTATCTAAAGTAGCCATTGCAATTTCAAAATCATTATCACTTTTAATTTCAACAGTAGTTTTATGTTCTGTTCTAATTATTTCATCATCAATAGTAAAAGCAACTTTACAATATTCACAAACTCCTTCTGTTTGTCCTGGTTTTAATTTTAAATTTGATCCACAATTTGGACATTTATGTGTTACAATTTTCATACTTCATCACCAATCCTAGTATATCATAAATTTTATTTTTTCCATATTATTACAAATAAAAAAGTATGTTTTCATACTTTTATTCGTTTGCTACTAACTCTTCATTCTCACAATTAATACAAAAGCCAGTTCCTGACATATTTTCATTTAAAACTATTTTCCCACATTTTGGACAAATACTATTTTGTGAATCATCAATTTCGTTTTCATAATACAACATATCATCATACGGAGTATAAGTTACAACTTTGATTTCTTTTTTTATAGTTCCACAAACCTCATAATCATCACTTGAGAAATCAAAGTAACTATTTATTTCTTTTTTTACTAACAATGAAATGTTAGCTTCAATTGAGTGTTCGATTGGTGGTGATAAAACAACTTCTTTTGTATCATCATCACGACCATAATAGTCATATGATTCGCCTTTCATATCTAGTGTATAATCAACAAGATAATAAATTACCTCATCCGTTATATTTTGCACTTCAATATCAAAACTAACAATATCGTACTCTTCATCTAAATCAAATTTTTCGTTGCCTACACTTACACTTTCTTCTCCATTTATATACTTATATGGATTTAATATTAGATTATATACTTCATTATTTATCACATCATCAACATCTATTATTGATTTGTATTTTTCTGCCAATGCTTCAACAGCATACTTCAATTTATTTTTATTTTCTATTTCATATATATTAGAAACTGATTCAAAGAAATCTTTTGATGATAAACCTATTATTTTTTGATTAGTATCATTTAAAAATTCTTTTTCCAAATTATCTTTAAAGATCTTTATGTTATTTATCTCATCATACCAATCATCTTTTTTATCATTAGTTACAAAAATACAGTTTTTATTATTGGCTTTACAATATCTTTTTATTTCACACCAAATAATATAATCATGATATTTATTAGACTGTAATTTTTTTTGATCTCTTCCACCTGGAATATCCGAACCATCTTTTATTGAATCGTATTTTTCCATCCAAGATAATGTATCTGATAGAGTTGGTTCATCAAAAATCCTTCCGTTTTTTATATTTTGACAAACAAAATCATTAACTATATCTTTTTCAAATATTCTAGGTTTTATTTTTGTTAATCCTTGACGTTCTGAGAGATATTTTTCTATTTCTTCAGAAATAGAGGATGCTTTTTGAAGTAAATTATTTTCTAATTCGTCTAACTCTGGGTATCCAAAAGACTTTAATGTATTTAACTGTACACTTATTTTAGAAGGAATTACTTCTAATTCTTTTTTAAACTTATCCAATACTTTAGTACAATTTTTCAAATTTTCATGATATTTACTTTCATGTTGTTTTTCAAATTCTCGCCAAACCGTCATCGGCATATAAATATTATTTTTAATTTTTTCTAAACATTTAAACTCAAACGCCGTATATTCTGGCGCTTGTGAATATATAGTTAGATACACATTGGTATCAAATATTATAATACACTCCTCATTTAATAGTGCTTTTATTTCTTCTTGCATTTTACACCTACTTAATTAAATTATTATTTAAACAATATGGTACTACTTCATTTTTTAAAGTATTAGATAAAATATCATTACCTAGATTTGATTCATACCATAAGAAACTTTCAATTTCTTCAGAGGTAGTTAATTCACCTTCTAATTCTCCTTGATAGAAAAAAACATGAAAATGAATCTTTAAATTTGGATCACTTGTTGCGATTTCTTCAAAATCCATTAGTTCTTTAAAGTTTTTTTCATCAAAGATTGCTTTTTTTCCTAATTCTTCATGACATTCTCTAATAGCTGCTTGTAAAGGTGTTTCATTTTCTTCTACTCTTCCACCAATCATTTGATAAGTATTTCTCTTTCTTGGCTTATCTATTAAAATTTTATTATCTTTTATAAATATTGTTCCTACTACTTTCATAAAATCACCTAGCTATATTTTAACAAAAAATAGATACTTTTACATATCTATTTTTATTTTATTATAAATCTATCTAGAGTTTTTTCTTTTACTCCATCTTTTATTTCTGATAGAGTTGTATAATTTGTTATAACGTCGATCATATTTTTTCTTACGATACGATGTTTTTCACTATTGCGACCACTAATTGATTCTAAATAAACTCTTTTTTGAACTTGAGTTAGTTCACCCCAAATACAAATATCTGAGTTATCAACTAAGTACTCAATAATATCTTTTATTCCTTCTTCAACAATTTCTCTTTTTTCTTGTTGATTAATTATAAATAAGTTTCTATCTTCTTCATTAGTTTCCCTTGCTTGTCTTGTTATTTGGTCTTCAAAAAAGTTAAGTGATAAAAGTAGTCTTTCACCGGCTAAATCTCCATAACCACTTAACGTTCCAAGTAAAGCATTAGTTCCTTTATCTGGTGTTACATGTGAAAGTAAATGTTTTATATTATGTACTGTTAAATTACTTATCTTCCCTTTTTTACCTGAGTGGCAAACAGCTGGACTTTTAAATAATAGAATATTTCCTTTGTTTTTTCCTTCTGACTTTTTTATAGATTTTAAATCAACATTTTGATAACCATTTGTTGTAAATATTTGTGGTTCTAAACCTAATTCATTATCTCTTTTTAATTTATCTTCGACTAATTGTAATCTTTCTTCTAGGAATTCACGACCTACTACTTTTTTTCCACTTTCTAAAAAATCTTTTAGTGCTTGATAATCTTCTATACCATTTCTTATTAAAAACATTTTTATATCAACAGCATAGGCAGTTGAAATATCCCCTGCAAAAATAATTTTATCAGTTGTAACGTGCTCTAATTTAATCATACAATCCCCTCTTTTGGTTGCATATTATACTACTTTTTAGTTGATTTGTCAAAAAAAAGACCTATTTTAAGATCTCATTTAATATTTCATATTCTTTGATATGTGGAACCATTTTATTATTATTTATTAATTCATTTAATTCTTTTTTATTAATCCATTTAATATTACTTACTTCTTCTTTTTGGAGAGTTATTTCATTTATTTCTATATCTGATTCTAATAAATAGATAGTTACATATTCTTTACTAATTATATTATTATTTTCTAATTCTTCTTTAATTGTAATTATCTCTTTTAATTTATAGTTATTTGGATCTAATCCTAGTTCTTCTTGTAATTCTCTTTTAGCACTTGTTAAAGTATCTTCTTTAGATGATACATGTCCACCTACTGATATATCCCACATATTTGGGTAAAAGTTTTTTTCATTACATCTTTGTTGAATTAGTGTTTTTGTTTTATCTTTATTAATTATTAATATATGGATTGCTTTATGCCATAAGCCTTTTTGATGAGCTTCTTTTTTAGAAATAGATGTATTTGTTTCATTACCAAATTCATCTAGTAAATCTATTATTTCATCCATCTTACTCACCTTTATATTTGAACTTCTTAGATGGACGATGACCACCAGTTTTTATTTCTTCATCTATTTCTTCTACTTTTTTAGCAATTACTCTTCTAAATGCAGAATTTATTAGTTTCTTTCCTAAAATAATTTCATAAACTTGTTTTAATTCTCCAATAGTAAATTTATCTGGCATTAAGTTAAATACAATATCAGTAATCTCAGCTTGTTTTCTTAGTTCAATAATCCCTTTATTTATAATTAGTCCATGATCAAATGCAATATTATTACTATTTATTAAATTATAAATATATTGATTAGCTTTTTTATTAATTAATTCTTTTTTTATAGATATATTTATAATTTCTTCATTTTCTAAAACAATATCTATTTTATTATTAGATTCATTTATTGTAATATCAAACCATTTTGATTCAGGTAATAGTTCTTCTTTTAATTTATCTTTGTCAATAAGTGCCATATATGAAGTTGAAATTGTTCTTCCTCTAGGATCACGATTTACATCATCAAAAATAGCTAGTTGTTCTAAGTAAGTATTTGTTAAATTTGTTTCTTTTTTTAATACTCTTTTAGCAGCTTCAATTGATGTTTCATCATCTTTTACATACCCTCCAGGTAAACACCATTCATTCATAAATGGTTCTTTATTTCTTTTTACTAGAAGAATACTAAAATACTTTTGTGGTAATTCTCGACAATTAGGGTTTTTTCTACTATCAATAGAAAAAATTAATATATCCGTTGCATATTTAATATTAGTCAATGTATCCATAACTTCCTCCTCTTGTTAATATTTTTCTTTTATTTTCCATTGCTTCTCTTTTTATAGAAGATGGTAAATCTTTTTCTGGGATATCTGTTTCTTTTCCGCATACTGGACATCTAAAAGTATAATAATAATCAGTATCACCATCATAGTAGCTTCTAGATGTTACATAGATATCTCCTTCTTCTACTTGTAGTAATGATTCACATCCACCATCACCATTACCTTTTCCTGTGCATCTTTGTTTAAGTGACCAACCTGGTCCTTTTTCTAGTACTTTCATAATTAACCCTCCCACATAATTACATTTTAATACAAAGTACCAAATAAGTCAATACACTTATTAACATTTTGTTATTAAGTTATTAAAAATAAAAAAATACCAGTAATCTGGTACTTCTTTTACTTTAGTTTAAATGAATCAATTATTGTATTATATTCAGAAATAAGTTTATTTATTTCATCTTTTGTATAATCATTTTTATAAATAATAAGTTCTATTTTATAGTATACATCTGACTTTTCACCATCGAAGTCTCCTTCATAATCAAAGCAATATGCCTCATAATATACATTTGAAGATTCTCCTTTGATATGTCTTTTATAGATTCCTTTTTCAATACTATTTACTTCTATATCAATTCCATACCATCTTTGATATGTACTTTTAAGATTACTTTCACTAGTTAAGACATCATCACTAGTTTGAAATATAACTCCTGATATATTTTCTTTTTCATAGTAATTTGGAACTTCTACACCATTTTTTGACGGGATATAAACAGCATCTATTTCACCTGCGCCAAAATCATCTTCACAATTCCAATAATTAGTTGGGTTTTGTAATTTAAATTTAGCCATTCTACCTAATAATTCTAATTCTGTATATTCTTTTGCAATATTTACATCTTTTATTTCTTCTTTTTCATTTTTATTTTTACTTTTTTCACTATTATTACATCCTGTTGTTAATCCTAATAATAATACAATTGTTATTAAACTAAATAATATTTTCTTTTTCATATTTACCTTCCTCTTCTTTTACCAATATCATCACTTCTTATATCTGTTAAATATTGTTTACTATCACTTATACTCATCATTAAATGTTCTATATGATCTTGATTTGCATTTTTTGTATCATAAGATTTTGTTTTAACAACAACAATTCCAATTCCTAATTCTCTTGCGCTATCTACATCAATATCATAAAATTCATCATAACAATATATTCCTAATAATTTTGGTAATCCTAATTTATCATTTACCTCATCATTTTCTCTTTTTGAATTTCTTTGAGATAATATAATTTCATTATAACTAGATGAGTTTTCTATTAACTCTTTTGGTGTTAAAAGTTCGTTTACTCTATTAGTTGGTTTAGTATCTGATGTTCTTACATATTTAGAAAATGAATCAACTAAGTGCATATGTACTATTTGATTGCTAGGGAAATCACTAAATATTAAATTATATACATAGTGTGGATCATGATAAGTATTTAATTTGTTTGATCCATCTAAAGAATAAGATCCTCCATCTACTGTTGATATCATATCTTCTTGTGTCAGTGGTCTAAGTTTTTCACGTGGAAGTGCTTTTACGAAGGCATAAAACTCTTCACCATCTAATACATAGATAGGTACTCCGTACTTTTCTGTTTGATTTTTATCTAAATACTTTTCTATATTTTCTTCATTTAACATTTGTTCTTTTATTAGTGTTACACTTTTATCTTTAGCTTCTCTAAAAATGTCATAATGTTTTTCTATCCAATTATTTTGAAGAAGTTTTTTGTGTATATCTATTTTTTCTTCATATGATAATTTATCTATATTTAATAGCTTTTCATATATCTTTAATTCTTCATCATTTAAAGTTCTTCCTTCAGTTGTTTGAAAACGACACAATTCTTCTACATCTAATAAAAAGTTATAACTAATATCTTCAAAATGATAATCTATAATCATATTACTCATTTGAATATTACTTTCATTTATTAAAAACTCTTTTATTTTTTCTTTATCTTTTGTTGCAAGAAAATTACAAAGATAGTGTCTTAGTTGTATTTCATCTTCTCCTATCCCAAAGAAATTAAAATGTTTTTTAAGTACCTCTTCTAAACTTTCATAATCAGTATTATTTTCATCTATTAATTTACATAAATCCTTATAACATAAACTATATCTTTTTAACATTTGATTTTCTTGATCATAAGATATTAACTCTTTATTATAATATTCTTTTCTTTTTTTATTTATTAATTCTGAATCATTATTTTTAGTTAATGCATCAATTAAAAATCTAAAGTCTTTTATACTATACATAGTAGTTAGTTTTGTTACTAATTCTTTATCTTCTAAATAGATTATAGGTATTTGGCATCTACTAGAAAAAATATTGTATAAATCTGGGAAATCGTAATCATTTAGATTTATTCCAATAGTATTTTTAAATATATGATTTTTACTTCTTCCACCAACATATGGAAGTAATTTCTTTTTTACATTAATTGGTAATTCATACTCTTTTAATACTTCTTCTTGAGCAGGAAATGATAAATATAGTATTGTTTTTTCTAATAATTCTTTATTATTTTTCTTAACATAATCTAAAAACATTTTAGCGTTTTCTATTTCTAAATGTTTAATACTTGTAAATAAGTTATTAATTCTATCAACGACTAAGCTACAGAATTTATCATTTTTTAGAATGCATGTTGCAAGTTTATTATTAATAGTTAATAAAGCATTTATTTTATCATTTGAATCAAGAGAATTTTTTAATAGTTCTACTGCTTGATTATCAAATAATTGTATAAACTGATTTTCATCTATTTCTCTTAATAACTCATAAAATTTATTTTTATCATTTATCTTAATTAATTTTTCTTTAATTTTTATATCTTTTAATGCTTCATCCATTATAGGATTTCTATCTTTTATTAATAAAATTAAAGTATCATAATCATATCCAAGTAGTTGATTAATCGTTAACATAGACATCATCTCTTTCTCTTTTATGATACCATGATTATTCTAATTTTTATAGTTCTCCTTTATATCTATACAATTTCTTTACAATAGGATTATAGTCTACTCCAGATAAATCTTTATTCTTTTCTTCAGCAATATATTTGGTTAAATACATAGACTTAACTAACATATCAAAATCTGCTTTTACTCTATCTTTTTCTTTAGAAGAGATAACTATTACATCTTTATAATATTTTTTTAATTCTTCAATTAATAATTTATCAAGTTCTGTATCTCTATTTAAATAAATAGCTATATTATTATAATTAATTGATAATGTTGATCTACCATGACAATATCCATATTTATCGTGAACTATTGGTAAACCAAGTCCTGCTTCTGCCATAGTTGATTCTAAGTAAGTGGATGTTGTTTTAGTATCTATTCCACTAAATATTTCATAAGCATCACAATTAGTATCAAAGGAAAATATTTCTTCGCATATATCTATTTTTTCTCCATCACTATAATAATCTAATACAACACTTATTGGTATTAAAGTTGCCGCAAGAGATATAAAACTTTTTTCTTCTGGGATAGTAGTTTTATATTGTAAATAAGTTACATCATCATCAAATCTATTATTTGAAAGTAGATACTTTTTTAAATTATTTCTAAATGCTAAATCTACTCCAAAGTTATTACCACTATAACTACATGCGATTACATTTTCAAATCCTGATAGGTTATCATATATTAAGTTTCTTGGTTCATTATTTATTGCGATAACACCATTTTTTTCTCTTAGTACTTTAGATACAAACTCAGATACTACATTAGATCCTCCTACTCCTGATACTAGTGTTGGTGTATTAATTCTTTTTAATTCATATCTAATTCTATCTAAATCAGTACATTCAAGTGCGTCTTTTACTCTCCTTTCTAAATATTCAAAATTAAATCTCATATTTTTTTCCATAAAAAATTCCTCCTTAAGTACATTTAAGCACTTAAAGAGGAAATATTTCGTCTACATATATTTTTCTTCTAATAATTCATAATTTATAATTCTTTTTAATTCAAAATGTCTTATATCTTTTTTTCTTTCACAGAAAGCAGCAACATACCATCCATCTTGAAATAAAAACATTTCAGCTGGATCTATTACTCTTTCATTTTCTCCTTTACCATAAGAATAATATAATATTTTTACTTTACGTCTTTCTTTAATCGCACGTGTTAACATATTATATTTTTTTAGAGTTTCATCTTTTAAATTTAATTCTTCACTTTCTTGGATACTACCAATATATACACCTTTAATCTTATCTTGAAGCATAATTAGTTTTTCTTTTGTTTGGGGATCAGACTCTTCTTTAATATATTTATCAAGTAGTTTTGAATCAGTCATTTTAAATTTTCTAACTGGGACTCTAACTGTTTGATTTAAAACATATCCACCATAAGGTCCCATAATAGTATCAATGTAAATACCTGCTTTTTCTAATTCTTCTTTATATACTCTAACCATTCTTTCAGATACTTCTAAAGTTTTAGATAATTCTTTAATACTATATTTTCTACCTGATTGTAAGAGTTCCATCATTGTAATGGCATTAGATATTTTAGACATAAAACCACCTAAATTAATTATAGCATATATGTATTAATTTTATTTAGTTTAATATTTTATACCTAGTTTTTCTCTTACTTCTAGTAGTTTTTTAGATGCATATTTTTCTGCTTCTTTAGCGCCTTTATTTAGGATTTTATATAAGTTATCACTATAACGATAATTATTATATCTTTCTTGAATTGGTAAGATAAATCTTTCAAGTTCACTCGCTATTTCTTTTTTTAATGTTCCATAGTTTTGATCAACAAACATTCCTTCTACTTCTTTAATCGTTTTATTAGTAATCGCAGAATAAATAGATATTAAGTTTGAAATACCTGGTTTATTTTCTTCATCAAAATAAATCTTATTATCATTATCTGTTACTGCACTCATGATTTTCTTTTTAGTAATATTAATATCATCTAAAATAAAAATTGTTCCTTTATCATCAATAGGTGCTGATTTGCTCATCTTTTCAGTTGGATTTTGAAGATTCATTATTTTTGCTCCTACTTCTGGAATATAATAATCAGGTAATTTAAAAGTACTCCCATACCTTTTATTAAATCTTTCTCCTAAGTCTCTAGTCATTTCTATATGTTGTTTTTGGTCCATTCCAACAGGTACTACTTCAGCATCATATAGAAGTATATCCGCGGCCATTAGTGTTGGATAAATTAGAAGACCTAAATCAATTCCCTCTTTTCCTTGTTTTTCTTTTTTTGATTTGTACTGTGTCATTCTAGACAGTTCTCCTACTCGACATTGGAAAGCGATTAAGAATCCTAGTGTTCCGTGTTCATTAACATCACTTTGAACAAAAAAGTTTGTATAATTTGGATCTACTCCACAGGCTAGATATAAAGCCGCTAAGTCTAGTATTCTATTTTTAATATCTTCTGGTTTTTGATAAGAAGTAAGTCCATGTAAATCTGCGATAAAGATAAATGAATTATGTTCTTTTTGTAATTTTACAAAGTTTTTAATTGCTCCTATATAATTTCCTAGAGTAAAATTTCCTGATGGTTGTACACCAGTAATCATAGTTTTTGTCATATTTAATTTCTCCTTTTATTTTATTATTTTTTATTAATTTACTTTTCCAGTTCCATTCACTATTTTCCATGTACACCACCTCCTTTAATAAAAAAAGAGTCCTTGCCCTTAATAGGACAAGAACTCTTGTTATGCCACCTAAAAATAGTTATTCATGTACCATCATACACGTTCCTTTGATAACAGGTGGAAAATCCTGTATTCCTCTACTATTATTTCGAAGAATCTCTCATTGGTCCATTCAATAATTATTCACTATAACTTTCCATCAACCAGTTACTTTCTATAAGTTTCAAATTATTTACTACTCCAAATCAGTGATTTGTAAATTTATGGTTACATATTAACATATTATTTAGAAAAATGCAAATTAGTAATCACAACTTCTATGACTTCTTGGATATGGTATTACATCTTTAATACTTTCTATTCCTGTTAAATACATTAAAAGTCTATCAAATCCTATCCCAAATCCACTTCTTGGACAAGTTCCATACTTTCTAAGTTTCAAGTACCATTCATAATCTTCTATTTTCATATCTAGTTTTTTCATTCTTTCTAAAAGAAGTTCATAACTATCTTCCCTTTGACTCATCCCATATACTTCACCAATACCAGGAAGTTCAAGGTCTGCGCCATAAACAGTACCATCTTCTTTTTGTTTCATATAGAAAGATTTTAATTCTTTTGGCCACATAGTTATATAGTTGGACAACCGAAGTATTCAGTTAAATATCTTTCATGTTCTTTTGAGATATCTTCTCCATACTTTGGAGTAAATTCAAAGTCTATTTTACTTTGTTTTAATATATCAATACATTCTTTATATGTTACTCTTTTAAATGGTTCTTTTAAAACTTTTTTTAGTTTTTTAATAAGTCCTTTTTCTACTTTTTCATCTAGGAATTTCATTTCAACTTTAGCGTGTTTTAATACATATTTAATTACGTATTTTAAAACATCTTCTCCTATATCCATTATTCCTTCTAAATCACAGAAAGCTACTTCTGGTTCTACATGCCAGAACTCTGCAACGTGATATGGTGTATGCGATTTATCGGCTCTAAAAGATGGTCCAAAAGTGTAGACTTTTGAAAAGGCTTGCGCAAAAGTTTCTCCTTCAAATTGAGATGATACAGATAATCCTACTTTTTTACCAAAGAATTCATCTTCATAATCAATATAACCTGTTTTACTTATCTTTTCTATATCTAGAGTTGTTACTCTAAACATTTCCCCTGCACCTTCACAATCACTTGATGTAAATAAAGGTGCATGAAGATATACATAACCTTCTTTTTGAAAGTATTCATGAATTGCCATTGATGCTATACTTCTTACTCTAAATACTGCTTGAAAAAGGGTTGTTCTTGGACGAAGATATGCTTGTTCTCTTAAGAATTCTCTTGAGTGTTTTTTTGGTTGTATTGGATATTCTTCACTACAATCCCCTATAAGAATTATTTCTTTTGCTTGTAGCTCAATAGTATCTCTTCCCTTTTTTAGAACTCCTTTTACTTTTATTGAACTTCCAAAATGTATCTTTTGGATACTATCAAAATCTTTTAAATTTTTATCATAAATAACTTGTAATTGTTTTATAGTAGTACCATCTGATAGATCAATAAAACTTATTTCTTTTTGTTTTCTATGTTTTCTAATCCAACCCTTAACTTCTATTTCTTTTTTTATAAGTTCTTTTTCTTTTTTAAATACTTCTTTTATTTCCATATTAAAGCACCTTCATTGTTTTAACTTTTTCTAATGTTTTTTCTTCCCAAGATGATGCTTGTACTTCAGCAATATGAGATTTTTCTAAAAGTAACATTAATATTCTAGATTGACCAATTCCTCCACCAATAGTATATGGAAGTTCTCTTTTTAATATTTTTTGGTGATATGGAAGAGTTATTCTATCCATTGTCCCTGATTTATGTAATTGTTCAAATAAAGAATCTTCATCTACTCTAATACCCATTGAAGAAAGTTCAACAGCTTTATCTAATTCTTTATCATAAATAAGTAAATCTCCATCTAGGGACCAATCATCATAGTCTGGACTTCTTAAATCATGTGGAATGCCTGAAGCCAATTTATCGCCAATACCAATAATAAATACTGCTTTTTTTTCTTTGGTGATTAAATCTTCTCTTTCTTTAGGTGTTTTATCAGGATATAAATCTTCTAATTCTTGACTTGTGATAAAGAAAATACTTTTAGGTAAATCTAGACTTAAGAAACGATATTTTTGTTTAATAAATATTGAAGTTTGGCGAATTGATTTATAAATACTTCTAACTGTTTCTTTTAAATAATCAATAGTTCTATCTGATTTATCAATAACTTTTTCCCAGTCCCATTGCTCTACATATAAAGAGTGTACTTCATCTACTTCTTCATCTTTACGAATTGCTTTCATATCTGTATACAATCCTTTATATAAAGGAAATTCATACTTACCTAATGCTTCTCTTTTCCATTTTGCTAGTGAATGAACTATTTCAAATTCTTCATCACCCTTTTTAAACCCTACGGCTTTTTCAACCCCTGTTAAACCATCTTGTAAACCTGAAGATGTCTTAACAAATAATGGACTTTGTACTTTAATAAGTCCTAATCTTTTTTCTATTTGACTTTCAAAATATTTTTTAACTTCATCGATCATTATGACTGTATCGAAATAACTTAATTCTTTTTTCATTTTTAATTCCTTCTTTCTTAATTTATTTTTGTTTTTACTTTGTCTTTTGTCTTTAATTAAGATATTTGTAGGTATATCTATTTTATTTTTTATTCATAAAATAGATTAAAAATGAAATATACTTTTATCTATTTTATGAAATGATTGTTATTATTATTGTCGTCTGACATATTAACCACTTCCTTTATTTTTTTGTTTTTACTTTTTGTTTTTTTATACTTTCTAAGAATTCTGTTTTAGTAAATGTTGCTTGTTCACTTCTTCCTGTTGAGATATAGTATGTTGGAGTTTCAGTATATGTATCTAATGTTTTATCTTCTAGTAAGATATCAAACATTGTATAACTTACTGGTTCACAACATCCGAAGAAGATTCTTGTTTTAGTTGATATATCTAGAATATGTTGTTCATCTTTTTTTATGAGTTCTGCACTTGGCAGATATTTCTTTATATCTTCTACTTTAAAGTGTTCTCTTATTACTAGACTTTTTAAATGTTCAGTAAATCTTTCTCCATATTCTTCTTTTATTTCATCTAACTCTTGTGATTCTTCTTTATATCTCATTTGTTGCTCTTCTGCTTTTTTATCAACATAATCAATAAATAATTCAAATCCTTCATCTGTTTTACCAAACATTTCAAAATACTTATCTAAGATATCTGGCATATCATATTCTTCATGTAAATCTTTGATATATCTAAACCATATTTCATCAATCGCACTTTTTGTTAATTCTGGAAATTTTCTAGTATAACCATATATCCCTTTTATTGTATCTGGTTTAACTCTTACTGAATACTTTCCTCCAAAACAATGAAATTGACTATGGAATAAATCCATCATATCTTCAGCTAGTGATACATCTCCTAATACTTCAATTAAATATTTAAGTTCTCTTTTCTTTTGTTCATCTGCTGTTTCTAAGTATTTACTTAAACTTCTTTCTTCTTTAATTTCTTCTTTTAAAAATTTCATAGTTTCACCTTCCTTAAAATAAAAATACCCGTATCATCCTACAAATAAGGACGAATACGGGTATCCGCGGTGCCACCTTAATTTATTACTAAAAAAACCATTTTATATAAAATGGTTTGTTAAATCAGTAATCTCTTTCTTCAGTTCTAACAAACCTAGCAACATGATAACGGATTGCCTGCCGAACTAGTCTACTCAGATTTCTCTTTTCGGTAGTTTGCTCAGAGGTGTTCTTTCACTAGATCTTATAACTGGTTCACACTATACCCAGCTCACTGATATAAGTAATAAAGTTACTTTTCCTCGTCAATGCATAATAAATATAGCATATTTTTTATATTTTGTCAACTTTTTACAAATTTTTGTTCGATTTTTGTATTTAAATACTTTTGTTATTATTCATTTTTAAAGCATATTGATCATATATAACAATTGGTAAATTATTCTTTTCTTGCAGTGCTTGAGCTCTTGCAAGTAGTTCTGGTTCTATTTCTTCACTATCTTTTACAACCATGATATAACTTGGTTTTACTCTAGTCCAATCTACTAATGTTTCGTTGGAATTAGAATTTGTTTTATCACTTGTCATTATATCTGCGATAGAATGGCTCCCTTTTATAAAATCAGGTTTATCTTTTTCAGAATTAAAAAATTTACATGTTGCACTTATAGATTCTATTGGTACATCTTCTGGTAAAAATCCAATGGCAATTTTTCTATCCAAGTGAGCTTTCAAATCTTCTGGAGTTGATATAGTAACTGATAATAATGTAGTTGGTTTAGTTATAACTTCTTGATAATGTGTATCAGTATATCGACATCTTAAGGCAAGACGAGATTCTAAGTCGAATGGATTTTCTCTAGATTCTTGATACTGCATTAATATTTCTTGTAATTGTTCTCTATCTCTTTCTTCATCATATTCTCTTCCAGTTCTTTCACTAATCATTTTCTTTGCAGCTAAAAGAACTTCTTTTCCAAAAAAGTCATTCATTTCATTATCAGATTGTACAGTATCTATATCTTGAATAAAGTGAACCATTAACAATTGTCCCGTTGGTTCTGAGATAGTATGTGGTAATTGGCTACTCATAAGATGTTTGATAGTTAATCTATTTATTTTTTCATAACTTTCATAAATACCTTTTAATGTATCTATATCTAACTCTATTGTTGAACTAGGATCTTTTTTTGCTTCTAAACATAGTTCTACAGCACCATATAATCCACTTAATTCTGGTAGCATTTCTTCACTTGCAACATCAAATAAAGAATCTATTCTTTGTTGTAAAATTTCTAAATTTTGCATATAAACAATTGATTCTTTTCCATATTTTTGACCAATTCTTCTTATTTCTTCATAATCAATTGTTTTGCCTTCACTTTTTAAAGAGAAAATACCAAATTCTATTTCTTCTTTTACTAAAGAAGGATTATTACGTAAAGTATCCATTCCATAAGTATTTATTAAAGCCATTAAATTACTAACCATAGCAACTTTAGCACGACCTTTAAAACCATCTAAGTCTTTTTCTTCGAAAATAGCATCTATTATTTCATCTAAATTTACTTCATCTTCCATATCTAAATCATGGCGGTAAGCATCATCATCATACATAATATTATGCCTAATACTAAAATTAGTCCTAAATAATTCTTTTAATTCATCTTGATACATACCTATTACTTCTCTAATGTCAGTTTTACTACCATTAAAATTTAACATGGCACTTATATAACTATCTGAATAATTACCATCTAATATTGTATCAACATCGTAAGTACTGTTAAAGTATTCTTTGGCAATTTTTGTTGCTTTTTTTCTTAAATCATCTACATCATCCATCTTAACACGCTCCTAATTATATAGTAACAATTATGTATATTTGTTTCAATTATTAGTAAATTTATTAGACATTTTTAATGTAAAAAAAAGATACTTTTATTTAAGTATCTTTAATTCTTCTTCTTTTAATATATAGATTCTTGTTAATAAATTATATTTATCATTTAAATATTTTTCATCTTTTTCATTTATTTTAATAAAATCAGTCATAAATATTTTAATGTTATATTCATTTATATAGTTTGTTAATGTTTCTAGAGATAAATCTCCAAGTAACGAAAAATGATCTATATATAAATAATCATATTTCTTCTTTTGTAAATTTTCTTCTAAATCATCTGTATTATTTAAAATAGTTAAATTATTAGATTTTTGGATATTATAATCATATTTTAATTCATCTAACGTCTTTTCTAAACTTAAGAATAATACTTTATTATCTCTTTGAGAATTATTTACTTCATTAACTATAAATCTAGTTTTACCAATACCAGCTTTACCACCTACTAAAACTAAGTCTTTTTCATTTAATTCAATATATTCATTTTTTAATTTAATCATATTATCGTCTCCTATAATTTTATATTAGAATAAATATTTATTTTTTACAAGAAAAAACCACTTTTAGTGGTTTATTTTGATCTTCCTACTTCTTGTTTCTTTTGTAGTGTTTTAACATAGTTTGCACGATAAAAAGTAAAATCTGGTTTTTCTATTACTTGTGGTTCAAATTCAACATGTTTATTTAGTTCAAAGTTTTCTTCTTTTTGAACTAGGTCTTCTTTTAGAAATTTATAGTCAATAGCATCTATGCCTTTTATATTTCCTGAAAAGCCATTATAATCTGTAACTATTCCATAATTTTTCATCGTTTTACGCCTCCTACACTATTAGTATTTGTATCTTCATTAGCATATCCTAACTTTTCTTTGATTTGTCTTATACATTCTTTTTTCTCTCTATTTGCGAGTTCTTTTTTATGACTATTTTCCATAACATATTCACTAATGTTCCCTTTAGAGTCTACTGTAACATACCAATCTTCTCCACAATAACAAAGTGCGATATCTTTTTTAGGTTTAGTCGCAGTCTCATCAATTGGCTTTCCTGAAAGAATTTGATCAACTAATTCAATTCTATCTAGATGTTCTAAACATTTATCTCCTTCATATTTTCTAATCTTACCTCTTTGAACTGGATATTTTTGAATACCACCATTCCCTAATTTTATAGGAACTAGTGAATTATCAGAATTAGATGTTGCTAGAACTGTTGCATTTTCTGTTCTAACATCTGTATAGAAGTTTCCTACTCCTTTTTTTATTTCAGATACATTCAATGGTGTTGTTTTAGATCCTGACATAACATATTCAGGAGCAATAACAACATTTTCAATTGGATATGTACTATCTTTTGATTTTTCAATTAATAATTGTGCTGCTAAAATACAAGCTTCTCTTACATCTTCATTTGAGTATCTTCCATCAACTGAATATCTAAGTTCATTTAAAAATACTGTATTACCATTTCTAAACCCTGATACCCTACTTACAAAACCATCATCATCTGGACTGGAAAACCTTATATGAAAACCATGTTCATTACTTAAACAAAAGTCAAATAAACTATCAGCATGTCCACCAATACGCATACATGCTCCTGTTCTTTCACCATATGTTAAGTTAATTGGATCAGAAACATTTCCAATTACAACATTCATTTGTTTACCACTAGGTAAATCTAAATTTTCATCACATGGCGGAACACTAACATGTTTTCTTTCATGCATTATTTTTAAATATTTTTGAGCTTTATCAATACGTTTTTCTTTTGACCAAGAAGATGAGTTAGGACCGGGATTACTTGATATTAATCTAATATTATCTCTTCCAAATACTATAGCCAATTTATTACTATCCATACTGTAACATTGTGCCATATCTAGAAGTGCTGGTAAAGTTATATTTTTTATTTCTCCTCTATCCATCTTTTCTTTTAAATCAGCATGAATAATTGGAAAATATTTTATTAAACTACTTATAGTAGAACTATCAGTCCATAAATCAACATTTGAAAAAGTATCACGCATGGTTTCATTAAATCCAAATAACTTATATCTAGTTAAAGTATCACTTAAAGATTGATATAACTCTTCATTTATAAATATTCCATCTTTTAAAGCAGCTGCATCTAAGTCGAATAATACTTCTCTAATAGTATCTGGATTTACATAAGTTTTTGGGCTATTGACTGTTTTTATAGAATCATTAATTACTCCCATAACTAATCGATTTTCGAACTGTTCTTCAAATATTTTATTAAATACCTTCATATATTTTTTTACTTCTTCAGGCATACCTTTAAACTGAGATGGATTACGTCTAAAATTAATTATAGATTCTAATGCTGTGGGATGATTTACAAAATCTATTTCTTCTTGTGTACATCCAGATGCTAATGTAATGTGTTTTGGATTAAATATTGTTTTTTTTAAAATGGATATCGGGAAGTTTTCTATTATAAATTTTTGTGCTGATTTCATGTCAAAATCAGTATGACAAAACATTCTTTGATATGTAGCAATATTTTCTTTTATATATTCATTTCTTTTGTGAACAATATAACCATTAGTAATTTCTAACAGACAAGATGTTGTTTTTTCATCTGGTGAAGTAGTAAGTACTAAACTTTTTAAAAATTCATCACTAGTAAAATTATATTTTTTTAATATTTTAGATATATCATATTCACTTACTATTTTATCCATTAAAGCTAAGGCTTGTTCTCTGGCATCATTTTGAACTGCAAGTCTTATATGAGAACTTATATTGATAATATCAGGGAATTTTAATTTAAATGATCTTTGTAAATATATATTAATATTATCATTTAATGTAGATTCATCCATTTTTTGTTTTTCAATATCAAATAAACCAACTAATTTTTTAAATGATTCTTTGTCTAAATTAACTAGTTTTTGAATATTTTCATTTCTAATATTTTTTAGTATTTCTAAACCTGATAATTTTACAATTTGAATTAAATGTTCTGGGTTTAAGTTATATTCTTTAGCATATCTAATAATTAGAGAATCATATTTTTCTTCATAATGTGGTAAGTCATCGAAGTGATTTATATATTTTTCGGCATTTTTAAATTTCTTCATAGTTGATAGAATTGGTAATGCCATAGAATCACTTAAATACTCAACGAATTTAATTTTTTGTCTATCATTAATTGGTGCAAATAATCTATCAATATTTAGTTTATAGATAACGTGTTCTATCCCCTCTTTGGAAATTTTTTTAATTATTCTTCTACTATTACTATAATTAATTGTGCTCTCTATTTGACTAGCTAACTCTTTTTGTTCATTACCTAATCTTTCTAATAATTGAATTCTTTCAAAATTAGATAAAGCCTCTACTTTTTTTAGTACTTCTCCTTGGTCTTTTATAGTTGTTAAATGCCCTAATTTTTCTTCAAGAGTTAAACTTTTCCAATATCTATTTAAATACTTTATTTGATTTTCTTCTGATAAAGTCAAAAAAATTCTTCTTTTTCCATATTCGTCCAGTTGTCTAAAATACTTTTCATAGTAATAGATTCTCATATCTTCGTTTTCTAATTGAGACACAACTATACTGCTAGCACTAGGATATTTATCTATTAATTGCATTTTTAATCTATCATCTTTTATAGTACTTAATACGTGTCTTATATCATCTTTGGTGACTAGAGAAAGATACTTTAATTTTAAATTATCATCCTCAAAAGAACTAACAATATATTCACCTCTATATGAATACTTTTTTACAGTTCTTAGACTTAAAGCTTTTACCCTAGATTCATCTGTTTTTAAAAAATGGATATAATCCTCAGGATGAGAATCTTTCATTTTAGATATACATTCTAAAAGTACTTCATCACTTGTAAGATAACAATACTCTTCTATTGATTCATCCTCAAATAATTCTCTTGTTTTTTCATCAATTATTTCTTGAAAATCTGGAGGTAGTCCTACTTTTTCTAAGACATCCATTAGTTGTTTTTTGAAGTTAGAACGTTCTAATATACGCATTAGTTCAGAATATGAAAAAAACTCTTTTATATCACCAAAAGAAATATCCTTTTCTTCAGTGTCACGTAAGAAGTTCATTAATCTTAAATTTAACTTTTTTATATTAGTTTCATCCATATTCTCACCTATTATATATTAATTATATCAATCATTAAAAAAACAAGTCAAATAATGACTTGTCTTTTTATTATGGTTTACATTTATTTATGTTGATTTTTCCACTTTTTATATTCTTTCTTCATACAAATTCCACATGGACGATATCCAGCATTAATTGCAGTTTCTTCGTTAGAGAAGAATACTCTATGATTTATATAATGACCATTATTTATATGTCTTAATGCAGATGGGCAATCAAGTCTACCATATATTTTTAATCTTTTATTACCACCTAATGTACCTGGTACTTTACTTATTACTTCCTTATTTTCTGAATTTATTAATTGATAATTTTTAGTTCCTAGTTTTATAAAGTTATCTTTTACTTTTTCAAGTAATATTTTATATCTATTTGTTGTATCAGAACTTGATAATAAGTATTCTCTTGTTCTTTCTTCTCCAAATTCATAGTTAGGTATTTGTCCTTCAAATTGAGATACAGTTAAATCTATGATTTCATTATTTACTAAATTATAATAGTGACTTATTCCATCACACATAGTACGCATTATTTTACCACCTAGAAAATCATTTACAATAAGTACTGTTATGGCACATTGACCAATTGCTGGGTTTTGTTCACACCATGTATCTTGAATACTAGGATAACATGTTTCTTTAGACCAAGATACTTCAATTACTTTTTTTAATTCTTCTAACATATTACCACCTATATTTATTTTAACATAAAAAAGACAGTTTCCTGTCTTTTTCTATCCTGTACTAGAATATTTCTTTAATCCTAAGCGAAATAATAAATAACATGGGATTAGATAGATAAATACTACGATTGGAGAAAGTGCTAGTATGGCATTATTACTTTTTCCAAGTACATATAATAATGGGTAATAATTAACAAATGAATATGGAACGATAAATGTAAAGACAAAGAATAATCCTTTTTTAAAGATTCCCATTGGATATTGGGCAGTGTATTTTCCACCATCTGTTAATAAGTTTCTTACTTCTAGACCTTGAACTGTTAGGAAGCAATATGCTGCTGCTATTAGGAATAGTCCAAAAAATATTACTACAGCACTTATTACCATTAATACTAGTGAAATTATTTTTAATGGGGTGTAATCTAAATTTAATTTAACTAGTGAGAATATTAAGATAATTACTGCTTGAATTAATCTTCCTAATTTTTCAATAGCTATTTGTTGGCAACAAATTTGTAAGATTAAGTTTTGTGGTCTTAATAAGAGTCTATCAAAATTACCTGATACGATTAATGTATCAAAACGATCTAATCCTCTTGCAAATATTTCTATACAAGCAAAACCTATTTGAATAATTGCAAATGTTAGTAATACTTCATATAGAGTGTATCCTTTTATGTTACTAAATCTTTCAAATAATGCGATTACTGAAAAGTAGTAAGAAAAGAATACTATTATTTGAGATATTATTGATAGGATAAAAGAAGTCTTATATTCTAAGGAGGATTTTAGGTGAATACCTAAATATTTTAAGTATGACTTCATTTTAACCTCCTTGGACTGTCATCCTTTTTGAGATATATTTCATTAATAATTTACCAATTAATACTAGGATGATTAACCATATTATTTGAACTATTATTCCTATTAGGACTTCATTTGTAGGAATGTTTCCAGCATAAATTCTAAATGGGAAATCACTTATGTATTTGAATGGTAAGAAGTTAGATATTGTTTGTAGAAACTTTGGAAAGAAAACGATAGGAATAACTAAACCTGATAAAATATCACTAATAGCCATAAAGATATTTGTTACTCCAACTTCGTTCATTGTGAATAGTGTTAAAACATGATATAGAGTGATTATCGATGTCATTAAAAATGTACCTACTATTAAGGTTATTATAAATAAGATGAAAGATGTACTTGATGCTGGCATAGATAAACCAATTGGATCTGGTAGTAAGAATGCTACTATTGTTACTGGGAGTGCTCTTAGGCATACACTAGCTAAGCGTGTTGACATTACTTTTGAATACCACATATTGTATATATCTACTGGTCTACATAATTCATAACTTATATTTCCATTTTTAATTAGATTAAATATTTCTTGATCTCGATACCACATATTTACTAGTGAGAAAAATATTTGGTTTAACCATAAGTAGCTAGCAAGTTGTGAAAAGTTCATTGGCACATCCGTAGAATTTGATTCATAGAATGCTAGATAAACCATTATGTATACTAGACCAAAAAATATTTGGGTTGGGATACCTGCTAAAGCTGCAGCTCGATATTGTAGAGATGATACAAATCTTAATTTAAAGTTTGATATGTAAGTTCTCATAATCCCATATCTTCGTATAGTTTTAGAATTATATCATCAATACTTTGATTATCTATTTCAATATCATTTATTAGAGTATTTTCTGATAAGTGATTTAAGAAGTTAGATATTTTTAGTATTTTAGTATCAATTGTGAATAGATATCCTGTGTCTATTTTTTCTTGTGATACAATTCCTTCTAATTGAAGTTGTTCTATCCTTTCAGTGGTTTCAACTGTAATATGTTTGTACATATCATATTTTTGTTTTAATTTTTTTAGTGTACCATCATATAGTACTTTACCTTTACCTATTAAAATAATTCTTTTAGCAAGTGCTTCGATATCGCTCATATCATGAGTAGTTAGAATGACTGTGATTTTGTCTTTCTCATTAATCTTTTTGATGAAGTCCCTGATTATTACTTTACTTACAGCGTCCAATCCTATTGTTGGTTCATCCAAAAATAGAATTTTTGGTTTGTGTAGTAAACTTGCGACTATTTCACATCGCATTCTTTGGCCTAGACTCAGTTGTCGTACTGGTATTTTGATTATTTCTTCAATACCCAAGAGTTTGACTAATTCTTCTTTTGTTTTTAGATATTCTTTTTTGTCGATTTTATAAATATCTTGAAGTAAGTCAAATGTATCTTCTGCAGGAATGTCCCACCATAATTGACTTCTTTGTCCAAAAACAACTCCTATTTTAGATACATATTCTTCTCTTTGTTTCCAAGGAACCATACCATTAATTTTACAAGTTCCTTCATCTGGTACCAAAATACCACTTAGGATTTTAATAGTTGTGGACTTGCCGGCACCATTAGGTCCGATATAACCTACTATTTCTCCTTTTTCGATGTCAAAAGAGATATCATCAATTGCTTTGATGTATTTGTATTCTCTTTTGAAGAATGACTTTAAAGCTTCTTTTGCTCCGCTTTTACGTTTAGAAACTTTAAAGGTTTTACTTATGTTTTTCACCGAGATGATTGACGACATTATTTTCACTTCCTTTCTTGAACGCAAAAAACTACATTTTTTAGATGTAGTACCCCTAAAATATGTAATTTTCTTTGCAAACGTCTATTCAAGTGTATCTCTTTTATTTTAAAAATGCAATACAAAAATTAAAAAAAGTAGATTTCTCTACTTATCCTTCACAATTATACCCATATTCTGTGAATATTTTATATATTCTTCGATAAGGTTCATCTTTATAAATAAAATCATCCCAATATGGCATAGATGGATCTAGTTCTTGAATTATAGTTCTTCCTGATAAACTCATTTTATAACGACCACTATTCATAATTTCTTCACTATTATAAAATTCTTTTGCATCATAGCCAACTGGTATTTCTATTTTAACAACATATTTATAAATACTTCCATTTTCGAAATAAAATATATTTTGATTATTAGTTCTTCCATCATTACCACTACAAGTAACTATATTAATATCAGATTTTTCTTTTGTATTTGTTTCTTCCTTGGTAGTTGTTTTTTCTTCTTCATTATTATTTTCTTCTACTTCTTCATTTTTGTTATTTGGTGATGCTGCTGATACCTTTTCTTTCGGTTTAGCAATAAGTAATGATGCAATAAAATAAATTAGACCAGCGACTATTAAAGTTGTAATAACAATAGTTGTAATCATTGGAGAATTTAATTTAGACTTTTTACAAGTGCAGTCTTCTTTTTTCTTGCCACATTTACGACAGTACGTTGCCATATTATCACTCCTATATAAATATTAAAACAAAGAAATATGCTGCTACTAAGAATAATAAAACAGATACACCAATAGTTATTATTAATGGATAATTGATATTTGATTTTTTACAAATACAATTGTGTTTATCATTTCCACACTTACGACAATACTTTGCCATATTATTTATCCTTATGTAGAACTATAGAATTATGTAGATCTACTTTCCATCTCATATTTTGAATAATTATTTTTAATATTAAAGTTGCTAACCAAGCAAGTAATAATGCTCCACCAACAAATAATATAATAATAAATAATCCACCAAAGAATGTTGCATCACTTGCATAACTTATAATAAATCCTAGTCCTGCTCCGCCAAGAACATATAATACATAAGTAACCCAAACTAATACTTGAAAGAATGATGCATAACTCAAATACTTCTTTTGATTAAAATATGTTTTTCCATCTTTTTCAGATAATTTATCAAACTTTTCTTGTAAATCACTCGTTTTTTCTTTAATGATATCAAGCATATCAACTTTTAATTTTTTACCACAGTTAGAACATGCTACTGCGCCTTCTTTATTTTTTTCTCCACATTCACCACAATACATAATTTTCACTCCTTAATTATAATTTTTTATTTAATTGTACATGTCATATAATTATCTTCTTCAAACGTTTCAATAAATTTTTCTTGAGTTAGAAATTCTTCACTTTCTTCTATATAACTTGATTTATATTCAGCTTTAGAAGTTATTTTTCTTCCATCAACTGTTGTTTTACATGTGGAAAAATTATCAGAATTATCATCAGTACACAATTCATCTGCTTCTTCACGATATTCTTCTATTAAATCTTTATCAGATGTCTTTAATTCAAGTTCATAAGAAATAGATGTCTTTACAATTTTCCCAGACTTATCAAATTCAGCACTTATAATCATAATTGCTTTCTCAAGTTTCTCTTGTGGGTCATACCAAAAATCCTCATTAGTTGTACAACTTACAACTGTATTTTTATTTTCTTCTTTTTGTTCTTCTTCCTTATTATTAGTTTCAACTTTACCTTCTTTTGTTCCACATCCTGTTAAAGTAAATACTAATAATAAACATATTAATAAATTTAAATATTTTTTCATTTTTACCAATCCTTTCCAGTTTTTATTTTTTCTTTTTTCTCTTTTTTCTTTCTTTTAATTTCTTCTTGTTCTTCTTTTTCTTTTTCCTTTGCGAGTTCTCTTTGTGCACGATCATAATCTTCATTTCTTAAAATGACTAAATTATCATCAACTCGCATTTTATAATTGGATAATTCTTTTTTTAAAAGTATCCCTAATGCGATAATTCCATTTTTATCTAGAGAAGAAAAACCTTTCTTTGCATAATTAATTTTAGTTGTTGTATCTGTTACCATTTCAATATCAATAGTACTTATTGTTATATAATGAATGTCCTTTTCATTACTTTTAGTTTTATTTAATATTTCTTTATATAAATCACTATTTAAAATTCTTTTTTTCTTGTAATTTGTTTTTATAAATTTATATATTAAACTTATTCCAAAAGATAAAATTAAGACAATAACAGTACCAATAATAGTTGTTGCGAGAGCCCAAAGTCCAGCTGTAAAAATATTTAAAACTGCGGCAAATAAAAACTGTAGTGTTTTCCAAAAACTGTCAAATGCACCATTGAAGCAAATATCATAAATTAGTACTCCTAAATAGGCAATTATAGCTGATAAACCAAAAATTGTACCAGCAACAGTCATTAATTTTCCTTCTTTAGTATTTAATGCCGCTATTAAACCACAACCACAAGCAATTAAACTACCAACAAACATAATTGTTATTTCCATTGATAAAGGATCTTCTGTATTACCGAGTTCAACTGTTGATAATAGAAATTGCATCATAATAAAGGCAAGAGGAATAGATATACCCAAAATAGCAGCACCTATTCCAGCAACAGGAACACTATCACCAGTACGATAATTATCAACTTCTAAAGAATCAATATTTTTTCTTATCATTCTTCTTTGTTCTTCTAAGATGCGATCATTTTCTCTTTTTAGATCATTCATTATAGCGTCTTTTTTTTGAATTTCATCCCAAGTCCAACTTGGTCCGAGCAGTCCCATCTTCTCACCTCCTTTAATTAACTTTATGTATCCCATATCATTATATAAAAAGATTATTTTTTATACTATTTACTTGTAATAATATGCATATTTTTTGTAAAAAAAAGTAGAAAAGTTTTTCTTTTCTACTTTTTACTTAAATTTACTCCTGCTCCTAAAAAATAACTTTCAAACTCACGCATTGCTTCTACAACATCACTATGAACATTTTTATCATATCTAGAAGTTGTTTTATATTCTAATTTTTCTCCTATATAGAAATTATTTTCATCTGGAAAGAAAAAATACTTTTCATCTTCTATTAAATTTTCATATGTAATGTGTTGTTGATGTTTTTTAGCTATATAATTATTACTATTGATTGTAATTTTATATGTATTATAATCAGTATTTATATATTGATAGTTCAATGCATTTTCACTGTTTTGATCAATTGTCATTTCTTTAGTAATACCATTATTTGTAATCATTATACAATAATACTTTCCTTTGTATCCTTCTTTATTACTTTCACAGTCATATCCAACTGACTCTAAATATTTTTTCATTTTTCTACTATTGGAATTTGGACCATTTAAAGCATTAATAATAAGTCCAATTATGATTATTAATATAAATATCATTACTACAATAAATAGTATTTTATTCTTTAATAATATTTTTTTTAAATTAAAATTATCTTTTATCTTATATCCACAATGTGGACATTTATTAATCGTACTACTAACGTCTTTTTTACATTCCGGACATTTTATTAAAGCCATTATACTCTCCTATTCTACTATATAAAAATCATAATCAGTACATGCACATATATGCATACTTGATGAATCTATATCGACCATTAAATTAGTCATAGTATGTTTTGAATTTCTAATAACAGTGAAAACATCTTTAGCTTTTTTATTAGTAACTGGATCAATATCATTATAAGTTAAAGTTAAAGTATCTGGTTCCACTCCTACTAAGGTATTTTTATAAGTGATTTCATATGTTCCAGAAATTGGTACATGTCCCGCACATATATTTCTTGCACCTACAAAAGTATTATCATCCATTAAAAGAAAATATGTATCATGGTCATCAGAATTAACAAATTTACTAATTACTTTAGCATCAGTTGGAACTTCAACTTCGACTTTTAAATTAGCATCATCTCCACCTGACTCACTATCATTTATTTCTTCTTCATTATTATTTTCTTCTTGGATATTATCTTCTATTTTATTATTAGAATCTTCTTCCTCATCAGTAGTTGTTTTATCATTACCACATCCAGTAATTGTTAAAAGTAAAATTCCACATAAGATTAAACTTAATATTTTTTTCATAAACTCACCTGTTTTGCACTATTCACATGTAAGATAATTCTTCTCTAGCATTGGTTTTAAAGTTTCATAAGTATAATTCTCTATTCCTTCTTCTACTTCTGATGCAAACACATCTTTAGCGTTATTATCCAATTTATTAATTTCAAAATTATATTCAATTGTGGAAACTTTTTTGTCATCACTTATTTCGTAAGAACATTCTAAACCACCATACCCATTACTTTCAGTACACCATTTCTTATTTTCATTTATATTATAATCACTCAATTTACTATCTTTATAAGTGATAGAGTCTTTAAAGTATACTTTGTCTAGTTTGTTACCTTCCACATCAAAAGTAAACTCATATGTATATGTTCTTTCAGAATCATCATCTGAATATCCACCAGTACATTTTAAAATCTTGTTTTTTACTTCTTCTTTCTTATTGTCATTATTTTCTTTTTTATTTTCATTAGTATTTTCTTTATTTCCACATCCAGTAATTGTTAAAAGTAAAATTCCACATAAAATTAAACTTAATATTTTTTTCATTTTATTTTCTCCTTTATTTATTATCTTTAGTTGAACAAGTCACGCCATATTCGTAGTAATCATTTTCGGCGATTCGATAAACATCGTTAGCTGTACAATCACCACAATGTTCTTTCAACATTTTATCTTCTTTTGTTGCGATTATTTTAATACTTTTTCCTTCAACTATAATATTTTTGTGACCATCTTCTTTTAAATCTTCTACTTGCATTTTTATTTGCTCATCAGTTGCCCATTCATATTCATTATATTGTTCGACTCTAACTACTTTATTATTTTTTAAATAATAATAGATATAATTATTAGAATTATATTTTGGTAAATAAGTACAACTAATCATTTGCGTCCAATCATTAAATTCATCTTCTTGTTTTTCACTTTCCTGTGTTGTATCACTATCTACTTCTTCTTGTTCATTTTCTTGTTTTTTAGATACTGATGTTGTTGGTTTTACGATAAGTAATGAAACAATATAATAAATTAATCCCGCTACTATCAAAGTTGTAATAATAATAGTTACAATCATTGGATAATTTAATTTGGATTTCTTACAAGTGCACTCTTCTTTTTTATGTCCACATTTACGACAATATTTAGCCATATTTCCTCCTTAGATACTTAAATTAGTATCTTCATAGTAACTTTCTATTTCTCTTAGCATTTCCTCTACTTCATCACTATAATCATATGGACAATCGAGACTACTAGTAAATCCATAATCACTAAATCCTTCAGTATATCCTTTTACTTTGTCGCCAAAACTCCATTGATAATCATCAGCAAAATCATAATATTTCCCTTCAAAGTTTTCTGGGACATAGTAACATAAAGTACTGTTCTTTTTATGCTTTACAGTTACATATTTACTATCAGCATAACCAGTATGATAATAATTACTTCTAATCGACATTTGATATTTTTCAGTATTTACTTCATAATTTATTCTTAAATCTTCTTCTAATTCAATTGTTTCAGTTTTACTAATTGTTTCTCTATCACAATAATAGCGAATGTCATCTTCATTATAAATACAACTATATCCACTATCTTCTAAATGCTTTAACATTTTCTTTAGATTTCTTTTATCTTTATTTAGAACTAGATTTAATATTAGAACTACTATTATTACTAGAACTATTATTCCTAATATAATTTGTATTTTTTTGTTTTCCTTTATTTTTTTAAAATATTTATTTTCTTTTTTATTTACATATCCACAATGTGGACATTTCTTTGCGGAATCACTTAAATCTTTTTTACATTCAGGACATTTTATTAAAGCCATAATATCACTCCTATTTTACTTTACAAACAAAGTTATATTCATTCATAACTTTTTCAATATTATCCCAAAAAGTATCATTACTTTCATCATAATATAAAACTGTTTCACCTTTTAAATATTCCATACCACCATTTAAAACATCTATTTCTATTAGAACTTCATTATTTCTTTTACTAACTGTTACACCAGTATATTCTTCTTCTGCTTCCTCTTTTATATATGAGTATTCATCTAAATAAATAGTTGTTAGTTCGGCTTTTGTTAATTTATCATCAGTATAATAAAAATAATAAACGATATCATCATCTTCTTTGTTATCACATCGGTAAGCAGTTTCAACTACTTCTGATTCTTTGTCTTTATTTTCTTCAGTTTGTTTTTCATTTTTCTTTTCATTACTACATCCAGTTATTAAAATTAAACACAACAAAAAATTTAATATCTTTTTCATATCAATCTCCTTTTAAATATTTATATGTATCCCAAAATCATTATATAGAAAGATTATTTTCAATACTACTTGCTTGTAATGAGATGCGTATTTTTTGTAAAAAAAAGCAGAAAAGTTATTTAGACTTTTCTGGCACCATTATAATTATAGTAAATTTTTTATCATCATGATTGATTTCTATTTCACCATTATATTTTTTTACAATATCTTCTATTATTTTTAAACCATAACCATGATTGTTATCTTTTTTAGTAGTTATAATGTTATTATTTTTCTTATTTATTTTTCCATCATAAGTATTAATACATTTTATAATAACATAATTTAATTTTTTATTTACTTTTAGATCTATCTGTTTATCTTGAGTTTTTTTGGCATTTTCAATCGCGTTATCTAGGATATTAGAGAATAAGTTACTAATATCTAAATCTTCTATAAAATCAATTTGTTTTTTTAATTCTATTTCAATATTAATATCTTTATTTCTTGCTTCATTTACTTTAGTATTTAAAATAATATTTAATATATCATTACTGGAATATTTGACTAATTCATATTTCTTTAAATTTTCCATTATTTTCTCTATTAATTTTTGTTTATCTTTATCACTTTTTAAAGTATAAATAACTTGTAAATTATTTTTAATATCATGATTTATCTTTCTAATATTTTCTTCTTTATCATTCATTATCTTATAATATTCTAATTGCATTTGTTCTTTTTGTTTTAATAGTTCTAGTTCTTTTTCATTTTTAATATATGTATCTAGTTGCATTATTAAACGATATATTGCGATGATTAGAATCATAAAAATAATAGAACTTATAAAAATAAATAAAATTGTTGTATTTGAGAATGTTTCAATATTATAAGAATAAATTATATAATGCATGAAAGTTAATACAACTGGAATTAATAGTAAAACAAAGATTAATTTTCTTTTAATAGGTCCTTTTATCTTTTTATAGTATAGTGAGTATATTAAGACAATACTCATAAATACTGGTAATAAATAACTACCAGCAAGTACTCTTAAAGTATCAAATACAGATGCTGTATCTATATCTAATCTAGTATTATTTTGTAAAGATATAAAACGATAAATTGGATCACATATAATTTCAGCAGATAATGTTAATGCTACTAAGATAATAGTCTTTTTTATAGATTCTTTATATGTATTGTTAGACATCCATTTGAAGAATAGTATTTGAGTAATAGTAATTATAAGTAGTTTTAATGGTTTTAGATTAATAATTGGTGTAGTTACTATAAATAAAATTGTTAAAAATAAATATATAATAATATTACTAAGAGATCTTTTTAATTTATAGTCATAAACACAATCAATATAAGTTGTTATAATAACGTTTTGTACCATTACAATTATAAAATATAACAATTCATTATTCATCATTATCACCTTTTATATATTCCATAATAGTATCTTTACATTTCTTTTGATAATGCCTACTAATAGGAATTATTTTATCATTTTCTAAAGTTATTTTAGTTAATGCATAGTTTTTAATTTTATCAATATTAACAATATAACTTTTATGCGTTCTTAAGAATTTATTACCTAGTTCCTCTTCTATTTCTGATATTTTCTTATATGCAGTAATTACTTCATTTTTTAAAGTAATATTTATTAGTCTAGCATCACTTTCAATATAATAAATATCACTTAAATTTATTTTTCTTTTACCTTTTTGAGTAGAAATAATAATACTTTGCTTTTGTAAATTAATCTTTTTTAATGCTTTAGAATAAGCTTTTAATATTTTTTCTTCAGTTAATGGTTTTCTTAAAAAATAAATTGGTTCTGTTTCAAAAGATTCTTCAATATATTCATCATATGCTGTTATATAAATAATTTTAGTATTAGATAATTGTTTTTTATGTTCTTTTACAAAATTAATTCCATTAATATTATCTAATTTAATATCAATAAATAATATATCAATATTTTTTAAATAAGATGATTTTTCTAAAGTAGTATGAGAAGTATGTAAATATATTTTGTCATTATAGTCTTGTTCTTTTTTTAAAGTTTCTTTTACATACTCAACAATATCTTTTTCATCATCTAATATAACAATATTCATTTTTTACTCCTTGTATAATTAATTTTAAGGGATACATTACTTGTATTATAAAGCAATTCTTATAATAAAAAAAGATAATTTTTCAATTATCTTTTTATTAATTATCTTCAGAGTAATAATCATCGTCTTCTAACTCTTCTTCTTCAAAATTAGACTTATCATAATGTCCTTTTTTATATTCTTTCTTTTCATTTTTAAATAAACCTAAGTTATTTAGTTCTTTATCTTCATTTTTATTTTTCTTTGTAGAAAATATATCAAATAAACTCATTCTATCACCTAAATAAATTATATCAAAAAAGAACCTGTGAGTTAGTTTGTTTAAAATAGACTCTAAAAAAAGAGCATATGAGAAATCATATGCTTTTTAATTTGATAAAATAATAATGAGGAGGAATTATGAGAACAACAAAAAAACATGCAACGTATACTATT
>SVAL01000011.1 GCA_015059405.1 Bacillota bacterium
AGTATACGTTGCATGTTTTTTTGTTGTTCTCATAATTCCTCCTCATTATTATTTTATCAAATTAAAAAGCATATGATTTCTCATATGCTCTTTTTTTAGAGTCTATTTTAAACAAACTAACTCTTACGACTCTTTATTTTTTATCTATTAACTTGGCTCATTACTTCAGCAGCGAAGTCATCTTGACGTTTTTCAATTCCTTCTCCTACTTCGTAACGGATCATAGATACAACTACTCCACCATTGTTTTTAACAAAAGCTTCTACAGTTAAATCTGGATCTTTAACAAATGGTTGTTCTAATAAACATACTTCTTTGTAGTATTTATTAATTCTTCCCATAACCATTTTTTCAGCTATTTCAGCAGGTTTTCCTTCGTTCATAGCTTGTTCTTTGATAATTCCTTTTTCATGTTCAATAACTTCAGCAGGAACTAAATCTCTATTTAAATATCCTGGGTTCATTGCTGCTACATGCATACTTACATCTCTAGCAACATCTTCATTAGCACCTTCAACAACTGTTAATACACTAATTCTTCCACCCATATGTGAATAGCATCCAAAGACATCTTTATCAGTTTTTTCTACTAATTCAAATCTTCTGAAACTTAATTTTTCTCCAATTTTAGCAACTAAGTTTACTAAGTATTCACCTACTTTACCATTTTCAGTTTCAACTTCTAAAGCTTCTTCCATAGTTTTAACACCAGCATTTAAAATTGCTTTACTTACTACAGAAATAAAGTTTCTAAATTCTTCGTTTTTAGCAACGAAATCTGTTTCAGAGTTTACTTCGATAATAACTGCTTTATTACCTTCTACTAAGATTTCAGTTAATCCTTCAGCAGCAATTCTTGATTCTTTTTTTGCAGCTTTAGCGATTCCTTTTTCTCTTAAGTAGTCAACAGCAGCATCCATATCTCCTTTAGTTTCTTCAAGAGCTTTTTTACAATCTAACATTCCAGCTCCTGTTTTTTCTCTTAAAGTTTTTACATCACTTGCACTAAACATAGACATCCTCCTATTTTAATTAATACTTCTTAGTTTAAAGCGTTAATTAATTCTTCTTTCTTCATTTTTGAATAACCTTTAACCCCTTTAATTTTAGCAACTTCTTTTAATTCAGTTAAAGTCATAGTAGTATAGTCTACTGCTTCTTCAGTACTTGCTACTTCTTCTTTAGTTTCTTCAACTACTGGAGCTTCAGCTTGAACTTCTTCTTTTACTTCTTTCTTAACTTCTTTTTTTGTTTCTTTCTTAGCTTTATCATCTTCAGTAACATAATCAATTACTTCTTTACCAAGAACTTCACAAATAGCATTTGTTAATACACCAATCATTAATTTAACACTTCTTACAGCATCATCATTTCCTGGGATAACATAATCAACCATATCTGGATCGCAGTTTGTATCAACTACACCAAATACAGGAATTCCTAAAATTCTAGCTTCTTTAATAGCGATTTCTTCTTTTTTAGGATCTACGATAACGATTGCATCAGGAAGTTTTTTCATTTCTCTGATTCCTCTTAAGTTTTTATTTAATTTATCGTATTCTTTTCTAATTTGAATAACTTCTTTTTTAGGTAATAAATTGAAAATACCATCTTTTTCCATATTTTCAATATCTTCCATTCTCTTAACTCTTGAACGGATTGTTTTAAAGTTAGTTAAAGTTCCCCCTAACCATCTTTCATTAATGAAATACATTCCAGTTCTCATTGCTGATTCTTCTGCAGCTTCTTGAGCTTGTTTTTTAGTACCAATAAATAATACTTTTCCTTCGTTTTCAGCAATTGTTTTCATAGCTGCATATGCTTCTTCTAATTTCTTAACTGTTTTTTGTAAATCGATTATATAAATGTCATCACGAGATGTAAAGATATATTCTCTCATCTTTGGATTCCATCTTCTTTTTTGGTGTCCGAATTGAACACCAGCTTCTAATAAATAATTCATTGAAACTACTGTCATTTTTATTTTCTCCTTTTCGTTATACACTTATTAATTTCTAAAATTTATCACCTTTCGGCACTAGATAAATCAATTCATTAATATGATTATTTTTATTTTGCTTCTTTTTTAGTTGTTTTTTTAGCAGGTTTCTTTTCTGCTGTTTCTTCTTTTTTTGTAGCTTTCTTAGTTGTTTTCTTTTCTTCTTTTACTTCTTCTTTTTCTGCCTTTTTAGTAGCTTTTTTTTCTGCTTTAGCAGTTGCTTTAACTACTTCATTTTTAACTTCTTTAACTTCTGCTTTTACTTTTCCTTCTAAACCTGCTTTTGCAGTTTTAACGATTTCAGCAAAAGATGCAGCATCATTAATAGCGATTTCAGATAACATTTTTCTGTTAACTTCTACACCTGCTTTTGTTAAACCTTCAATAAATCTAGAATAACTGATTTCGTTTTCACGACATGCAGCATTAATTCTTGTAATCCATAATTTTCTGAAGTCTCTTTTCTTTTGTTTTCTATCGCGGAATGCATATTGTCCAGAATGCATTAATTGTTCTTTTGCAGTTTTATATAATCTATGTTTGCTTCCAAAATAACCTTTAGCAGCTTTTAACACTTTTTTATGACGTTTTTTTGTAACTACACTATTCTTAACTCTTGTCATTTTTCTTTCCTCCTACTCTTCTAATTACTTAATAATATTTTGTAATCTGTTTCTATCAGCTTTTGATAAAACTGAACCTTTTCTATTTTTTCTATTTACGGCTTGACTTTTACTTCCTGTATTATGACGTGAACCTGGTCTACCAATTGTAACAGTTCCACTTTTTCTTACATTTAAAACTTTCTTTAAACCTTTGTGTGTTTTAATTTTAGGCATTTCATTTTCCTCCTTAATTTTATTTCTTTGGTGCTAATAACATAGTCATACTACGACCATCTAGTTTTGGTTGTTGTTCTATTTCAGCAATACCTTCTAGTCTTGCAGCGAATTTAACAAGTACATCTTTTCCTAAATCAGTATGTGCCATTTGTCTTCCTTTGAAACGAATAGATAATTTAATCTTATCTCCTTTTTCAAGATACTTAGTAACATTCTTTAATTTTGTTTCGATGTCACCAACATCAATTGTAGGTGATAATCTAAATTCTTTTGTTTCAGTAATAGCAGCTTTTTGTTTCTTTAAAGCAGCTTTTTCTTTCTTTGCTTTTTCGTACTTATATTTATTGTAATCCATTACCTTACATACTGGTGGATTACCATTAGGATTAATAAGTACTAAATCTAATCCAGCATAACTTGCTAAAGTTAATGCATCTTGAGTAGATTTAACTCCTACTTGTTCCCCATTTGGACCAATAACTAAAACTTGACTTACTCTAATTTGTTCATTAATTAACAAACCATTCTTTGAACTTGCTATAAAAAACACCTCCATTAAATAATAAAAAGTAGGTACACTGTACCTACTTTATCCCATAAAAAACAATATAATTCATTTATATATATTCTTTTACTGGCCTTTTACCTATCGCTTTTCGCAATCAGGTGGATGTAGGTACATCGCTTTCCTTTTTTTATTTACGTTACTAATTATATGCGTTTTTATTTGATATGTCAACAAAAAGTTATTATTTATTTGTCTTTTTCTTACTTTTTGTTTGTTTTTCTTCTTTCTTCTTACCTTTTTTAGCTAGTCTCTCTTCTCTTTTTGTTTTAACTAGCTCACTTTCTTGGATTGATAGCTTATTTCTCATAGTTATTAAAATATGTGTAACTATATAAGCACCTAGTGGAAATAATATATTCAATTTGATTGCTAAACTAGCTATAGCTAAGGCAATAGTTATTACACTCATAATCATTATTGCCCAGCGTAATCTTTCTCTTTTTACAAAATTATCGACATTTTCTGTATCTGTTATAGTTACTATCTTTTTTTCTTTTTTCATAGTTATCCCCCTAACCAGCAAATATAATTAATGATATCATAAGTATAAATAATATACAAATAACAAATAATACTGGCATTGAAACAAATGCTGCTGCTTGATCAGAAGAATTGTTATTTGTTGGATAAGTGCCTATTGTTTTTTGTCTTGCATTAACATTTTCTTTTGATATTTCAGAAGATGCTTTTTTTGATTCAATATGTTCTACATATTTATTTACTGTTGCTTCATCATATCCTCTAATACTTAAGATTGTATTGTTTTCTGATTCTACTTGACAAGATGCTCTATCTAAGGCATCAGCGCTTGTTGTAGAAACATTTGATGTTGCAATTGGATTATTTTCGGCATATGTATCAATTATTTGTGGCATTACTTTTTGATCGAATGCTTGACCATCTGAGAAAACAACAGTTTCACTACCACCCATTTCACTTCTCATAGTGACAACTCTTTGACTTGGGTTGTTAGCTGGTACTTCAATATCTAATATACATAATAAATGTGGATCATTACTTGTTTCAATAAAGTTTTCAATCATTTCAACTCGTGGATCTTGTTCCATACTACCATAAACATCTAAATCAGCTACACCATATGTTGCAACATCCATTACTTTTTTATCTCCTGATAAATCAACAGATGCATCTTCTAATTTTGTATCTACTACGCTTCCATTTGTTTCTAATTCAAAAACATTTGAACCTTGTTTATTTTTTATTTCATATCCTATCATTCTTGCATATTCTAATGCCTTAGCATTATCATCAGCTACGATATAGTATGAATCTTTTCCATCATTTCTAACATAACCAATTGTGAAATCATCTCCAATATCCGGATCGTCATTTCTAAAACGATCTTTGATATTTTTTAAGCCATCTGGCATATTAGTTGCATAATCAAAATCTCTTCTTGTAGTTTGTACTGTATTCTGTATCATTTGGAAAGTATTTCTAACATGGGCATAGAAATCTTCAACACTCATGTTTCTTGGATCTATTTCAATGGTAAATAGTTCTGTTTTAGTACTTAAATCGCGCATAAATTCTAGAGCTATACCATTGTTATTAGCATAGAGTTCATTCATTAGATGATCTAGCATTTGTTTACTTTCATTATTTATTTCAAAACTTATATAAGGACCTCTTCCGCCTTTACCATCTAATGTAATATCTTTAATAGTCATTCCAGCAAAAATACAATATTTATAAGCTTCTTCCATTGCTGATTCTGCCTCTTTATACGATTCAGAATTAACATCTATATATATTTTTGGTTGATTTACTCCGATTACTGGTTCAGGTTGTTCAACTAATGGTTCGTTTGAAGATGGTGCATCTGGTACTTCTTCTGGTTGTTCAACAACTTCTTTTGCTTCTGGTTCTTCGACTTGTTGTTGTTCTTTTGGTTTTTCTTCTGATTTTTCTACTGTTTCAACTTTAGGTTCTTCTTCTACAACTTGTTCTTTAGTTTCTTGAATTGCTTCAATTTGTGATGTTTCAACTCCACCAGTTACACTAACAGATAACTCATCCGCATTAATAACACCTGACTCTATATATTCAGCAACATCATCTACTGCTATTACTCCAGTATTAATATAACTTGCTATGTCAGAAGTATTAATATGACCAGTCTTTATATATTTAGCAATATCTTTTACTTCAATTAATCCATCTTTTAAATATAATTCTATTGTTTTTGCATCAATAGTACCATCCTTAATATAATAATCTAAATCATCAATAGTAATGATACCATCTTCTAACATTTTATATATATCTTCTTCTGTATAAACACTTAAATCTATCATAAATACCTCCAACTATCCTAATATTATTTTATCATATATTATAACTATCAAAAATAAAAACCAAGGAATTGACGTCAAATATATAATAAATAAAAGTTTATTATGTTTTGTTTTATGTCTAAATATTTTACTAGATAAAAGAAATCCTATAAATCCTCCTAAGATGCTTAAAAAGATAAATAGTTTTTCTGATATTCTTGTTTTTCTTTTTTTAGATAAATACTTATCATATGTACAAAGAAAAAAAGAGATAATATTTATGAATAATAGAAATATAAAGAAATCTATATTCATAAAATCACCTCTTCTATAAAAGTTCTATTTCTTCTTTTTCTTCTAGTTCACCATAGTATGCTTCTAATAGTAAATCTTTTAATTCACTTACTAAAGGCATTCTTGGATTAGATGGAGTACATTGATCTTCAAAAGCTTTCTCAGCTAAATAATCTACTTTAGATAAGAATTCTTGTTCATCTATTCCATACTCTTTTAATGTTTTAGGTATACCTAATTTCTTATTCATAATATTAATAGTATTAATAAGAGAATTAATAGCTATTTCTTTTGTTTTAGATGGTAATCCTACTCTTTTAGCTAGTGTTGCATATTTTTCATCAGCTATAAAATATTCATATTTTGGGAATGATACAAACTTAGTTGGTGTTGTAGAATTATATCTAATTATATATGGAAGTAATATTGCATTACATCTTCCATGAGGGATATGGAATTCTCCTCCTAATTTATGAGCTAGTGAATGGTTGATTCCTAAGAAAGCATTCGTAAATGCCATACCAGCAATACAACTAGCATTATGCATTTTTTCACGGGCTACCTTATCATCACCATGTTCATAAGCTTGTAATAAATAATTAAATACAAGTTCTGTTGCTTTTTCAGCAAGTCCATCAGTATAATCATTTGCCATAGTTGATACATATGCTTCAATGGCATGAGTTAAAACATCCATTCCTGTATCCGCTGTTAAACCTTTTGGTAAAGTCATAACTAAATCTGGATCGATTATTGCTACATCTGGTGTTAATTCATAATCAGCAAGTGGATATTTAATATTTTTTTCTTTATCTGTGATAACTGCAAATGATGTAACTTCACTACCAGTACCACTAGTAGTTGGTATTGCTACCATCTTAGCTTTACCACCTAGAATAGGATATTTATAAGTTCTTTTTCTAATATCCATAAATTTAAGTTTTAATCCATCAATATCTACTTCGGGATGTTCATAGAATAACCACATTCCTTTAGCTGCATCAATTGGGCTTCCTCCACCTAAAGCAATAATTGTATCAGGTCTAAAACGATTCATTTCTTCAACACCATTATATACAGTTGTAAACGATGGATCTGGTTCAACATTTGAGAATACTTCTACATGAACTGGATTTTTTCTTTTTTCTAATTGATATATAATTTTATCAACGTATCCAAAATCTACCATTGCTTGGTCTGTTACAATAAATACTTTTTCTACTTCAGGCATCTTTGATAAATATTCAATTGATCCTGCTTCAAAGTAAATTCTATTTGGCACTTTAAACCATTGCATATTTACTCTTCTTTTAGCTACTCTTTTTAGATTTATTAAATTAACACTAGATACATTATCAGTAGTTGAATTACCACCAAAAGTACCACAACCTAAAGTTAAAGATGGCATATTAGTATTATAAATATCACCAATTGCACCATGTGTTGATGGTGAGTTAACAATAATACGTCCAGCTTTTAAAGTATTAGAAAATTTATCAATAATATCTTTATCTTCAGCATGAACAACTGCAGAGTGACCTAAACCACCATATTCAACTAATTTTTCAGCTAGAGTTATTCCTTCATCACTATCTTTAACAATATAGTAAGTCAAAACTGGACTTAGTTTCTCTTTAGAGAATGGATGTTCATCACCAACACCATTTTCTTTTACTACTAAAATCTTAGTATCACGTGGTACTTCAATTCCAGCATTTTTAGCAATTAAATATGGACTTTGTCCAACAACTGCACTATTTAAATCAAATTTATCATTTTTTATATTAAACATATATTCTTGAAGTTTAGTTTTTTCTCTTGGAGTTAAAAAATAACATCCATTTTCAATCATTAAACTTTCAAAATCTACACTTATTTCTTTATCTACAATAACAGATTGTTCACTAGCACAAATCATACCATTATCAAATGATTTAGATAAAATTAAATCTGTTACACTTCTTTTTAACTTAGCACTTTTATTAATATAACAAGGTACATTACCAGGACCAACTCCTAAAGCTGGTTTACCACAAGAGTATGCGGCTTTAACCATTCCAGTACCACCTGTTGCAAGTATTAGACTTACATCAGGATGATTCATTAAAGCACTAGTTGCATCAATAGACGGTTCTTCAATCCATAAAATACAATCTTCCGGTGCTCCAGCACTAATAGCAGCATCTCTTAATATTTTTGCTGTTTCAACACTACATTTTTGAGCTGATGGATGAAATCCGAATACAATAACATTTCTTGTTTTAGCCGATATTAAAGATTTAAAACATGTTGTTGAAGTAGGATTTGTTACTGGGGTTACACCCGCAATAATACCAATTGGTTCAGCAATCATTTGATATCCTTCTTCTTCATTATCTTGGACTACACCAACAGTTTTATCATATTTAATGCTATGGTATACATATTCAGATGCAAAGATATTTTTTGTTATCTTATCTTCATAAATACCACGTCCAGTTTCTTCAACTGCCATTTTAGCAAGACGCATATGATTTTCTAGTATTGCCATAGACATTTTCTTTATAATACGATTTACATCTTCTTGGTTTAATTTTTTATACTCTTCACTAGCTTTTTTTGCTCTTTGGATTAGTTCATCAATCATAACACTAATCTTTTCATCTACTACTTTTGCCATTTTACAGCACCCCTTTATTATACATATATTATTATATCATAATAAAAAATATAAAAGTATATATTTTTATAAAAAAAGAAGGTTTTATCCTTCTAATTTCTTTTCTACATCTTTTAGAACTGCTAGAGTTTTCTTTTTTACTTCTTTTGTAGCTTTTTCTACTACAGGAGTTCCTTTTTCTTTAGCAAATTCTACTAGTTCTTCGCATTTTACTTTTAAAAGTGCTATTTTTCTTTGAGCAATGTCTTTTACTTTTTCACTATCTAAATCTTTTAAATCTTCAATAATTTCTTGAGTTTTAGCAACTAGTTTTTCTTTTACTTCAGCAACATCTATTTCTTTTGCTTTTTCAATTAAATCATCTAGTTTTTCTTTTAATTCTTTTCTTGTTTCTTTTCCTGATTTAGGTGCGAACAAAATACCTAATGTTCCTCCTACTATTGCTCCTAATGCGAATGCTCCCCATCCTGATTTCTTTTTACTCATCTTTATCACCCTTTCCAAATTTTTTTACAAAGCTTAATGCACTATCAATTCTAGAAATAACTTTCTTATTTACAAAAGATAATGTATTACTTAGTCCATCAAAGAATTCAAATGTTCCATCGAATGTATGAAGTTTTTTATTTACATCTTTTAATGTTTCATTTAAACTGTCTACTGCTAAGATTGCTTTAATTCCTAAAACTATTAAAACACTTAATAATACCATCACTAGTATATATATGATTGTCATCATTGTTATGTCCATTTTTATTTTCTCCTTTAATCTATATTATTTTTAAATAGATAACTCATTATTATATCTAAAATAGAATAAAATATTATTATCATTCCCATTGATTGATTTATATTTAATACATCTTCCATTGGATCTAAAACAATTAATATACTTAGTACAATCATTAATATAAATATTAATAAACATACACCAAAATCTTTCTTTTGGTCTTTTCTTACTTGTTTTAAGTATCCTAATTTTAACATTAAAGTTACAAACATAATTATACCTATTGCTAGTGGTACAAAGTTTTCTATAATAAGTGGTTTAAAGAATAACACTAATGTTACTATAAAAGCCATAATACCATATATGATATTTATATCTATTTTTTTTGTTTTATCTTTTCTAGTAAAATATTTAAACAAACCAAATAATGATACCAATAATGTAATAACATTTAAACATCTAGCAATAATTAAATATGTAGTATTTAGTTGATATAATAAATATCCTCCAAATACAGCAAATAAAATTGATGTTATAATCGTTACCCAAAAGTTTTTTTCTGCTTCTTCATTACTCATACTACATTCCTCCTACTACAGTTGAAATAATGTAAAATATCATTAACATAATACATACTATAATAACTCCAATTAATATTTTTTGTACTGGTGATGATTTCTTTTTATTACCTATATGTAATAATGCTGTTTTTCTTTCTTTATCTCCCATTAAGTATAATAATGTTTGTGATATTAAACTAATTGAATCTCCACCTACAATAGCTGTATTTTTTGTATATACATTATCTACTACGATGAATGGTACTCTATTAGCATAGTTTGCTAATACTTTATATTCATCCTTTTCTTTTGTTTGAATAGTTGCTTCTTCTTTTATACCATATAGTGATGAAAATATTAACATATGATTATTACTATAAGTATATTCATATACTTTTCTTAAAGCTTTATCCATTTGACCAAAATTAAATTTTAATTTTTCTAAATCTCCTTTTTTAAAATCATTTAATAAATTATAGTCAATGATAATATATTCATCTTCTCCATTTTGAATTTCATTTAATAGTATTTGAGTCATTTCAGCAAAATAATCATTATTTATTTTTACTGATTTTGTGTTTAAGTATGGATTTACTTCATTATTATTACCATTTAAAACACTATTTATATATGGTGCTCTTGTACTATCAGCAATAAGAGTTACTTTTTTATTTAATTTTTCTAAATCCTTTGTAAAATATGTAACAGGTTTATCATATTCATAAGAATGAGCAAGAGTTGCATTTTCTTGAATTGGTAATAAAGAAGTTATCTTAATATTTTCTGGATTAGTATCTACATTAAATAATTGTTTTGGATTAACTATGATACTTAAATATCTAAGTATTGGCATTGGTTCATAGTTAAATATAAAGATACTATCATTGCTTTCAAATAGTACTCTTCTTCTTGTTAAGAATGGGGCTATTTGTTCATCAGCAAAACCATTTTTATATCTACTATCAAATAGTTCTTGCCAATCTGGCCATGTTTCTGCAATTGAAGTAGTTGCTATTTTATATAATTTAGATAAATTAGTAACTGGTGTTGTGTCACTAACATGATCCATACCAACTATTAAAGAGATATGGGTATTATCAAAATCAGAAATATTTCTAGTTACAGCTTTAATAGAATCTTTAGCTGTTTTTAAACCTCTTTCACTGTTATATCCAATAAATAAATGAATACATACTTCTTTAACTTTCATTTCTTCACATTTTTTTAAGAAGGCTTTTAATTGGTCTCCTGTTGAGTATGAGAACTTATCTCCAATCATAAAGAAGATATGCATCTTAGAATTGTTTTTAACTGCAAAATCAATACTATTAATCATGTTTTCTTCAATAAAATTATTTTCTTCAATTCTTCTATCCATACTTCTTACAGCAAGATCGATATAACCTCCTGTTGAAAAGCAAGAATAACCAGTTTTGTATGTACTAATTTGATTATTATTAAAGCCACATTCTTTTCCTGTTGCGGATAAGCCAGTAAACATATATTCTTGACTTAATTTTAAAACAGTTGGTATTAATTCATCTCCTAGACTATAAGAGTTTTTAGCTTCCATACCAAAACCATTTGCTAAGAATAATATTTTTTTCTTTGTGTCCATAGTCATTCCCCTCTACTATTTCTTAATTATATTTTATATCATAAAAGTTCTTTTTATCAATAGTTATTTAGATTGTTCTAAATATGCTTTAATGACATTTTTCATAAGAGATATAACAGTCATTCTACCTACTCCATTAGGTACTGGTGTTAAATGTGATACTTTATCTTTAACACTTTCAAAATCTACATCTCCATATATTTTTCCATCTTCTACATTTATTCCTACATCGATTACAACTGCATTATCTTTGACCATATCAGATTTAACAAAATACTTTTTACCAATTGCAACAATTAATATATCTGCACTTCTTGTAATATCACTTAAATTTTCGGTTTTAGAGTGACACACAGTAACTGTTGCATTCTCATTTAATAAACAGGCAATTAATGGTTTACCTACTAATTTACTTCTACCTAATATTACTGCATGTTTTCCTTTTAAAGGAATATTATATCTTTTAAATAATTCCATTACTCCTAAAGCAGTACATGGTGTGTATGCATTTTTTCCATCAAATAAATTCCCAATATTTGTAGTAGTTAATCCATCTACATCTTTTTTATGAGATACGGCATTAACTATCCTATCTTCATTCAAGTGATTTGGAAGTGGTAACTGTACCATAATACCATTTACATTTTTATCATTATTTAGTTCTTCTATTTTATTAATTACTTCTTCTTCAGAAATATTATCATCAAAATTTATATGATTTACATCTATACCAATAGAAGTACCTACTTTTATCTTTTGAGCAACATATTTATTACTTGGACCATAATTTCCTACTTGTATTATTGTAAGATTTGGAATAGTTTTTAACTTGCTAACTTCTTCCCTTAACTCAATAATCATTTCCTCTTGTATTTTTTTACCATCAATTAATATCATACTATCTCTCCTATCTTTTATTATAACATAGTTATGTTTAACTTCCTAAACAAACCATAATAAAAAGCATCTGTTTGACAGATACTTTTATTTATCTATAATTAAACAATTTAATAAATTATTATCTATATCATAAAGATAAAATTTATTATCTTCATAAATAATATAACTACCATCAGTATTATCTCTTGGCAAAGATATTGATCCTGGATTTAAATAATATTTATTATTTTCTTTATACATACAACTAATATGAGTATGACCAGATATTAATATATCTCCAGATTTTAAATCTAAGTTATTTCTATTATACTTATTTCCATGAGTTATATATACATTATTATTATCTAACTTTATATTTAAATATCCATCTATTACATTAAAATCTAATTCATTAAAGATATATCCATCATTATTACCCTTCATACAAAGAAGAGAAAATTTAAAATTATTTAATATATTTTTTACTTCTTCATAATCAGAGCCTGGTGTTAAAAGATCTCCTAGTATTATTAATCTTTTACAACCTTCTTTATAAAATACATCTAATACTTTTTTTAAATTTTTACTATATCCATGAATATCAGATATTATCATTGTCTTCATATTAATCCCTCTCATTCATTATAATAAATTATTAAAAAAGAAAAAAGACTTAGTAAGTCTTTAGTTTTCTACATAGGTTAAATTACCATTTGAATCTACAAAAATATAATATGGTTCTTTAGAACAAATATCATCACACCATTCTTCGTTCGGATTAAAAGCAGTAAAATAAGAAACATTCTCAAAAAGTTGATGTCCTGGCAATGCGGGGTATTCAAAATATTCTGTGTTGTTAAGTTGATTTTCTTTTAATACTGGACACGAATAAAAAACTCTATCAATATCTCCAGGTTCACCCTTTACTATTTCGTTATTATTAAGCACGAAAAAATCGCTGGTATTGTATTTAGAATTTACCCATTCTCCCCATGTCATTCCTTCCTCGAATTGGTAATTGACTCTATTCACTTTAAAAGTTAATATTTTTGGTTTTTTTTCTTCTTCTACAGATGCATAATTATCTCCTTTTTGTTGAAGTGTACATGTTGTTTTACCATCACCTGTATTTCCTTCACTTTCTGCTTCAAGTACTACCAAATTAGTTGTATCATTTACTATAAATCCATTCCAATTTTTTAATTCTGTTATTGTTGTTACTTTTCCATTTTTAGGTCTAGATAAACTAAGCCCTGTTTGTATTTGTTTACCTTGTTCATTTAATTTAGATTGTGATGTTGGATATAGTCCATATCCAGCACTATCTTTAAATGTATATCCATATGTATATGAAGATGTTTGATCATTATATTGTACAAGTACATATGCCCAGTATGCATTATTTGCTTGATGCCATGCTCCAAATGGATTTGTTCCACCTCTTTCTAGTGCTATACATTCAATTGGTACGGCATATACTGTATTTGCCTCAGTAAAAGTATAACTTAAATCATTAACGTCATTTACTAGTGCTCCTATATAATTACCTATTGTTGATGTAACAGTCTTTTTTCTAGACTCGGTAATATACTTTGTTACACTTGGTATTGCTATTGCCATAAGTAAACCTAGTATTACTATTACCGCTAGTAACTCAATTAATGTAAAACCTTTTTTATTCTTCATTTGACACACTCCTCTATTATCTACTAAAATCATACCCCCCCCCGGTCTTTTGTCAAGGTTTTACATTTGTTTCTTTTTACATTTACACTTTTATTATTTTTTTATTTATGTTACTATAGATACATATATACTTTTGGGGGTGTTTATATGTTAGATTATGCTTTAGATAAAGAAGAAAAAAAGACATTTGTCTTAAATTATAAATCTTTAGGAGAGTATATCCAAGTTAATGTTGCTTCTGGTGATGATTATTCTGTACCTAATACTAAAGATAACGAAAAAAATTTACTTTCTAAAATGGAAGAACAAGCTGATGATCCATGGCAATTTGTTAATAAACAAGAAAAAAGAAAGAAAAGTGCGATTGGTTGGTTAATATATGATGCTGCTTTTCTTATATTAAACACTGTTATGATGTGTCTTGATCCTGGGATTTTAACTGGGGTTTGTATTGGATTATTTCTTCTTGCTGGTTCTGCTCAAATTGTTGCTTTAAAAGATGTTAAGGCAAAGTTAGATGATGTTAAAAAACATGAATTATTTTTAAGACATAAAATATCTATCAACGAATACTTAGAAAAAGGAAATTGCAATGTTAAAGAAGAAACAATGGTTCCTGTAAAAGAAGAAAAAGAAGATATTCTTAATATTAATGATGTTCATGATATGACATATGAAGATGTTAGTAAGATAGTTACTGATATACAAAGAGATAGACAATTAGGTATAGATAGACCTAAAGTATTGATTAAACAATATTTACCTAATAAAAAATAGAAATAGCTTATGCTATTTCTTTTATATTACTTTTATTTTTTCTTTTATTTCATCTAAATACTTTTTTCTTTTTTCTAATTTTTTTGGATGATGTGCTAGAGCATCACATTTTTGTATTTCATATCTTTTTAAAGTTAATTCTGGATTTTTATTTAAGTCTTCATCTGTAATTTCAGTATCATGGTATTTGATTAGTGTTGTTAATTCTTTTATTTTCTCTTTTTTAAAACCTAGTCTTTTTAATATCTTTTTGGAAATTTTTTCTGATTTTTCTGCATGATTATGAAAGTGTCTTATTCCATCTTCTTCTTGGTATGAGAATGGTTTTCCAATATCATGTAGTAATAATACTAGTCTTATATCAAAATCTTTTATTGATAGACTTAACGCTAGAAGTGTATGATTCCATACGTCTAAATGATGATGTGGGTGCTTATGATCAAACCCCACTTCATATTTTAGTTCTGGGATTATTTTAAATAATTCTATTTGATTTTCTTTTACTGTTTCTTCTACTTGGTCTGTCATTAGAATACTATATAAAAAACTAATATCATTCATAATATCACCTAATAATAATTATAATTAAAATAAATAAAAAAAGAAAGGTTACCCTTTCTTTATTTTTACATATAGTTATCAGCTTTAACTTCGAAGTATGCTCTTGGATGTGCACATACAGGACATACTTGTGGAGCTTCTTTTCCAACATGTACATGTCCACAATTACGACATACCCATACTTTTTCTCCGTCTTTACTAAATACCATTTCATTATTAACGTTTTCTAATAATTTACGATATCTTTCTTCGTGTTCTTTTTCAATTTTAGCAACACCTTCAAATAATAATGCGATACGAGTGAATCCTTCTTCTCTTGCTGTTTTAGCAAATTCAGCATACATATCAGTCCATTCGTAGTTTTCTCCTTCAGCTGCATCTAATAAGTTTTCAGCAGTAGTTGGAACTTCTCCACCATGTAATTCTTTAAACCACATTTTAGCATGTTCTTTTTCATTATTAGCAGTTTCTTCAAATAATGCTGCGATTTGTTCATACCCTTCTTTTTTTGCTTTACTTGCATAATAAGTGTATTTGTTTCTTGCTTGACTTTCTCCAGCAAATGCTGCCATTAAATTTTGTTCTGTTTTACTTCCTTTTAATTCCATGTTTTTTCTCTCCTTTTTTATACACATTTCTTACAAATGCCTTTATATGTTATGTCGCAATCTAATACTTTATTATCATTAATAACTTTAATTTCCTTGTTACTGTTTTTATCAACGTCTTCTACCTCTCCACATTTAACGCATATGAAATGGTCATGTTTATAATTGATATTATCATATCTATGAATATTATCAATAGATTGAATAGTTCTTATCTTACCTTTTTCTACTAAATTATTAACTATTCTATAAACTGTACCTAAACTAATATTAGGTATCTCTTCTCTAGCCAGTTCATATATTTCATTAGTATTTGGATGACTACAGCTATTATTAATAATCTTTAAGATAAGATCTTTTTGCTTTGTGTTTCGCAATTTTCATCTCTCCTTAATAGTAATGATTACTATTTAATTATATCATACTTTTTTAAAAAGAAAAGAAAAAAGTAATAAAATTTATTACTTTTTTAATTATTATTATTTTCACTATATAATACATAACTACCTAGTTCTTCTTTTAGCCTTGTAATATATATATACATTAGGTCTAAATACTCATTTTCATCTTCTATATTAGTTAATTCTGGTATATCTATTTCATCATGTTTAATTTGTTTTTTTTCACATAATAATTGAAGCATAGCTACTACAAGTTTTACTTCTTCAATATTTTTATCTCTTTTACTATCAATAGGTAATTTTTGATATTCTTTTAATAATTCTTCAAACATATTATCACCTATTTGTTACCTTTCTTAGATACAACCAAATATAAAGCTTTAACAAATATACTATGTTCATCCCATATTTTTTTCTTTTCTTGGTAATTTCTTTCAATTACTTCAGCTTCATCATATACCTCATCATATGTAGTATTTAGTCTTTCTTCATGTAATATATTTTCATAAATATTATTTAATATAGATTGATAGTTATCATATGATATATCATATTTTCTTTCATAACTCTTATTTAAAATAGTCTTAGCTATCATTTCTTGAGCTACTGCCAAAGTTTTTCTTTGAGTTATTCTTGCTTCTTTATATTTTCTTTCTCTATCTTCACCTGGTTTTATTTCTTCAACAAAATTAGTATATGTAATATTTCTTTTTAGTTTTTGATATAAGTTAGGTAATGAATCAACATTTATATCTCTAGCAACTATTTCTAAGTCATAGTTTAGATATTTACCACTATTCATGGCTTTATATTTAAATTCTTCTACTGCATGTGACTCTATAAATTTAGTTTCTCTTATTTCTAAATTATTCATAATAGTCTCACGACTAGGTAATAATTCTGTGATAGATAAATGTTTCTTTTGTTTTTCTTCGTATACTAATTTATAAATATTATCTCTTTTAGATGAATTTAAAAGCATAAATATTTTTTCAAATCTTGTTTTAGCATTAATATAATTATCTAATTTTTCTATTGGATTATATAAATTATAAATAGTTCTTAATGTTTCTGTTTTTTCATAGGATTGAGTTATAGATAAATTAGATGAATCATGTGCATCAAATAATACTTTTTTAAATAAATCATCTGTGATTTCATCTGCAAGTTCGCATAAATCTAATACTACTTTTACGAATTCTTCTTCACTTGATTCTTCGTTAAGTTCAAAATTATATCTTTTATTAAAATATGAATTTATCATATCAATTTTTTTGCATTGAATATTATTAGAAAAAATACGATCAAATTTTATTCTTTCTCCTCTTTTATATCTTTCAATTAAATCATATTTTTCTTTTTCTAATTCTTCATTTACTTTGACAATTGTTTCTATATTAGTATCATTTGGTATTTCATAACCATAATTAGATATTTTTTTATTTTCTTCACTATTATTATATTTGTTTAATAACTCTATTCTTAGAGATTCTTTTAATCGTTCTTTTAATTTAGTTGGCTTTTTTTCTTTTATATCATATAAATAAACTATAGTAGATAATACTTTAATAAATTTCTTTCTAAAAGGATAATTATTACCTTTTTTAAATATCATATCTATGTTATGGTTTGCGTATCTTAATACTTTATTTATTCTTTTTTCATAGGCTTTTTTAGACTCTTTTTTATAGACTTCTATTTGAATAATTTCATTTAAGACATTAAGTTGTCTATTAAGGTTATCACATTTACATTTTTTTAATTCTGATAAGAATGCAGAAAATTCTTTATTATTTTTTTCTTTTTTATCTAGATGATTTTTTTCCTTATTAGTTAGATTAATTACAATATCTTGTTCTTTATATTGATAGTTATTCTTTTTTGTTACTATATTATTTTTTCTTGATGATGTTATTTTATAAATATCATAAAATGATTGAGATAGGTTTCTAGAAATAATCATTGGATCAGTTTCTTTTGTTGCACTGTCTAGTTCATTTGAATATTCTTCAATAAAATTTATTAAAAAGCTTGGTTCTTTAACAGCAATTCTTTTTAAAACTTTTTCTACTCTATTTTCTTTTCTTGTTAGTTTTTTATTATATATTATATTATTTCTAGCATCTAAGTTATTGGTTTTTTCTACTAGGCATTGTAATTTAGATATTTCTCTTTTAATTTTTTCGTTGTTATTAATAAGACAGTAAGTATAGAAATATCCAAATTTTGATGTATGGATACACTTACCTATCATATTATTCACCTAGAATATTTTCATATTCTTTTTTTAGTCCCATTAGTTCATTATATTTTTTTGGAACTTCATAAATACCATCAATAATATCATCTAATAAATCTAATTGATCATCTATTTTATCTTGAAGATACTCTAAACGTTTTAATTCAGATTCTTTTTCTTCTATTTCTTCAATTTCAGTTATTTTACGATCTATTTCTTCATATTTTTTTTCTAATACTTCTTGATATTTTTTTAATTCTTCTACATTCATTTTAGCCAACTCCTTATTATATAAGTATTATATCATATATTTATTTATTTTTATTCTTTTTTATATTTTTATTAGTTGTTTTGTAGGATGTTTTACTAGTTTAAATAACTCTTCATTATGTCTTTGAATATTTTCTAAATCTTCTTTTTTTATTTCTGGGAATATATCATATAAATTACATCCTAACATAGACTCTATTCTTTCTTTTAATTCCATTGCTTTATTTACATGATCATATGAATTGGGATAAATACCTTTTCTTTTTGAAATATCTAATAATCTATTTTCAATAGTAGTAAATCCTGTTTCTAGACAAAACAAATCACATAGTTGAACAATATTATCGTAGATAGTTACTTCTCTTTTATTTAGATAATCAGCAATATATTCATATGCTTCTTTTGTTTCAGGACCACCACCAGCAGTCATTAATATTTCGTTATCAATAAATGAATGTGTAAGACAAATTGATGCTTCTTCAATATATCCTTCATTTACCATATAGTTATATCCTTCTATAACATGATTGGGATGACTAATTTTCCTTCCAATATCATGGATTAAAGCTAAACTTTTAGCATAATCACTATCTAAATTTAAATATCTTGCGATTCTTTCGGCAGCAAGAGATACAAAAATACAATGATGGACCCACTTGTTTTCTGGTTTTACTAAATCATCTACATCATTAATTACATCTTTTGTTAGTATTTCATATGCTTTCTTAGAGGTTAGTTTTTCCATATTTCCTCCTATATCTTTAATTTATTATTATCATATATTATTTTGCATAATGGTTGTTTTCTAGTACCATTTACGACTTTTAAATCTTCTAGATTAGTTCTTATATTTATTCTTTTTACCCCATATTTTTCTAATTCTTCTAATGGTATTTCTTTAAATGCTGGACAAGGTAGAACTGTACCATCATACTTTATTACTAGTTTATCTAATCCTGCGGTACATTTATGTGTATTATCTTTAATTAGAGGTATTCCTATTCTTATATTACCATTAAAATTTATTTTATTAAATATATCTATAAATTCTTTCATTTCTTCTTCATCTAAAAGAAGTTTATCTTGATTAATTTCTCCTCTTCCTTGAGGAACAAAGTTTAGAATACTTATATTTTTTACTCCTACTATTTCTAAACATTCTAATAAATCAGGAAGTTCTTTATAGTTTAATTTATTAGGAATAAAATGAACATCTATGTCTAATCCTACTCTTTTTGCTTTAACGATTGAAGAAAGTAATTTATCTAATAAGTTTTTTGTACCCATTAGTTCATTATAAGAATCTTCTTCATAAGCTTGATAATCAAATACTATTTTATCTAATCCTAGAGCTTTTAATTGTTTTAATTCTTCTTCATCTAAACTTGTAAACTTACTTGGAAGTAAAAAATTATCATAATATCTTTTAATACTATTTTTTAATTTTTCATTATCTGGTTCATTTTCTTCTACTTCAAGTAATTTTCTTTCTCTTTCTTTTATCAAATACTCTCTTTCTTTACCGTCTAGGGTGATACTTCTTTTTATTCCACTTGTAAAAATAATAGTTCTTATTCCTTTACTTTTACATAAATCTACTATTTCCATAATATTAGGGTGTAGAAAAGGTTCTCCTCCTGATAAAGATATTTCTTCTACTCCATACTTTTCAGTTATGTATTCAAGAGTTTTTTTAAATACGTCAAACTCTATTATTTCACTACAACCAAAGTAAGCATTAGAAGAACAAAAAAGACAGTTATTGGGACATGATCTTAATATTTCAAAACATAAATCTTTAAGCATATTATCCCTCCTGTCTTTATTTTAAACGATTTACCCCTTCTTCTAAAAGCATTTTTAAATCGTTTACTGGTTTTTTATTATAATCGTATTCATATAACCAGTCTAGATATTTGATTTTTTCTGATTCATCTGGTCTTCCATATATAACTTTATTTGAATGTAGCCAATATCCAAATTCTACATTAGTGGTTAACCCCATCATATCTGGGATAGTTCTTGGAATCCAAAATAAAATTATTTTAGCTTCTTCTAAGGCTTTTCTTTCCCATAATACTTGGTCTAGGTAATCTGGTTTGGTTTTCCAATTAGAATATTCAGGAACATAAACTATTCCATCAAACCCTAGTTCTTCTAAAATCTTTAATGCTTCTTTTCTCCAAGATATACATTTTCCTCCTCTTGGTGTTGGACCAGCTAAAAAGATTGTTTTTTCTCCTTTTAATACTTCTTGATCAGAAAAGTTTATAACCATTTATATCACCTATTCTTCTTTTAATAGTTTTTCTATTTCTTCTTTTGTTTTATATCCAATAAATTTATTTGTTTGTTTTCCATCTTTATATATAAAAACTGTAGGTATACTCATAATTCCATATTCTCTTGCGAGTTCTTGATTTTCATCAACATTTACTTTACAAACTTTATAAGTAGTACTTAATTCTTCTAAAATAGGACTTAACATTTGACATGGACCACACCATGTAGCAAAAAAGTCAACAATAACAATTCCATCTGTCTTAATTTCTTTATCAAAATTTTCTTTATTTATTTCCATATTATTTCTCCTTTATATATAACATACAATGACAAAATCCTTCATAATTTGGATCTTTTATTTGCTCGCGAAACTCTTTACACATACATTTAGTATCTTCAGTTCTTTCTAACTTACAAGGACAATATCCTCCTGTTTGTTTTAAACCTTCTTTTATTTGGTTTACCATCTTTTCATCTGGATTTAATTTTACTTTCATGTTACACCTTCCTTTTATTTTTTACTTGATATATACCAATACCTGCTGATATGGCACTTATTAAATCAAACAAAGCTGATGTATATGACATTATATAAAAATCATATACAAACCATAATAATAAAGTAAATATTAATATATATTTAAATTTAACTACATCTTTTATATTCATATAAATTATATATACAACAGAACTAATTAATGGCAATAGACCAATAATACCTTTATTATTAAATAGTAATGATGTTACTACTGATAAGATAATTATAATTATTTTATTTTTCTTATCTAATTTATTTTTATAACATAATATATTTCTTACACAACTAATACTATTAATAATAATACCTGTTGATGCACCAAGTAGAATATTACTTACAACAAATAATCCAATTTGGATAGTTTGATAGTATATTATTCTTTTTTTCTTTTTTATCAGGCCAATACTTACCATTATAATAGATGCGATTAAAGCTACTATATTAGCTATTATTATATTCATAAAATACCTCTTTTATTTAGTGTTTACTTCTATCCAATTTAAAAATTCTTTAGAACCATTAATTTCATAGTATGATATCTCACATACTTCATATGGATGTATCTTTTTAATTATTTCTTCTACTTCTTTAAATAAACTCTTTTTAGTACGAACTTCTAATAAGTATTCAGTAGAACTTTCTATTTCATTATTCCACCAATAAGTAGATTCAACAGTACTTATTTGAGTTCCTGATACTAAATGTTTTAATAATAAATCTTTACTTATCTTTTCTACGATCTTTTTATCATCGCATAGTGTTTTTACTATTATGTATTCGTTCATATTATCACTCTCTTTTATATATAAAATTATATCATAATACTTTCTTCTTTTCATTTTATTTTTTGTTATATTATGTTATTATAATATCGAGGTGGTAAAATGAAAAAGATTATTCCTATATTTTTTATACTTGCACTTTTAATAGTTGCAGGATTTGGAATTTTTATTTATAAGAACGAACAAGAAAAAAATAAAGTTAGATGGAAGGTAGAAATTCTTCATGAATATATTAATGTAAGAGATAAAGCTTCTACTGATAGTACTGTAATTGGTAAAGCATATCAAGGAAATGTATATAATGTTTTAAGTGTAAACTTAGATCACCATGCGTATGTTTGGTATGAAATTGAATATCGTAAAGGTCAAATTGGTTGGATTGCATCTGAGAGAAATATTCCTTATGTAAAAGAATATAACAATCCACACTTTAAAGAAAATAATGAAGATAAAAGTGTTGAAGATACATATGAAATTGATTATGTAAATCCGGTTGTTAGATATTTTGAAAATGAGTATCATACTCATGATATTAATTCTATTACTTATGATCATTTAGAAATAGAAGAAGAATCTAAATATGAAATAACTAATAAAGTATATGTTGAAGAATGTACAACTTATCGTAATTTCTGGATTCAATATATTGTAACTGATTCATTTGGTAATACTACTAAAAAGGTTCAAAAAATTATTTTTGAAGTAGAACCAGATACTAAAGGTATGCCTAGTCTTGGAGAAATTAGAAAAAATTTATGTCAATCTCCATAAAATAAAAATGTGTTTAATAACACATTTTTTTATTTATTTAATGTAATTAAAACTAATTCTGGATGATTATTAATTCTTAATGGTATTACACTATTTCCTATGCCCCTATTTACTATCATAGTTGTATTGCTATCTTTATGTATTCCACTAGTATATTTGGGCAATAATCCTTGTTCCGGTGCAATTAGTCCGCCAATAAATGGTATTCTTACTTGACCCCCGTGTGCATGACCAGTTAAAGCTAAATCTATATTTTTTTCAATATAGACATCAAATAACTCTGGGCGATGCGAAAGAAGAATATTATATTTTTTCGGATTATATTCTATATTATCAATTTTATCAAGGGCATTATTTTTTGAAACAGAATCGTCAATACCTATTAAATTTATTGTTTGATTTTCTTTTTCTATTGTGACAACATCATTCTCTAATATAGTTATATTATTCTTTATTAAGTTAATCTTTAAAAGTTCATAGTTATTAATCCATGTTTCGTGATTACCAGTAACATAATAAACAGGAAAATCTTTTAGTTCTTGTATAAACTTTATTGCTTGATTAATATCAGTATTAGTTGCATCAACTAAATCACCAGTTATGACAATACTATCTGGATTTATTTTTTTGATATTATTGATTAATTTTTTATTTAATATTTTTGACTTAACATTGTGATAATCAGATATTTGAATTATTTTATATCCATCAAAATTATTAGGTATTTTGTCGTTTGTTATTTGATAGTGTGTAATTTGTATAAAGTTGTTTTGACTGTATAAAAATAGTATTACACACATTAGAAATAATAAAGTTAAATATTTGTTCTTCATTATTATTCCTCCTTTGAGTTTATTATATAACTCTACCAACAAGAAACCTAGTTTTTACGTGTTAACAAAGCAATACTTTCTACATGATAAGTATTAGGAAACATATCACAGATAGATATTTCTTTTATATTATATTTATCTTTTAAATCATTTAAATCTCTCATTAATGTAGATGGTTCACATGATACATAAATTATAGTTTTGGGATTTATTCTTTTTAGATTTTCCTTTGTTATTTTATCTAGACCTTCACGTGGAGGATCAACAATAATTAAATCTATATCTTTAAATTTATGAATATGTTCCTCTGTTTTTCCTAAAATAAATTCTATATTGTTTTTATTATTTAACTCCTTATTTTTATTTGCATCATTTACTGCATCTTCTACTACTTCTATTCCATATACTTTATCTATATAGTCACTAACAAGTATAGTAATAGTACCAGTTCCACAATATAGATCTAAACAAGTTTTATAGTTTTTATTTTTTATTAAATCTATTACTTTTTCATACAAAAGATTTGTTGTATACATATTTACTTGAAAGAATGAATGATTAGATATATAGAATTCTTTATTTAGAAGTTTTTCTTTTATATATTTATCTTTAGTAATTATTTGATTATTTATAATGATTACTTTTATATCACTAAATTCTTTTTTAAAGTGTTCATAATCCATACTTCCATAAATACTTATCATAGATTCATTTAAAGTAGTTGTTTTTATAATTAAATCAGCAATTTGACATTTATTATTTTCTTGATAAGACTTTATTCTTTTTAGTATTTCATTAATCTTTTCATTAACTAATTTACATTCATTTATTTCTACTAAATCATTAGATTTCTTTTTATATAGACCTAGTTGATTATCTTTTGAATGAATAGTTATTTTATTTCGATAATTATATTCTTGATTAGAAGATATTACTTCATTTATTTTAATGTCCATTCTTAACATTTTATCTATTAATTCTTGGACTTTAGTCTTTTTATAAGGTAGTTGTTCATTATAGATAAGATTTATAATATTACATCCACCACAAACATTTGAATATGGACAAATTGAATCTTTATAATAATTTGATCTTTCTATATATTTAGTTACTTCTGCTTCTTTTATGTTTTTCTTTTGTTTTGTGATAGATATATCAACTATATCATTAGGTAGTGCATTTTCAACAAATATGATGTCATTATCTTTTTTTATTATACCGCGACCAAAGTGATCTAATTTTTCTATTTTTTGGTTTAAAATCTTATCCATAATAGTTCCTCTTTTTTTATTTATTTTCTTTTTTATTATACATATTTTTTTATATTTTTCCAATACTAATATAAAGGTGAAGATATGAATAAATTAATAGATAGAATAAAGAAAAAGACTGGGAATAGTACTGATATAGTTTATAAGAATTATATTATTAATAATAAAGAATTAAATATTATTTATAGTGAAGTTTTATCTAGTAGTATCTTTATTAGTGAACATATTATAGAGAGTTTAGTTAGTATTAAGACTAATAATATAAATAAAGATATATTTGAGTTTTTATCTGGGGTTAATAAAGTTTATTTATATTCTTTTAATGAAATGATTGATTATATATATAAAGGTTTTTGTATTATTATTTATGATAATTATTTTATTGGGATTGAAGCTAAAAACAATATTGATAGAAGTATACCTACTAGTGATATAGAGGTTTCTTTACTAGGGCCAAAAGATAGTTTTAATGAACGATTTAATGATAATTTAGGGCTTATTCGTAAAAGACTTAGAACTAATCATTTATATGTTGATAGTTTAGAAATTGGTGTTTTATCTAAGACTAAGATTGGTATTTGTTATATGGATAATATTGTTGATAAAGATCTTCTTTTTAAAATTAAGTCTTATCTGGATAATATAGATATAGATGGTATTATTGATAGTACTTATATTAGAAGATATTTATCTAATTCTAAATTACTGCCTACTATTAATATGACAGAACGACCTGATATTGCGACACAAGCTCTTTTAGAAGGAAAAGTTGTAATAATTGTTGATAATAGTCCTTTTGTATTAATTCTACCTACTTTTTTTGTTGATTTTTTTCATACACCAGATGATTATTATGAGAAAAATATTAATATATCTTTTGTTAGGATTTTAAGATTAATTGCTTTTTTAATTGCGGTATTTTTACCAGGTATTTATATTAGTTTAACAACTCATAATATTGATGTTATACCTTCTTTATTACTTACTAATTTAATTGATCAAAGAATGAGTGTCCCCTTTCCTAGTTTTGTTGAATGTATCATTTTATTAGTTGCTTTTGAAATACTTAGAGAAACAGATTTAAGAATACCTAGTAAAATGGGTTCTTCTATTTCTATTTTAGGAGGATTAATTTTAGGTGAAGCTGCGGTTAGTGCAGGTATTGTTTCTCCTATTATGATAATTGTTGTTGCTATTTCTAGTATTAGTGGGCTTATCTTTTCAAACATATCAATTATTTATTTAATTAGGTATTTGCGTTTATTTACAGTGCTTTTAGGAACTTTCTTTGGATTTTATGGTATCTTTTTGGCATTCTTATTATTTATCATAAAATTATCTTCTCTTGAATCTTTAGGATATCCTTATTCATATCCTTTCTCACCTATTTCTAAAATAGAACTATCTGATTCTTTAATTAAATATAATACTAATCCTAAATATAGGAATTTACTTCTTTCAAAGAAAAATAAAGTTAGAGGGAGATAATATGAAAAGATTTATTTATATATTTTTGTTTGTTGGATTTATTTTTTTATTTATTACTGGTTGTAGTGATTATAATGAAATTAATAATGTAATGATTGTAGATTCGATTGGGATTGATAAAAATAATAATACTTATTTAGTATCTTTTAATACTTATATAGGTAATAATAAATATGAAACTTATGATGTTGAAGTTAGTGATTTAGATACTTCTTTTAATCAAATATATCTTTTGGTTAATAAGAAAATCTATTTATCACATTTAAATATCTTATATCTTAGTAGTAATCTTAATAATTCTGATATTTTAGATATTATTAATACATTTAATAATCGTGATGATTTAAGAGGTTCTTTTTTGGTTACTATGATTAATAATTATGATAAGGATATATTTAAAAATAGAAACATCTCTACTTTACTTAATAATAACTATAATGAATCTGGGTATGTCTATCCAGTAACATTTAATGAAATTATTTCTGATTATTTAGATTTATCTATTAGTTATATACCAGTTATAGATAATAGAGATTTATCTATTAAGGGGAGTTTTTCTATTTTTTTGGAAGAGCGTTTTTATAATATAGAGGAATCTAGTTATTTAAATATATTATTTAATAAAAGTAATGCTTTATCTTTTGATATAGATAATTCATTAGTTAAACTTATTAATATTGATACTTGTTACTTGATTAATAGAAATAATATAACTATTAATATAAAATCTTTATTTGTATCTAATCTAGATAGTAAGACAATTAAGTCTTATTTAGAAAGAAATATCTATTCTTTTATTAAAAGTAATATAAATGCTAACTATTTTATTTCTTTAATTAAGAAGTATGATTATCTTTATTATAAAGATCATGATATTAAAAATATTAATTTTGATATAAATATTATGTTAGAAAAAGAAGAGTTTAATAATACTAAGGGAGATGATTTAATTGAAAAAGATTCATAGTATCGAATTATCTTTTTTGTTTTTTTATATAATTCAAGCATTTCTATTTAGTGGTTTTATTAGTAAAAGTATTAGTTTAGTATCTTATCGATTTATATTATATTTAATTTTATCAATCTTTTTAGGTATAGGTATCATTATGCTTTTTTGTTACTTATTTAATTTATCTAATAAAAATATATTTTATAATATTAAAAATAAATTCTTGGTATTTATATTAATTCTTATTTCTCTTTTATTTAGTATTTATTCACTTGAAATTATTTCATCTTATATTAATTATATTTATTTAAAAGATATAGATAAGTTATTTATTATGATTTCTTTTATGATAGTAGTATTTTGTTTAATTAAGAATGATATTTATTCTTTTTTTAGATGTAGTACAATTATATTTTATTTTTATATATTTTTAGAAATCATTACTTTTATATTACTTTTATTCTATATTGATTTTAATAATATATTACCTATTAGTTTAGATATAAATAATATCATGGATTATAGTTATATATTTATATGTTTTTTAGTTATACCTATTTTATTTTTATTAGTAGTACCTAAAGATATTATTAAGAATAATACTAAAATGAATAAAAAGATATTTATTACATATTTAGTTATTAGTTTAATTATTTTAATTAAGAGTATTATATCTATATCAATTCTTGGATATAATAGTGTTTCTATTTATAATTATGTAGATGTTGTCATATATAAAAATATTAATTTATTTTCTTTTATTGAAAGATTTGAATGGTTATTATGTTTTAATTCTATTACTAATATGTTTTTTATGATTAGTTTAAGTCTTTTTTATGTAAAAGAGGGAGTTAACTATATTTTTCCAATAAAAAAGAATATAAGTTATTTATATCCTTTATTTATTAGTACTTTAGTTATTTTAATTAGTTATTTCTATACAATTAGTTTTAATTATATAGTTTTTATATTAGTTGTATTTTTCTTAATACATTTAATTTTTTGTTTATTTAGATTAGTTAAATAATCTATCATAGTAGAAGATGTTACATGAACATTATTATCTATTCCTGTTGCGAGTTTTACATTTGGTTTTATTTCACCATGATAGTCTGTACCTCCTGTTGTGAAAAGGTTAAGCTCTGATGCTATTTCTTCAAGCATCATGGTATATTCAGGAGTATGATGGATATGTCTTGTTTCTATTCCCATAAGACCAATAGATTTTAAGTATTTTAATTCTTCTATTAACTCTTCTTTAGTTAAATCTAGAGATATAGGATGTGCAAGAACTGGAATACCACCAGCTTCTAAGATCATTTCAATACATTCTTCTTTTGTATATCCACGTTTTTTATCGCGGCAACTATCCATAACAGTATTTAGATATTTATCAAAGGCTTCTTTTATTGATGATACATAATTATGTTTTAATAAAAGTTTCGCAAGATCTGGTCTTCCTATATTTCCTATTCTTGTAGTTATTTCTAATATTTCCTCTTCTTTAAAAGATATATTAAATATTTCTTTTAGTCCTTCTACATATAACATAAAATTATATAAATCATTTCGATTATTAAGTTTCTCATTTAAAAATTCATTATATATATCAATATTGTATCCAAGAATGTGCATTCTTCCTTTTTTTGCTTTAGCAGTTAGTTCTACAGCATTTATAAAGTTTATGCCTTCTAAATCTTCTTCTGTTAGTGTTTTAAGTCCTTCTATAATATCATGATCAGAGATTGCAAGATCTGTTAGACCTATTTCTTTTCCTTGTTTTACAATCTCTTTTGGAGTCTTATCTCCATCCGAATAAATTGTATGAGTGTGTAAATCCATTAATCTTTCCATATTTTACCTCCATCTATAAGTCAATTATATCTATTGTTTTAATATAAATAAAATATATAAAGATTATGGTTGTAATAACTTTTAGTTATAATAAAAAAAAGAACCTTTTGGTTCTTTTTTTTATTGTGTAACTGGAGTAGTTTGTAATCCAGGAACTCTAATACTTGTATTACTACTAAATGCTGAATCATCTACTACTACTCTACCTAAGATATCATATACATCACTATTTACATTGGCAGATGATTTATAGTAAACTTCAGCACCTACTAATTTAGTATATGAATATTCTACATAAACAATTTCCATTTTGTATCCTTGGTATTCACCAGAGAATATTAATAAGTTTTTATTGTTTACTTTCTTTTCTGTATAACTTACGTTTGTGATTCCCATTGATGTGAAATTAGCTTTTGTTAGTTCTTTATCAATATTACTATAAGCCATATTCATAGAAGATACATATCCTTCTACATCAATCATATCATCATCATAGAAAACAACATTTTCACTATAGAAACCAGCACTGTAACCTTTTGGTAATTCAAATGTATATTCATTAACATTTGATTTTGTATAGTTAGATGCGACTACTTCTTCGTCATCTTTCTTTTCTTCTTCAGTTACATTAGTCTTATCATCTTTTTTATCTTCTTTTTCTTTATCATCGCTACCTGATGATACAGCTAAGAAAATGACACCTGCAAGTAATACAGCTATAACACCTAACAAAATAAATACAATTGTATTATTTTTCTTTGCTTCAACTGGTACATTTCCAACTGGCATAGTTTGTTGTTGAACATTATTTACTGGTTGTTGCATGTTTGGTACAGGTTGTTGCATATTATTTTCAATAACTGGTTGTGTTACTTGTTGTTCTGGTTGTGGTGTTGCTTGATTAATTACACTACCACAAGTTTGACAAAATTTATCTCCTTCATTTAATGGAGCATTACATTTTGGACAATTCATACTTACATCTCCTTCTTATTCTATCCTTTTTAATTATACTATATTTAATTAATATTTCAAAGTCTATTTTGTTGAATATGTTTTATAACTGAAATCTTTTAAACCACCATCATCATATACAGTTAAAGTTAGATATATATCAAAGTCATATACATACTCATATTCTGTGTATTTTAGACTTTCGCTTCTATAAATATCATCTGCATCAGTTGGTTTTCCATACACTCTTTCTATTTCTTCTAATGTACTTCCATATTTAATACCACCTGGTAATACAAATTCTACTGGTGTATCAGACCAAGAATTATCTACTGTAATAGCCCAATATTGACACTCATCAAATGGTTTCTTTTCTGATGCTAGGTTGATTAATCCAATTTTTACTTCAGCATCACTATATTTAGGATTACTTAATCTAATGGTTGAAAAAGTCTTATACATAGGATCTAAAGTATCTGATTCAAAACCACTTGTATCCATAGTCCATCCATTTTTAGAAAAATCACTATAGAAATTTTTTAATTTATATGTTTTACCATCTAAACCAAAACTTAAACTTTTCCAATCACCGGGGATTGTTTGATCATTATTATTATTTTCATTATTATCATTTGTATTATTATTTTCATTTTCATTATTTGTATTGTTGTTTTCTTCTTTTTCTTCGTCTTTATTTTCTACAACATCTTTATCATTTTTCTTATCATCATTTTTTGATTTTGAAGATGTTGCGGATATAACTACAAATATTAAGATTGCAACAACTACAGCTACTAATATAACTATAATTAAATTATTTGTTTTCTTATTTGGATTATTATTCACTTGTTGATTTAAATTATTCATAGGTTGTTGTTGAACACTTATTTGAGGTTGATTATTTACATCATTTAAATTATTAATATTACTTACATTTGTTCCTACTGGTGGTGTTTGATTTATAACCATACCACAAGATGTGCAGAATTTATCTCCTTCATTTACTACAGCATTACATTTTGGACAATTCATATTTACTACTCCTTCTTCTATACTTCTTTTATTTCTGATAAACTTTGTTTAATATCTTCAAATATTTCATTTTCATTACCATCAATTAATGTTTCATATTGAAAAACCAAAGTTTTATCTTCTTTTACTTTTATTAGTATTATAACTAAATTATAATCTTTTTCTATATCTCTATAATGGACTTTTTTTACATTAATAAATCCTTGATAATCACCAAAAGTCGTTTCTTCTATACTACTATCTAATTCTTTAGATCCCATATTAGTATAAGTTGATGTTTCTTTTATTAAACTACTATAGGTTTTATTAGATAAATATATATATGATGTTAGAAACTCTTTATTTTCAAAAGTTCCATATTTTTCATTATCTAAATATTTATACTTATAATTATCATTTATATTTATTTCATATCCATTAATATTTATTTTTGAGTAACTATTTTGTATTTTTTCTTCATTTTTACTTAGTGCGATTATAAAAATTATTCCTATTATAACTAATAAGGCAACTAATATACCAATTATAATATTTGTCTTTTTCTTCATATTATCACCTATACATTAATAGAGTTAATTATTAAATCGATTGATTCTTTATACAAATCAAATTCTTTATTACTCGCACTGTAAATTATAGTAAAAATATAATTATCATCAAAAATATTTATTACTTCTATTTGTCTTTTGTTTTGATAATCTTCATATAAAAAATAGTAATTATTATCAATTATTCCATTATATGTTTCTATATATTCTTTTTTATTTTCTACTACTTGATAAGATAAAGAAGAAGATATTTCATACTTATCTTTAGTTTTAGTATTACTTGTATAATCTATTTTTTTAATAACTATATTTGTCTTTTTATCTTTAGTAGTTAAAATAATATGATCTTTTTGTTTATATACATTAAAATTATTATAATAAGTAAAATTTATATAATCAGACTTATATTTATTTAGTTTTATTTCTTCTTTTTTTGTACTATTGATAAGTAAACCAATTAAGATACATGTAATTATTAAAAAAACTATTAGAAATATCTTTAGAGAAAGATTAAATTTAATATTTAGTTTCTTCATATTAAATCACCCCTTCTACTATGATAATAATATAACCTAGATTATTTTGTATTCTTATAGTTATATTATCTTTTTTATATACATTAGCACTTATTGGATTAAATGAATTTGTAGCAAGCATCTTTGTATATAATTTTATTATTTCTTCATTAGTTAATACATTATAGTTTTCTTGTTTATATCTTACTATTAAATAATTATCATTTGTATAAGCACTATATAAAGATAAAGGTACTACTTTAGTAATAAGTGGTAATTCTTCATACTTTTTCCAGTTTTTTTCATCTACTTCATTTATTACTTTAAAGTCTTCATTTTTTATTATATTATCAAAACTAAATGATTTTATTTCTTGGAATTTTTGATTATTTAATTTATTTATGACATCTTTTAAAATACTAATATCAGTTGCATTATTTAAACCAGAATTATATTCACTTTTACTAGTAGATACACTTGTATTAATTGCGATAACTTCTCCATTTAAATTAAATACAGCAGAACCAGCATCCCCATCTATTAATGGAAGAGAAGTTCTAATTACTTTATAGTCATCTTCTAAAGTATCAAAGTAAATTCCTAGTTTAATTGATGATTTTAATCCTAATGAACTACTTATAACTACAATTGGATCATTTTTTTCTAAAGTAGAACTGTCTCCTATAGTTACTTTTGTTCCATTTTCTTCTTTTAATTTTAAAATAGCAATATTAATTTCTGGATATACTGAAATAATTCCTTCTATTTCAGTTATTTTGTCGTTACTATCAACGGCATAATATCTTACAGCGCCATTTTCAATCATTCGATAAATACTATCGTATGATGTTACAACAACACCACTTCTTATATAAAATCCAGATGCACTTCCTGTTGGCATACCTCCTTGAGAAGCACTGTCAATAATAACAATACTATCTTTGTTTTGATTATATATATTTGTTGTAGTATGACTACTTACTTGTTTTAATTTGGAATAATCAAAATTAGTATAACTTGATGGAATATAAGATGATACATTTGATAATGAACTACTATTATATTTATTTTGATTACGTTCTTTTGTTTCTGTTTGTTGGTAATAATCATTTAGATCTTTTACCCACTCTATTGCAAGATTATTTACTTTATATAATCCACTTGCTTCTTCATATACTATTTCATATTCAAATATAGCATCTAATCCATATGCTGTTGAACCATAAGTTATTTTATAGTTATCGACATATACTTGAACAATACTTCTTTCTGATGATGTATATGTTATTTGTGTACCTTTTATACTTTCAAAAGTTGCATTTCTACTTTGAAATAAATTAGCTAGTGCTTCAATAGTGATAACTTTATCTGACCATTTTTTAAAGTCATCTGTATATATCAATATTTCATCTAATCTATGTTCAGGTATACGAACAACATATTTTTCTATATTACTTACATATTTATCATTAGTAATATCATTATATGCATTTGTAATATTTAAAGCTGTTTCTATTATTTGTTGTTCTTCTTCTAGAGTTAATTCTTTAGTATTTATTTTTTCTATATTATATTGTTCATTAGAGAAAGACTTAATAGAGTTTGTTATTTTAGTATCATTAATTGATAATTCTAAATCAATATTAAAATCAATACTATAATCTTTTTTATCAATAACAGTTATAATGATGATCATTATCATTAATACTATTATTGGTAGTATTAAAAATATTTTTTTCTTCATTATAACCTCCTATAAATTTTTCAAATCTTCTTGAACTATTTTATATATTTCAATAGATAATGGACTAGCATTATTTCCATTACTTAAATAATCAACTAAAGCTTCTGCGAAAGTTTCAGCATACATTACAGTACCATTATTAACAATATTAGCATATCCACTTATCTCTTCTTTTAATTCTTCTTCTGTTTTAGGAGTTAATCCATTTTCTTTATAACTATTATTAACGTTTTCTACAGCTTTTAAAACAACTTCTTTAGAATATGTTTGATTAGCCCATGATATATAAAATTCATTATATTTTTTAAAATCGTCTATAACTAAGTTATCTACTCCGTATTTTTCTGCGCTTATATAAAAGTCAAGAGCATGCGCTGTTTCATGAACGATTATATCTTCTGGAGTTGAGTTTTTAGGATGAAATCCTGCTTGTAGGTCACGTTCATAAGTTTTCTTTAATTTATCATAATCAGAGAATAGATTTATGCTCATATGTACTCTTCTTAAATATGCCATATAGTTATTATTTGATCCAATAGTTTGACCAGTATAATTTGCATATTCGTTTCTACCACCTTTACCTACTACATAAGCATCAACTATTTTATCTTTTATATTATTTTGATAATAGAATTTATTTAATCTAAGTATTAAATTATCTATATAATTAACATCAATACCACATAAATAACTATAATCTAAATTTAAGTTATTGTTTATTTGATTACTAGCGTTTACATATCTTGGATTATTACAATACTTATGTCCTGCTTCAGATTTAGTATTTAATATACCTACAACACTATCATAGAAATCTTGTTTAGAAGTTGAAACTGAAAAATCATACTCTGTGAAATCCATTGATTCAAAATATGTAGGTATTTCTTCTTCTTTTTCTTCTTTAGTACATATTTCTTTATTTTCATTACAATATAATTCTTTTTCTTCTTCAAATAAATAACTTTTTTTATTATTATTTATAAGTAAAAGGGCCATTATTAATAGTAGAATTATTATTGTACATAATGAAATAACGATGATATTATTATTATTTTCTTTTATTTTTACTTCTTTTTTATTAAAGTTTGGATTTTGTTCCACTTCTTTAATTACACCTATGTTTATTTCTTTAGTTTCTTCATTAGTATCTTTCTTTATTTTATAACCACAATTAGAACAAAATTTTACTTCATCATTAAGTTCTTTACCACATTTAGGACAATACATATTAATACTCCTCGATTGTAAAGTCTAAAAAGTCACTAATGAATGCTTCATCTATTTTTACTTCTGTGTTACTTATCCATAAATCTACATAGGTATTAGGTTCTATCTCATATTGTACTCTAGATATATAATTAGTATTTGATTTTTTATTATTTAAATAATAATCATAAGTATAGATAAAATAATATACTTTTTTATTATTTATAACTTTTTCAATTATTCCAGTATCTTTTATATTTCTATAACGTTCTGGATCTTCATTGTATGAAGAAATTGTTATTCTCTTCCATTTTTCTACATTTTCTTTAAAATCTTCATAATTTTCAGTTTCAATACTTAAATTAGCATACATTTTATAATTTAATTCTTCTTTTTCAAATACTGCACTGTTGATATTAGTTGTTAAGCTATCTATTTCAGGATATTTTTCTTTTACTTTGTAATTTAATTTATAACCATGTTCATATGACTTATATTTATTTTGTTTAATTGTACCTATTTGATATCCATTTTCTAATTTAGAATGTGCATATATTGCTGCATCTTTTTCTAATTTAACACTATCAATCATTGCCATTATATTTTCATAATCAAAGACATTTCCTTTAGTATCTAATTGGAACGTTAGTATTAATTCTTCTTCTAATTCAACTGCAATATACCAAGTATCAAAAGTTGTTGTAGAATACATAAAAGTAGTACTATAATTTGCTTGAATAATAGATGCTTTTAAATTGTTTTTGGTTGTTGTTGTATAAATATTTGTATATTTAATATCTGGAAATTCTTCATTTTTTAACCCTACTAAATATACATATTTTTCATTCATATAATTATTAAGTGTCTTTTTATCTACAGTTATAAACATTCTAGTATGATAATCATTTGTTGATAAAACTTTGCTATAAAAAGTTAGTTCATATTCATGAACACAGCTTGGATAATCAAAAGTAACTTTCGAATAATCTGAGCGATTTATATATGTTGGTATAGTGTCATTTTTAGAACATATAGTTGGAAGATTATATTCATTTAGTGCAGTAAAAGTATTATTTTCTTGTTTTTTATTTTCTTCTTTTGTTTCTTTTTTATCTTTATCTATATTTGAATTATTATTTTCAAGTTGTAGATAAATACCTGTAGCAATTAAACCGCATCCTAAAATTATTAAAATTATTGGTATAATCTTCTTCATCACACTCACACCCTATCATATAAAATTATACAATAGATTTACTTATTCCTCAATTGATTTTAGTATTATTTTTAAAGTTTTTTCTATGCAATCAGAAACTATTTTATTTATTTTTTTAGATATATATCTACCACTTTTACTAAATGCATTGTCATAGTTTTTTTGATTTAATTCTATATAGTTATTTATATCGATATCTTTTCCTTCTTTTATATCATTTTCAAATTTATTTATTGCTTCATTAGTTAAAATTGTTTTCTTTTGAAGTGTTGTTTGATAGTACCCACTTAGTGATAAAATTACTGTTAGAAAAAAGGATGTAATAATTACAAAAACAATAAATTTAAATGGTTTAATAAGTAACATCTCCTTCATTTTTAATATATTTTACTAATACTTCTGATAATGCAGTAATAGTATTATTTACTTCACTAATATTATTTTCTACTCCTCCTATCTCAAATAAAAATACATATTTAGAATAATCTTGATTATATATTCCATTTACACCAGGACCACTTTTTTTATATATTCCTCTTGATATACCTGGATACATTTTATTTAATAGATTATTTATTTTTGTTGCTTCTTCTAAATTTTCTTTATAATTTTTATGATCTAATCCTACTAAGAGCATTATTTTTGCATAATTAATACCATTTATTGTAGTTGTAGTATATTTCTTTTTTACCGAATCACGATGTAAATCAATATAATATTTGAAAGTTGTTATTTCTTTATTTCTTTTTTCCATAAATTCTCTTGTTACTTTATAACTTTTTGCATATTTCCATTTGTTTTTATTTAAAACTTCTTTGACACTATTTTCCTCTACATAAGAATATATTCCATATTCTTCTAAGTTTTCTTTTAACATATAACTCGCGATCATTATATTAGGAGTTATCGTATAATCTGCGAGATAATCAGTACTATAATTTTCTGTTTGGTGAGTATTATAAATATATATTATCGGATCTTTGTTTTGAATTTCATTATTTACATGTTCTATTACTATTTCATTTTTATTTTCTTTTTCTATATACACCAAATTATTATTTAATAATTGATTAGGTTTAAAATTTATTATTTCTTTAAAATTTTTATATGACATTATATTATTACTTGTTAGTGATGAAGAATTATTTATTATTTTATTATAAAATTTTTCATTAATATTAAGATTTATTTTATCTAATAGACTTAATGTATATATATATGTAGATAGTATTGTTATTATAAAGATAATTATTTTAATTTTATTTATAAAATGTTTCATATTATCACCATATGATGATTATACTTTTTTATTATTTAGAATTTTGTCAAAAAAAATATAATGTTTCCATTATATTTTTATATTATGTAGAACATTATTAATACTTTTACTAATTAACAATGATAATTTATCGATAATGAAATCTATTTCTTTAGGGGTGACCATCATATTATAATCTATTGGTGTTAGAACTTCTGAGATTAATGATTTTAAGTCATCGTCTGATAAATTACCAATTAGTCCTAATAAATCATTCTTTTCTTTTTCGTTTAGTTTTTCTCTTGTTTCTTTTAAATAATTTACTTTTGATTTTGCTTTTAATTTCTCTTTGGGATTATTATTTTTCATATATTCTATTTTTTTAATTAGTAAATTAATGGTATCTGTAACTATTGTAACAGCATCTACAACTGTTGGAATACCTATAGCAATTACTGGTATACCTATAGTGTTTTTAGATATTTCTTTTCGATAGTTTCCTACTCCACTTCCTGGATTAATTCCAGAATTTGTTAGTTGGATTGTTTTATTTACTCTTTCTATTTTAGATGATGCTAGTGCATCTACTACGATTACTAAATCTATATTTATTTCTTTTATAATACCTTTTATTATATCTACTGCTTCAATTCCTGTATTTCCCATTACATTTGGAGAAAAAGATGAAACATTACTATACTCTGGACTTACTTCATTTAACTCATACATGTGTCTTGTTACAATTATATTTTCACTTACTTTTACTCCTAAACTATCTGGAGTTGAATTTCTATTTCCTAGGCCTATTACTAGTGTTTTATAGTCTTTTTTTAGATTTAAATCTTTTATGATACTATCTAATTCTCTTTCAAATATATTTTGAACCTTATTAAAATTATTTCTATCTGTTACATCTTCAAAAGATATTGTTATATATGTACCTTTATTTTTAACTTGATTATCTTCTTTTACTTTTGTTTTATTAATAGTAATACTATCATGTTCATATTCTTCTATTTCGATATAGTCTTTTTTTATTGTATTAACCTCATCTATTATTAGGTCCGTTCTTAAATTATATTTACTTAAATCTATTTCTTTACTCATAGTATCACCTATTATAGTGTTAACTATTTGCTTAAATATATGTATTTTAGTATTATTTTAAGATTTTATTTGCTTTTTAGGATATTTTTTGTTAGAATAGATTTAGTCAAAAAAGCGAGGTGAAAGAAATGCCAAATATTAAAAGTGCTAAAAAGAGAGTTATTACTAGTAGAAAGAAAGCTGTTGGAAACAATGTAGTTGAATCAAGTCGTAGAACAGCTATTAAAAACTTCGAAAAAGCTGTTAAAGCAGGAGATAAAGAAGTATCAAGCGAAAAATTAAATGTAGCTCTTCAAAGAATTGATAAATCAGCTAAAAGTGGATTAATTCATAAAAATAAAGCTGCTAGATTAAAATCTAGATTAACAAAAATGAAAAATAATATGGAGTAAGATATTACTCTTTTTTTTTATTTAAAAATGATGTAGAATTATTATAGGTGATAATATGAATAATGATATAAATAATAATGTTGTTAATAATATAGAAAATACTACTAATGATACTGTTGTAGATAATACAACAGATGAAAATATAAAGGATATTAATAAAGAGATTGTTACTCCTAAAAAGAAGACTTCTATTGTTACAATAATTATTAGAATTCTTTTACTCGCAATTATATTATTTTTACTTTTCTTATTTTTTACTAAAGATGGTAAAAATATAGTATATAGAAATCTTGTATTTAAAGATATTAAAGTTAGTACTTTATCCCCTAATAAATATTATAAGGATTATAGTTATGACTATGTACAAATTACTAATGATTTTTATGCTAAAGATAAACAACATTTATTAAATATATACTATACTGTTGCTAATAGTGGTGCTAAAGAGTTTACATTTGCCTGTAGTAAAGAATATGAAAGTTGTTTAGATGATGTTAAAGAAATATCTAATAATGAAATTGTTCTTTCTAACATTAAAGCATTTGTTCATCCTTTTAATGGTTTTTCTAGAATAGAGACTAATTATAGTAATCATGGTGAAGTTGTTTTAAAAATTGAATATACATATACAGAAAATGAAATTAAAGAAATTGAATTAATTATGAATACAGTTATTTCTTCTCAAAAAGTTAATTCTAAAGATATTAAATCAATTGTAAAAACATATCATGATTATATTATAAATAATACCAAATATGATGCTGAAAGAAGTCAAGATCAAATAGTAAATTATAGATCTGAAACAGCATATGGTTCTTTAATTCAAGGTTTTGCTTTATGTGAAGGTTATACAGATGCAATGGCATTATTCTTAAATTATTATAATATTCCTAATTATAAAGTAATTAGTAAATCTCATATTTGGAATGCAGTTTATATAGATAATAAATGGTATCATTTAGATTTAACTTGGGATGATCCTATTACTACTAGTGGTAGAGATGTATTAAGATATACATACTTCTTAATTAGTACTACTGAATTACTTAATTTAGAAAAGACTGAGCATATATTTGATCAATATGTATTTAGTGAAGTTATAAAATAAAAGCAATGGATAAACTCCATTGCTTTTTTATTTTTCTATTATGATTGTTATTGGTCCATCATTTACTAAACTTATTTTCATTTCAGCACCAAATATTCCTGTTTCTACTTTAATTTCTTTACTTAATTGTTCATTAAAGTAATCATATAATTTAATTGCTTCTTCTCCATTTAATGCTTTAATATATGATGGTCTATTACCTTTAATTGGATCTCCATATAAAGTAAATTGTGATATAGATAATATTTGTGCATTTTCTTTATCAATACTTTTATTCATTACACCATTTTCATCATCAAAAATACGTAAGTTAAGTACTTTTCTTACCATGTAATCAACTACTTCTTTAGTATCAGTTTGAGTAAATCCAACAAGAAGTACTAATCCTTTATCTATCTTTCCTGTTATTTTTCCATCTACTTCACAAGATGCTTCTAAACTTCTTTGTGCAACGATTCTCATTTTATCATTCTCACCACTTTTTCTATATATGATATATTTTCTAAATCACGAATAAAATTATTTAAATGTTCTAGATCTCTTACCCATAGATCAACATCATAAATAACTTCATCTATTTTTCTATTTGTTCTTATATTATCAATACTAATTCCACTTGATGATGCTTTTTGCATTATTTCAAGTAGAGACTTATCTGATTCTTTACAATAAATAAATACAGATGTAACAAACTTATTTGTAGTCTTTTCAGGATTCCAGATAACACTTACCATACGATTATCTAAGAAAGCTAGATTGTGACAACATCTTCTATGAACACTAATACCATTTCCTTTAGTAATATACCCTACTATTTCATCTCCTGGTACTGGATTACAACAGTTTGCTAGGTTAACTTTTATTTTATCAATTCCTTCTACTATTACATCTCCATCAACATGTTTTGGAATTTCTTTGAACACTACTTTTTCTAAAGGTGAATCTTTCTTTTGAATTATATTTATTACATATGCTCCACTAAAACGACCATTACCTATATTTAAATATAAATCAGTCATATCAGTTACTTTAGCTTGTTTAAATATTTCGGCTGTGTTTTCCTCATTTAAGAACTCATTAAAAGCAAGTTTTCTTTTTCTTAATTCTTTTTCTAATTCTGCTTTACCACGTTCTATATAGGTATCTTTAGCACCTTTTGTAAAGAATGTTTTTATCTTGTTTCTAGCACGTGTTGATTTAGCTATGTTTAACCATTCTTTAGATGGTCCTGAAGAGTTTTTATTTGTATTTATTTTAACAATATCATTATCTTGTAGTTCATAATCAAGTGGTACGATACTATCATTTACAATAGCACCAACCATAGTTTCTCCTACTCTAGTATGAACACAATACGCAAAGTCAATTGGAGTAGAACCTTTTGGTAATTCATATATATCTCCTTTTGGAGTAAATACATAAATATTATTATTTAATATTTCATTTTTTACACTATTTACAAATTCTTCACTACTCATCTTATCTTCATTTAATTCAACGATTGATTTAAAGAATTGTAATTTTGCTTCAGTAGATGAAGTCCCTGTTTGATTTAGATTTTTATTTTCTTTATAAGCCCAGTGTGATGCTACCCCATTTTCAGCAATTTCATCCATGTCTCTAGTTCTTATTTGAATTTCAAATAAATATCCATCTATACCAAATACCGTTGTATGAAGTGATTGATACCCATTTACTTTTGGCATAGCAATATAGTCTTTAAATCTTTTAGGAATAGGTTTATATTTAGCATGTATCATACCAATGATTGAATAACATTGTTGAACATCATCAACTAATATTCTTAAGGCTAGTAAATCATAGATATCACTAAATTTTCTTCCTTTTTCTAACTTTTTATAAATACTATATATACTTTTACTACGTCCCTTTATTTCAAATTCTATATTATTTTCTTTTAATAGATTACTAACACTAGTAATCATGTCACTAACAACTTTATCTCTTTCTAGTTTTGTATTATTTAATTTATCTGCGATATCATAAAATACATTAGGTTTTAAATAACGAAGAGATAAATCTTCTAATTCACTTTTTATTTTATGAATACCTAAATGGTGCGCAATTGGTGCTAGAATATCTAGAGTTTCTCTTGCAATTTTCTTTTGTTTTTCTTCATCTTTTGCCCACAATGTACGCATATTGTGTAGTCTATCTGCTAGTTTAATTATAATAACTCTAACATCTTCACTCATTCCTACTATTATTTTTTTATAATATTCTATTAAAGCTTCATTTTCAGTTGAAAAATGAATTTTACTAATCTTTGTAACTCCATATACTAAATTAGCAACAGTAGTACCATGTGCATCTTCTAATTCTTGCTTAGATACTCCACAATCTTCTATTACATCATGCAATAGTCCTGCGCATATTGTATCGCAGTCTGCATATACTGTAGTTAATATTACTGCAGTTGCTAAAGGATGATAGAAATATGGTTCACCACTTTGTCTAAATTGTCCAGCGTGTTTTATCTTTGAAAATTCAAAGACATCTCTAATTTTTTGTAATTCTTCTTCTTTTGTGATGTAACTACTTGCTTTATCTATTAAATCATCAATTGTATATAATTTTTTTTCTATTGTCATGTTACTTCCTCCATTATATTAAGTCTAATTCTTCAAATAATAATTCATCTTGTCTTTTTTTATGTTCTTCTTTTAAATATTTATCGATCTTTTCATTTTCAGTATGTAATATATCATCTACTACATCACAAAGAACTAATCCACTTGCATTAGACCATTTAGTTTTAATTAAGTAGTTCCATATATCTTCTTCTTTTATATAATCTAAATTCTCTCTTTTTAATTCTTTTAATTTAGTTCTTAAAGCTGGTTTAACACGATTATAAAGATCTAGAACGCTATTAAATTCTATATCCTTAACTTCTTTATTCATGTTACCAACTCCTTTTTATTTATTTGTTATTAATCTTTCAAATTCATCTTCTAATTTATATATATTTGTGCAACTCATAAAACATATTACAGCATTATTATGTCTTAATAATTTATCACAAGTTTCTATAGATACTTTTTCACAATTAGGAACTTTTTCTATAATACTATCACTTGAAACATTTGGATAATCTTCTTGTCGTTCACGATCGCAATGAATATCCATTACATATGCTTTATCTGCTTTTGACATAGCACTAACAAAATCATCCATTAAAGCTTCAGTTCTTGAATATGTATTTGGTAGGAATACTCCTACTATTTCTTTATTTGGATATTTTTGACGTGCAGATGCTAATGTTACTTCTATTTCTGTTGGATGATGAGCATAGTCATCTACAGTTATTACATCTCCAAATTCTTTTAATTTAAATCTTCTTTTAGCACCTTTAAATTCATTAATATATTTTTTTGTATCTTCTATATCAATTCCATAGTACTTAGCTACTGCAATAGCACTTAAGGCATTTAAAATCATATGTTTACCAAATAAAGGAATTTCGAAGTGTCCATATAATTCATTATCTATATAACAATCAAATTTACTTCCTTCTTCATCTAATACGACATTTTTAGCAACAATGTTATTATTTTCATTAAATCCATAATAAATAGTATCACTACTAAAATCTATCATTTTAATATTTTCATCATCACCACATGCAATAACAACATTAGCTTTGTTACCGAATGTTTTAAATGTTTCTCTTATTTCTTCAATTCCACCAGGATAACATTCGACATGATCTAATTCAATATTAGTAATAATGGCAATAGTTGGTGAGTATGCTAAGAAATGTTTATTAAATTCATCACTTTCTATTACAAAAAATTTATTATCTTTTGTAGCATGACCAGTACCATCTCCTACAAAATAGTTACAACCTAATGTGTTATTAAAAATGTTACTAATCAATAAACTAGTAGTTGTCTTTCCATGTGTACCACTAATACCAATAGTAGTAAACATTTTAGTAATATCTCCTACTACTTCATTATAATCTCTAATAGTTAATCCTAATTCTCTTACTCTTTTTATTTCTTTATGGTCTGGAGAAAAAGCTTTTGAATAAGTCACAATTGTATCTTTATCAATATCATGTGCATCATAAAAAATTTCAATACCTCTAGCATTTAATCCTTCCATAGTATATTTATATCCTTGGACATCATCATATCCACTTACTTGATTTCCTAAATCATGTAAGATATTAGCAAGGGTACTCATCCCTGCTCCTTTAATTCCTATACAATAATATTTCATGTTAACACTTCCTCTAATATATTATAGCATTATTTAAAATCAATTTACACTTTTTTTAAGATTATATAAGATTATTATGAAATAAGTTGACATAGTTTTAAATATTTTATTACAATTAAATTACATAATAGATAATGGGAGGATATATGAGCTTTATAAAAGACTTTTGTCATGAATTTGTTTTGATGTTTAAACCATACTACAAATACATAAGATTCTTTATTGTTTTCTTTTTATTCTTTACATCTTCTATTTTTCAATTAATACCTATATCTATTTTTAAATTAGATATTAATAATATTAATGATAAAATAAATAGTTATTTAACTCTTTTTTCTGTTTGTGTTACTTTATTATTAGTCTGTATTTTTTATTTTAAAGAGTTAAAAAAATCATTCAAAAATTTAAATAACAAAATTAGTTCTAATTTTTTTAAAGGTTTTAAATATTGGTTAATTGGTTTATTTATTATGATAGCATCTAATATATTAATTAAGAGTTTTGGTTTTGGTGATGCGAGTAATGATATTAGAGTAATAAATAATTTAAAGACTAATCCTATTATATATGGATCTATTACTTTATTATTAACCCCTATTTTAGAAGAATTGGTATTTAGATTATCTTTTAAGGATATTTTTAAATATAAATGGTTATTTATCTTATTTTCCGGAATTATATTTGGAAGTATTCATGTTTTTTCATCCTTAACAGATATTTATCAATTATTTTATTTAATACCTTATTGTAGTTTAGGTATAGCGTTTTCTTATATGTATTATGATACTGATAATATTTTTATACCGATTAGTTTTCATATATTACATAATATCTTGGTTACAATTTCAATATTTTTATTGGCAGGTGGAATTATATGGTAGATAAGAAGAATAATAAAAAGAAAAAAGATGATGTTGTAAAAAATAGTAGAATTGAAAAAAATAAGAAACAAAGATATGATATAGCAAAAAAAGAACATATTGAAAATACTGTTAATGTAACTAAAATAGTTATAAAAGTGCTTGTAGTATTAGTTATTATTTTTAGTACAATATATGTTAGTTGTAGATATATTGGTACATCAGGTCTTATTATTAAAGAATATAGTATTGATTATGATAGTTTACCTGATAGTTTTTATGGTTTAAAAATAGTTCAAATTAGTGATGTTAATTATAATAAAAAAACTATGCCTATTAAAAGAATAGAAAGATTAGTAAATGAAGTTAATTCTTTAAAACCAGATATTATTATTTTTACTGGTAATTTGATTTATGGGGAAATAACAAAAGAAGAATCTAAAGAATTAGAAGATTGTTTAATAAAATTAGAATCTAGTGTTGGTAAGTATGCTGTCTTTGGAGAAGATTCTGATTCAAGTAAAATCATTATTAAAAATGCAGGTTTTCTCGATTTAGAAAATACATATGACTTAGTATATAATGAAAATTATGATCCAATATTAATTAATGGTATAAGTAGTAATAATCCTGATGTTGATAGTTCTTTTAGTTATTTTAATTTAGAAAATGCTAATAATGAGATTTTTACAATTTCTTTAGTACATAAATCAGATATGGCTATTGATATTTTAAATAAAAGAGACGTAAATTTAATTCTTGCTGGTAATTCTTTAGGTGGACAAATAAATATTCCTAAGATGGGTGGAATTATAAAAGTAAATGGTTCTAAGGAATATATAGATAATTATTATAAGATTAATAATACTGATTTATATGTTTCTAGTGGTGTTGGTACTAGAAAATATCCTTATAGGTTATTTAATCATCCTAGTATCAGTTTATTTAGATTAAAATAGACACTAAAGTGTCTTTTTTTTATTGATATCATATATTATTATAGGAGGTTTTTATGTATCGATATACTAATTATAGAAGATTTAATAATGGAGATAGATTTATAGGTGGAGGGTTTTTTGGTCCTTTTATTTTAGGTGGTATTACAGGAGGATTAATAGCTAATAGTAGACCTAATAATAATCCTGTTTTCTTTTATCCTGTTTATTATCCTAATCAATTTAATCAATATTATTATTAAAAAAAGCACTATAAGTGCTTATTTTATTATTTTATATTCACTAGCGTCTCCATAACCAGAATCTAAATAAAGAATTCCAATATGTCCTTCAAAACTAGGATATATTTCATTATATAAATTTAATAACTCAAAGTTATATGTATCTGAGTCTTTTGATTTAGATAGATTAGTATAAATATAATTACCATCATTCATTGTTAAAAAGAAACGTCCATTATCGTATTTAGATGGATCATACTTTATTTCTGAAATTTGATTGATTATATTATCATCTAACTTATTTAATTGGTTTATGAATCGATCGTATACTTCATCTGAAACATAGTTTAATAAAGTTGGATAACCCCTACTATTATATTTTTTGGATGATACTTTTTTACCATTAGATAAAATATAATTATTTGATGAAAAATCATAAAGTAATATTTCATATTCTTTTATATGTATTTCTATTTTATGAAAGAATGTTCTTTTTACTTTTACTGATTCAATATATGGGTTTTGTTTCAACTTTTTTTCTATATCTTTCTTTCTAAAAGAATAATATTTTGGATAATTATCAAGTTCAGCTAAATCAATGATTTCTTGATCGTTTAATAAATTATTATTATATATAAATATATTTTTCGTTGGTATATTTAAATAATATTTGATTCCAAAGTAAAGAAGACATAATACTATTATAAATATTATGCATGGTATAATTCTAATTTTCTTTTTCTTTACTTTTTTTATCACTATATCACCTAATCCCAATTTACAAATTCTTGTTCTACTTTTAAATCAATACCATAATTATCTAATACAGCATCGTGTGCAAATGTAATTAAATCTTTAATATCATTTGCAGTAGCATTACCTATGTTAATAACAAAGTTTGCATGTTTAGTACTTATTTGTGCTCCCCCTCTAGTTAATCCTTTTAGTCCTAAATCTTCTATTAATTTCCCAGCAAAATTACCTTCTGGATTTCTAAAGACACTACCAGCTGATGGATATTCAAGAGGTTGTGATGCTTCTCTTCTTTCTTTTCTATCTTTATTTATTTCAATCATTTCTTCGCGATTACCTTTTTTTAATCCTAGAGTTGCTTCTAAACATATATAATCTGGATGTTTTTGGAAGAACGATGTACGATAATGAAAATCTAATTCAGCATTTGTCATATTAATTACTGTATAATTTGGAGTTAATACTTTAACTCTTTTTACAATGTATCCCATGTCACTCTTATAGGCACCAGCATTCATATATACTGCTCCACCTACAGTTCCTGGAATACCACAAGCAAACTCAAGTCCTGATAATGACTTTTTTGTTGCCAGTAGAGCTAATTTTATTAAATTATATCCTGCACCTACTTTAAGAGTTGTTTCATTAACCATAGTCAATTCATTAAATTCATCAAGTTTAATAATAATTCCATCATATTCTTTATCACTAAATAAAGTATTAGTACCATTACCTAAAACTTTATATTTTACTTTTCTATTATTACATAATCTTAATAATTCTATTAATTTCTTAGTATTTTTAGGATAAACTATGCATCTTGCTACTCCACCTACTTTATATGAAGTAAATCTTTTTAAACTTGCATTTTCAATACATTTACCTATTTCTCTTTCTTTTATTATATCTATAAATTCATTCATCTTTTCACCATCTTATTTATTATCAATTAAATCTCTGATAATTTTATATATTCTAGTTGCACTATCTGTAATACCTAATTTTTTATTACATCTAACCATTTCATTATATCTTTTTGTATCATTTAAAATTAAATCTATTTTTTCTAATAAGATTTCGTCATTTAAATCTTTTTCTTTAATTATTATAGAAGCTCCATTATTTTCAAGTACTTTAGCATTTTCTTCTTGATGATTATGAGTTACATAAGGAGATGGAATTAATATACTAGGAAGTCCTAATGCTGTTATTTCAGATATTGTTGATGCTCCAGCACGAGATATAATTAAATCTGTACTTTTCATTACTCCTAGCATATCGTTTAAATATGGAACTAATTTAACATTCTTAGGAATGTTTTTCATTTTTTTATAATTATCAAAATAATCTTTACCAGTTACAAATAATACTTCATAGTCTTTTTTATCAAACTTTGGTAGAATTTCTTTCATCATATTATTAACAGTTTGAGAACCAAGACTTCCCATAACAAATAAGACTAACTTTTTATTTTTTGTTAAATCATATTTTTTCTTATCTACCTTTTCAACATTTATAACTTCTTCACTACGTGGATTACCAGTATATGTAGTCTTTTTCTTATCAAAATGATTTAAGCTACTAGGAAGTGATACACCAATAGCATCTACTTTTTTATTTAAAAGTTTATTAGATAAACCTGGAATTGAGTTTTGCTCGTGAATAAAAGTTTTTATTTTTAATGAATGTGCTGCATACAAGACAGGTAATGTTACATATCCACCTACTCCTAAAACAACATCTGGTTTGAAATTCTTTATTTCATTTTTAGCTTTTTTCACTGCTTTTAAGAATGATTTTAATACACTAATATTTTTTAGTGGTTTCTTTCTGTTTAAACCTTTTATTTCTAATCCAACATAGTTATATCCTAATTCTGGAATTATAGTTGCTTCCATTCTATCTGTTGTTCCAATATATAAAAATTCACTATTTGGTTCTTTTTCTTTTATCTTATTTATAATCGCTAAAGCTGGATAAATGTGTCCACCTGTACCACCTGCGCTGACTACTACTCTCATCTTATCACTCCTATTCCAATTATATCATAATTATATGTTATTTAACAAAAAAAAGAAGGTTTTAACCTTCTTTTATTTTATTATCTTGATCTTCCACCTAATGATGCAGATTCTTCAGCAGCAAGTGCATCTCTTTGAAGAGCTTCTTCATATGCAGCTTGGATTGCAGCTTCTAAATCCATATCTTCTCCTGCACCTGTTGTTGCTGGTGTATGAGTTGCTTCTACGATAACAACTTCTTCATCACCTGTTGAGATTGCTCCCCAGTCAAATTCATCTTCACCAACATTGGCTTCAGTTCCACCTTCAACAGTTCCTGTACCTGTTACTGTATCAGTAGTTACAGCTTTATCTTCTTCTACTACTGGAGCTGGTGCTGGAACTACAGGTTCAACTACTTCTTCAACAACTACTTCATCTTCACTAACATTAGCAGATACTCCTTCGTTTAAGTAAGCATTTTCTTCAGCTTCTTTACTTTTTGCGATAGCATCTTCTTGTGCTTTTTTAGTTGTTTCGAATTGTTCATTTCCTTCTTGGATAGCTAAGTCAATTGCAGTTTGCATACGATCTAAGTAACCATCTTTATAACTTGCTTTTAGTTGTTCTCTTGCTTCTGTCCAAGTCATTCCCATACCTGTTGCAATTGCATTTTGTTCTTCTGCAGATAATCCTGATAAGTAACTTTCAGCAGCTACTTCAGCAGCATTTAAGATTTGTGAATCTTGATCTGCATCAATATTGAAATCTCCAGTTCTTTCAATGATACCTGTTTCAGCATTAAGTCTAGTATTAGCGAAAGCTTGAGCTCTAGCAACACCACTTGCGAAATTCATATCATTTAAATTGTATTCAGTACCTGTAACTGGATTTACAACAGTACCATTTGCAAATACATAATTTGAAGCATTTTCATATTCATTAGCAGCGATTTGTCCACTACCATATATATTAGCTAAAGTATCTTTTGTAAATATATCAATTTTTTCTTGATCTACTACTACTTTTTCTTCTTCAGTTAAATCTTCATATTCAACTTCTTCTTCTACTTTAGTATCTTCATGTACTGTTTCTTCAATAACTGTTCCATTTTCAATAATAAATTTATCTTTTTCTTCTTCAGTTAAATCTTTGAATGCTTCATCAATAACATCTTGATCGAATATTGGTACTCCATCTTCATCTTTACCAACGATTCCTTTATCTTTTTCTGCTTGAGTTAATTCAGAACCTTCAGTTAAATGATTTTCTACACCATGACGTCTATTGTTAATTAATGTCGAAACATCTTTAGATTCTCCAGCATAATTTGCTTTCTTAACTAAATCTCTATTAGCAGCATTGATAATTTGTTCAATTGTTGGACGATTAGCATCTGTGATTCCTGCAATTCTACTTTCATAGTTTTCAGCTAGATCTACACCAGTTGAACCTGAAGCACGAATTGCTTTAATTAAATCAGCATTTAATTCTTCAGTTAAGTTAGCTTCTACTTGTGCAGCTAAATCATCTAATCCAGCTTCACGTAAACCAACTGAAATTTGACTATTAACATTAGTAATATGGATTTGTGCAGCTTCTGCTTTATTAGCAGCCATAGTATCTAATGCTTCCATTTTTTGATTAATTTCAGCATTTACTGAATTACAAATTCCCATTTTATCTACTAAATTTGTAAGACTAACATTTGCATCTCTTTCTGCTTCTGTTGAGTTTTCTTCAGTCATTACTTCTCCAGTTGATAAAACACTTACTAGATCAGTTCCTGCTTCAATAATATTTTCTCTATATTTAGCAATTTCATCTTCACTTAATGAATCATAATCTAAACCAAGTACATTTGTAATATAATACTTAGTTTCTTCTTCTGCACCCATTCCTTTAAATTCAAGGAATTGTGTATGATCAACTGATGCAGATTCAGTTAAGTTTAACCCACCATATACTGCATCAAATGCTAATAATCTAGCCATTGGACTTAAGTTAGCAGTATTTGTTGATCCATCTAAGATATAGTTATAATAAACATTTCTAATTACTTGATCAGAAGTTTCAGTTGTATGCATTGCATTAAAATTAACAACAGAACTTTCCATATTGATAAAGAATTGTTTATCTTGTTCATTTTCAAATATATCAGCTAAACCACTTGGTTCAACAGCATTCATATAATATGTAATTAATTTAGTTCTAGCAGATTCTAAAGTATCTTGTGCTTGTTCAGCAGTCATATCATATGAACCTAATACTTCATATAATTCTGCTGGTTCACTATAGTTAGCAAAAGTTGTTAACACTAATGCTTCTTCAAATGATAAATCTAGGTAAGTTTCTCCATCTTCAACTACTCTAAAGTTACCATCTTTATGAGTTGCTTCATGGAAAGCATCAACTAAAGCCATTGCTTTTTCTGAAGTAACTTTTCTTTGATCATCATCACTCATTGAATCCATTAATTCATCGAATGTTCCATTATCAAAGTCAACTGTTTTATCTTGATCTAAATCTAAATCTTGATTATTTTGTGTATGATTTATTAGGTATTCAATCCCACCATATAAAGCTCCACCAAGAGCAGCTCCAGCTAATACAGCGGCAGCAACCTTAGCACCAGTATGCTTTTTAGCTTCTACTTCATCTTTTAATTCATTAGAATAATCTTCTTCATCAGTAGGATCAACAGGAGGGATAACAACTCCCCCTGTTCCACCTTTACCTTTTCCTAATTCTTCTGCTTTTTTCTTAGCAGCTTCAAATTCAGCATTTGCAGCTTCTAATTCGATAGGATCTAGACTATTACATAAATCTAAATTTCCATTTGCAGCTGCTGTTGCAACAACTGCTTTTAATTTATCCATGTCTTCTTTACCTATTACAAGACCATCTTCCGTTGCCATGCTATGGTATGCTTTATAGGCATCTTCTGTACTTAATTCTACAGGGGCTATTGATTCATCTTCAAAGAAAACATATACTTTTCCTTCATTATTACTCAAATTGTTTTCATCAACTTCAACAAATTGAATAACTTTTCTTATTTTATCCATACTAGCTTCACCTTCCTATTAATTAGTTAATCTCTTATTACCAGTCATCTTATAACCATCGTTTAATAACTTTTGGTCGTTGTAATAACTCCACTTATAATCTGTATAAGCGTCTTTTGTAATAGTACGTGTTCTATATTTATAAGTACATACTGTTTTATAATTAATTGTTCTAGTTTCTTCATATCCTACTACTTTTTGGTATGATGTGAATAAAACTGTATCTTTAGTTTCGTAACTAGTACATTTTACAGTAGCACCTGTTGATTCAGTAATTGTATCTGTAGCTGTTAATGTAGATACTTTTCTTGTATATTTTTTCCATGTTGTATAAGGAGTTGTTGTACAAGAACTTCCACATCTATCCCAGTCCATTCCTACAAATACATATTTTGTTGCTAATGTATCTGTTGGTGTTCCAGATAAACTTACAATTCCTACAAATTCCCAATCAGTTGCTGTATGAATTGCATATGTCTTAGTAGATGTTTGTGAAGTTTTATAATATGTATAACCTTTACATGTTTTTTGACTTACTTTACCAGTTTCCTTGATTTGGTTAGCAATAATTTCTTTTCCTACACCATAAGTATAGTAAGAAACTTTCTTAGAACCTAAATCTTCTGCTTGATATACGTTTGTATTATTGAAACTTGGTGGTGCTGAACATTTATATTCTTTTGTATTCCATGAAGACCATGCACTGTATGTTTCAGGAATAGGTTTAGAATATTGATATTCATAATTTTCACTTTTCTTAGTTACAGTTATACTACATACATTTGTGTTACCAGCATTATCTTTTACATAACCATTAATTTTATGAGTTCCTGCTGTTGTAATTGTATAACTTGTATTTTTAGCATATGTTGTAGTTGTTCCAATTCCATATGCATTAATTCCACTTGTTGCATCTGTTCTTGATTTAAATCCTAATACAATATTACTTGTATATGATCCATCACTTGCTTTTGTTCCACTTGTTACACTTAATGAACAACTTGGTTTAGTTGCATCACGTTTAATAGTAATACTACATGTTGTTGTATTTCCATTAGAATCTTTAACATATCCTTTTACTACATAAGTTCCATCTTTGCTAACTGTATATGTTTTAGAACCATTATAATTTTCAGTAGTTCCAATTCCATAACTTGTTATTTTAGCTCCATTTGTACTAGTAGCAGTAGCAAATCCTACTACAACATCACTTCTGTACCAGTTATTATCTCCTAGTGTTCCAGCAGTAACTTTTAAAGTACAACTTGGTGTTGATGTTTGTGCAGCTTTATCAATTGTAACTGATGTTGAACAAACTTTTGTGTGTCCTGCACTATCTTTAACATATCCATAAACCTTAGTAGTTCCTACTTTTGATAACGAATATGTTGATTTACTATTATAGTTTGCTTTAGAAGATGTATCTAATCCATAAGCAGTAACTCCGCTTGTTGCATCTTTCTTGCTAGCAAATCCAACTTTTACTGTTCCTACATAATGTCCTTTTGCATTTTTAGTACCACTTAATACTGTTAAATTACATTCAGGAGCTTTTGTATCTTTCTTAACAACAATAGTACATACTGCTGTTTTTCCATTTGAATCTTTTACAAATCCATATACTTTAGTACTTCCATCTTTTGAAATTGTAATTGTTGAATTATCATTATAAACTGCTGTTGATGAAGTAGAAATACCATAATCTACTATCTTAGCACCAGAAGTTGATGTCTTTTTAGACTTAAATCCAACTTTTACATTTGATGTATACCAGTTATTTGATCCTTTTGTACCTGATGTAATTTCTAGTACACAACTTGGACCTGTTGCTGGTTTAGTTGGAGTAGTTGGTGTTTGAGTTTCTTGTTTTTCACATACACCACTATCAGTATTACAATAAGAATAACATCCAATATGTACTAAAATGTAATCTTCATCATCATTACATTTTAAGTATACTTTCATTAAGTATTCTGTTTCTTCTTTTGTAACTAATACATATGAATTTTTAGTATCACATGTATCTCCATTTTTGTCTGTGAATGGTAATAATAGTTTTAAATCTAACATTTGTTGTAATGTTAATTTAACATCATCACCCACATTTTTTGGCAATCTTTCAGTAGTGAAATAAGGAATAGCCGCCTCTTTCATTTCTTGAATGTTTGCATTGAATATTCTATCAGTTAATGGTGATAAATCTACATCTTTTTTACTTCCTGTAGGTAATAACCACATTAATAATAGAACAAAAATAATAACTAAAACTAGTTTTAATAAGAAATCCCTAATAGGAAATCCTCTTTTTTCTTCATCATCTGTATACATTATACTCTATCCCCCTTTGAGTTATGCTGTGTATTATAACACTTTTTAGCATTTTTGTCAATAAATTCAACCAATCGCACCAGTGTACAACCACTGTTGAAATTGTCTAGTCCATATGCTTGGACAAGCTTGCTTTCTTTTAGCACTTTATGCACTTCCTTTTTCAATATTCCTGTTCCTATTCCATGAACAATGGCTATTTCATAATTTTTCATTTTATAGTTATCATTTAAGAATTCTTTAACTAGAACTCTTGCACTATCTTTAGTTTCACCATGCAAATCCAACTCTGGCATATTTTTACGATAAAGTAAGTTCATCATATTTAGCTTTTACTTCTTCTAGTGAGAAGATTGAATATCTTCCGCCTACTTTCGTAACAGATAAGGCACCAGCTATATTGGACATTTTCATTGTTGTTATTATGTCATAATTATTAGCTATACAATATGTAAATGCTCCATGATAAATATCTCCTGCACCTGTTGAGTCAATTGACTGAACTTTAATACTAGGGACTAATTTATATCCATCATCATATGTAAAGCATCCTTTGTCTTCTAATGTTATAACAATATTTTGACTAAATTCCTTTTTCAAATCATCATATATTTCTATCAATGTTTTCATGTCATTGTAGTCAATCTTTTTCTTAGTGAATTCCATGGCGAAGTCATTTGAACAAACAACATAGTCAACCATTTTAGCAAGTTCAACTGTGCTTTCTCTTAATGATCCAGCATCTATTATTTTAATTGCTTTTGGATTTTTCTTTATGACTTCTACTGCAAAATCTCTTTCATAACCATCTAGCAATATAACATCAAAATCATCATCGATTTCTCTTTTTTCTAGAACCATATCTTTACTTTTATCAGTTAGTATTGTTCTAGATCCTATTGTTGTATTTGCTATTATAAAACTACTTGTAGTGGGAACATCTTTTTTCTTTTCGATGTATTTTGTATTAACCCCAATTTTTTCAAATTCTTCTATTATTCTATTACCATAGTAATCATCACCAACAGCACCAGCAAAATAAGTTTCCATTCCCCATTTTGCTAACAAATAAGCACAATTGGAAGCGCTTCCACCTCCACATTCTACTCGGGCTGCATCCAACCTAATCTTTTTATTCTCTACTGGATAATGATTAACAGGTAATGTAACGTCGTATGCAGCGTTACCAATACATATTATTTTCATACCCTATATCACCTTTTATTTTATTATAACAAAATTTGCTATATGTTCAAAGTCTTTTTTACCTTTTTTTGTAAATATTTACTTATTATTTTTTTATAAAAAAAGAAAGCTTATTCTTAAGCTTTCTCATTAATTAATTTCTTCATTTTACAATAGTCATGAGCCATGTCATCTAACTTTGTTCCTTGTTCGATATATGGATTTTTTCTTTTTAGACTATATTCAGATTTTTCAGGTATACTACATCCATTAATAATACCGACAATTCCAACACCAAGTGCTACAATTCCAGCTGGAATAATACTTCCTGGACTCAATATAAATGCTGCAAAAATTGCTGGTGCTCCAGCCCCAATCCCTAATAAAGATAATGTATTTACTATTTTTCTTGTATTATTTTTTTTAGCATAATATGCAGTTGCATTGTCATACTTTTCATAGAATTTTTTTAATTTCAATGGTGTGACACCATACTTTTCCATTGCATATTCATTAAATTGTAATCTTATATTAGTTGCACAACTAGTTGCTACGTCTTCTATTTCTAATTTTTTCTTATCTTCCATTTTCATTTCCCCCTTGAAAAGATGCAGTTATTATAACATATTTTTATAATTTTTTCAAGTTTAAGGGATATCTTCTATTTAGTTCAATCATTTATTTCTTCTTTACTAGATATTTAGAAGGATTATTTTTTCTATATTCTTCTTTACTTTCGTACATTAAACTATCTGCTTGTTCAATTAATTTTGCAATATTATAACATTCATCAGCGTGAGATATACCATACGATATTGAATAATCGTAATCCGTTAATTCTTCTGTAATTAGTTTTATTCTAGTTTCAGTTTCAGCTTTAGATATTCCCTCTGCTAAGATGATAAACTCATCTCCACCTTTACGATAAATATCACTTTTTCTAAAATATTTACTCATAATAGATGCGACTGTTAATAACATAAAGTCTCCCGCTTCATGACCAAACGTATTATTAACTACACCTAAACCATTTACATCCACAAAGACTAGTGATAAATTTTTAAAAGTTTGATTACTTGTTTTATTTTCAAATGCTTTGTAATTAGAAACCCCTGTTAAATCATCTTTGTACATTTGATTTTTCATACCTAAAATATGATTTTCTATTAAACTAAAGTTTAATAATGCCCCTTTTAAATTTTCAATTAAAAAATCTTCTAATTGGTAATCTACTTTTGGTGTACCTATCATAAATACTCCACCACTAGTATTATCCAAATGCATAAATCTAATTCTATTATTAGCGCTTATATGTTGATTAGTAAATATAAAGGAGTTGTCTTTTTTTCCAGATTTAAACCACGTTACAAAACTAGCATCGAATGCTTTAATTAATGCTTGTTCTATTTCATCTGAATATGTATCACTAGTTATAGGTATTTTACTTATATCAAGCAATACTTTGGCTAGACTTTCGTACTTTTCCATAAAATCACCCCTTCTAAAATTTGTTATATTTTATCATATTTTAAAAAAAATTCAATATTTTATTATTTATTTCAAATAAAAAGACTAGATTTCTCTAGTCTTGTTTATTTTTAATTATTTATTTTTTACAGCAGCTTGTACTACAGTTTAGTTCGGGAGGCAATTCGCCATTAACACATAAACTAAATTGTGATGACTTGTTGCTCCCTTCAAAACCTATATTTATTATATCATTAAAATAATTAAAATTCCAGTCAAATCCATCATTTTTAACGACAATTTTATCAGTAAAGGAGTCTATAATTTCTTCTATTGCGATTGTATTATTAAAATTTAAACTTTCTTTTATTGCTTGTTTTAAGTTTTTAATCTTAGAATTTAATGTGTCCTTAGGAATGCCTCTCATCTTTTCTAATTCTTCAATCGTTGTTGTACACTCTTTAATATTCTCTTCAATTTCAACTTTCTTTTTTAAATATCCTTCTTTTGTTATCATTTCGTTTAAATACATATCAAGTAGTTTTTCCATTTTTTTATTATTAGAATCTAATTTTTTAGATAAAGTTTTTATTTCCACTTCTATTTCATCTTTGTAATTATCTTCTTTAATTGTTTCATCTATTAAGGTGTTTGTTATTTCAATAATTCGCTCTTTGTCTTCACATAAATTTTCAATTACAACACATGCCATAGCATTTAACTTCCATTCTGGAATCATTGGAATATCACATGCACCTTCAATATCTAAACCTTTCTTTAATCTCGTTCTTGCAGAACCCATATTCTTTTGTTTATAACATTGATAACAATAAGTTGTATTTCCATCAGCTTTTTTATGATAGTTTTTCTTATTAAAAGTTGAACCACAACTACATACTAATTTTTTACTCCATACACTTTTTGGTATTCCTTGACCTGCTTTTTGATTGATTTTAATTTTGTCAGATCTTTCTTTGATTATTTTTTGAACTTTATCAAAATCATCTTTTGAAATAATTGGTTGATGCCTGCCTTCTACAATTACTTGCTCTACTTCGCCATTATTCTTTTTAGCTTTTTGTTCTAAGTAATCAGGAATATAACTTTTTCTATATACAATTGTTCCACAATAAAAAGGATTTTGTAATACTCTATTTATATATGATGCACTCCATGTTTTTAATCCTGTTGCTGTCAACCAACCTTTCTTTTCTATTTCATATTTGATTTTTGTAGAACCCATACCGCTCAGAAACGATGAAAATATAAACCTAACCATTTCTGCTTGTTCTTCATTTATAACCATTTCAGAATCTACTTTATCATATCCCAAAATATTCCCATTACCATAAAAAACACCATTTTCAAAAGAAATTTTTTGACCTGCTTTTACTCTTTGAGAAGTTTTTTTACTCTCGTTTTGTGCGAGTGTTGCCATAATAGTTAATTTTAATTCGCCATCTTCGTCATTAAAAGTCCAAATATTATCTTCAGTAAAATATACTTCTACCCCCATCTTTTTTAATTTTCTAGTTTCTTGAAGAGTATCTACAGTATTTCTAGCAAATCTTGATACTTCACGTGTTACTATTAAATCAAAACAACCATTTTGTGCGTCTTCAATCATTCTTTTAAAGTTTTTTCTTTTCTTTATAGAAGTACCAGTTATACCTTCATCAATATATCTTCCATAAAGTTCCCAATCAGGATGTGCAGCCAAAATATTGTCATAATATTGTACTTGATTTTCTAGTGCTGATAACTGTGCTTCATGCTCTGTAGAAACTCTTGCATATATCGCCACTTTTCTAGCCATTTTATTCCACCGTCCCTTCGCACTTAAAAACTAACATATTTAATTAATTAATTTAAATGTGCGATAAACGCCTGAAACTAGAGATTCATATTCATTTTGTGTTATTTGATTTTGTCTGTATAACGCTTTAAATAAAGCAATAATCATTCGTGCATTTAATTCTTCTTTTGTTTGTACGTCAAAATTAAAAATACTTTTTCCCATTGTAATTTTTCCCTCTTATCTTTCTTTTTAAATTTTTTAACGTCTAACCACAACTTCTATTAACTGCATTGAATGTTTCTAATAATTAAAAAAATCGCATTATGCGTCTCATAGTTATAACATTAAATTTTTATAATTTTTCCATGTATAAAATATCTATCCTCTTTTCTTCTATTTGATTCATGAGAACAAGAATATAAAGTGATAATTTTATCTGTACTACTATCAAATATTGTATCTGTAATATAATTACTTTTTTTTACAATCAAATTAATATATCTTTTATAATCTTCAATAGAGCCAAATTTTTGAACATAAGAATCTGACTCTGCACTATCCAAATAAGCGCTTATTATTTCCACCTTATAAATTCCTTCTGGACTATATAAATAAAAAAAAGGATGCTCCTTATAAAAAGTTGCATCCATATATTTATATAATTCACCAAACATACTTCCATTTTTAGTATGATGTCCATAAATAAAAGTATTGTAATCTGAAAAATCATTTGTAGATCTGTAATCCATAAATATACTTCCTAATGAACTCCATGATTTATCAAACGAATGATTAAGATAATATGAATTATCTTTTCCTTGAACTATCGGATAGTTTACTTGTGTTCCTTCTATAACTATCCATCCTACTACATCAGAATTAATTTTTTCTAATTCCGAAAAATCAACACTAAAAGTTTCTTCAACTTCTGGTTCTTCAGGTATTTCAACTAACTTAATTAGTTCTTCTTTCATTTGATCAGACTCGGATAGTTCTTTTTTTATTTGCAAAATATTATATATACTAATAGCAAAAGAAACTATAAAAAGTATTAATAAAATAACCTTTAATTTTTTCATTTTATTTTTCTATCTCCTCTTCTTTTTCTTCTTTTTTTAGCCATTGCTTATAAATATGGTTATAATCACAATTTAATAATTTAGCTAATTTCTCAAAGCATCTTTCTCTAATTACCGTATCCGAATCTCCACCAAGCAATTCATAAACATTTCTACCATTTCCTGAATTTAACAAATTATTTAAATCCAAAAAAGTGGTAAAAGGTGAAAGAGTTTCACCAAGTTCATCTGATGGATAATTTTCTATATACCAATCTTTTATATTTACATTCAATTTTGAAATTGTATTTTCTAATTGTTTTAACTTTTCATTTACCTTTTCTGTAATAATTTGAACAGCACTTAATTTAGTATTAATTCTATCATAAGAATCTATTTTTAAATTAGGTACTATTAACTTACACATATCAACTAATTTATTTAATTTTTCATCTATGATTTTATCTACATACTTTAATTTTTGTGTTCCCCACTTACTAAAATCAATATATTCATCAGTATATATCGGTCCATCTTTATCATTAACTAAAAAAAATCTTATACGTTCATTAGTATAAGAATAATCAAATTCATATTTCATATATTTACTTTTCCAACTCCTCCTCTTCTTCTTTCTCTATATCTAATTCATATAACAATCTATCTCTTAAGTCTTCGTTATATATTGATTCATAGTCATCTTGTAATTTATAAACACGATTAATTTGTTCTTCAGTTAAATCTTCTTTTCTTATACCAAGTACATCATATAAAAGTAAAGCAACATAAAATTCATTACAATGCTTATCTTCATCCAAATACTTTAAATGTTCTTCAATTGCAATCCTATCTAAATTCATTAATTCTATCTCCTTTTCTATTTATTCTTTTTCTATATCGTCTTTGTTCTTACTTTGTTCTTGATTATAAATCATTTGTGCTTTTTCCCAAGTATCTTTATTTATTATCTCTTCATGAGAACTACTTGAAGTTGCAGATAAATTTGTTTCAATTGTTCTTGAATATGCTGATTTATTTTTTAGAGAAACATTATATTCATTAATCGTATCTGCAAATTTTTTGAAATCATATTTTTTTATTAAATCATTTCTTTGTTCAATCAGTTTTATTGTTCTACTTATTTTTTTTGCAACCATTTCATATTTTTTCTTCTTCCCAAAATATATTTTTGCATTTATAGATGCAAGTGGTTTTATAATTTCATTCTTTACTTTTGATTCTTGTTTCAACAATTCTATTATATTATTGTTTTCAAACGGATTAGTTATTTCAAGATTATAATCTTCTAAAATATCGTAAATTTCTTCTATCCTATCAGCTATAATTTCATCTATCGTTTTTTGATTTATACATAAATAATATACTTCAATATACTCTAATAAATAAGTTATTCTTAAATCAATAACTGCTCTGACAATATTTGCCTGAGGTTCATCAATTATTAATTTATTTGTTTCGTTATCACACTTATAACCAAACGGAATTTCTGTTAAAATATTATTTTTCAAAATCGTCTTCTTTTTCAAGTTCATCTTTTTCCTTAATAATATATTTACTTAACTTATTTATTATTTTTTCTTTTTCTTCTTCAGTAGAGGATTTAAAATTTTCGTATATAGCAGTTTCTAACTTTTCTCTAACCTCACCCATATAATTTTCATTATTACTAATACAATAATCATTTGTTAAATCATCCCACTCTTTATCGGTACAACTTTCACAAAAATTATTTACTAATTCATATATTGCTTTTTTTTCAGCTTTTTCAACTTCTTTTTCTAAATCTATACCTTCACAATAATTTCTACGATTAATATTAACAATTGGAAATACATCTTCAATATTAAATCGTTCCATCAATTTTTTAGTACCAAATTGATTTTTATATTCTAATTCTTCTTTGTACAAAGGAAATACTTGATAAAAATTTATTTTACCAATATCAGGTAATTCTAGATCAAAATACTTAAAGTCTTTATCTAACGCCATAAGCAAAACAGAACCTGCAAGTTGAGTATTAGGTGCTACCTTTTCTAATGCTTTTTCATCAGAAGCAAAAGAATGTCCAAAACCTACCCAACCATTTTCAATAATTGCCGTTCTTGCAATTATTTTTAGTTGTTTTATAACCCAACCATTTTCTTTTTTAGAAAAGTCCAAATCCCAATCTGGTGGTAAATACATAACTAATTCAGCTCTATCAAGTTCATAATTTTTTATTACATCTGGAACATTCATTTTATATGCTCCCATTCCTTTAGTCACTAATTTATAATAATTGTCTTCTTCAGTAGGTGGAATTACTAATATATCCAAATGAATATCAGGTGAATATAATTCATGATACACAAATTCAAAATTACCTATTTTATTATTAACATAATCTTTATACAAATCCAGTTGTTCTTGATTGTATAAGCAAGTTGGTTTTTCTGTTAATCCCTTATACCACAACTGCGATTTACTTATTTCATTTCTATTCAAAAAAATTCTCCTTTCTTTTTTTCTATAAAAAAACAAACCAAAAAAATTGATTTGTTTTAATTCATTAAATTACATTATTGCTGATAGTATTTCTTCAGCTTCTTCTAATAAACCTTGTATTTCTTCTTCCGAAGGTTCTTCTCCATCTTCGTTTTCATTAAAATCAAGTTGTTCTAACTGACTAATTGCCTCATCAAGTCCATCTATTCTTTCTTGCAAAATAGATGCAGGTTCGCAATCTTGAAATTGCTCTGGAATATTATACAACTTTTCTTCTAATTCTGATTTTTGTTCTTCTAAATATCCAATTAATTCATCTACTTCATCGGAAGAATAAAATCTGAAAGTATCTTGCAAGTCGTATAACCAAGATAAGTATTCCGAACCAGTAAGCTCACTACGAGAAATCACACAGTTATTACATACTATTTTTGGTTTACTATACATCTCTGTTATCTTTTGATAAATTTCCCCTTTTGATATTGCACTTTTACATTTACAACATTCGTATTCTTTTCTCGCTTTTTGTCTTGTTAGTTTTGCCATATTTACCTCCTTGAATTTGACGAACTCATGATACACAAAAAAAATTAAAAAATCAAGTATTTACGACGATTAGTTAACAAAAATATTCTTTATAAAAAGATTAGTTATATTTCAAACTAATCTGATCGTTAAATTGTAATTTGAAATTAATTACATTTGAAACTACCATCTTCACCCATTGGGATAATAGACTCGATTATATCTTTTCTAGTTTTAGATTTTATATCTTTTAATGACATACCTGTTATTTCTTTAAATTCATTTTCTGTTAATAAATCTAAATTATATATTTCTGTTGTCATATAAGTATTGTCATCTTTCCAAAACTTACTTGTTGCACCTTTATATTTATCATTAGATTTTTGAATCATTTCTTTGTATGCATCAACATTGATATTGTCAGTCAATTTATTTGTATTAACTATTGAATATCTATATACTTCTCCATCCTTAAAATCATAATAAATTTCCATTTTATTTTCTTTTGTTGGATCTTCCATTACACAATAAATTGATTTATCGTTTCTTGGTAACAAAAACATTATACCTGCTAAAATGACTACTAATCCTAAAATCAAAAGGATACTATTAACCCATTTTTTGTTTTTCATCAAAACTACCTACCTTTCTATAATCATTATAACATGAAAAAAGCAAATCTTATTATAGATCTGCTTGATAAATTGTAATTTGAATTATAATTTCTTTTTTAAACTTTTTTGTGTTTCTTCTTTACTCATAGAACTTTTCCATTCTATTTTCTTTAATACTCCATCAATAATTAATCCAATTCCATAACCAATTGCTACTCCACCAATTATAATTAAAGCCATCTCGCTTAATTTAAATCTATTAGCAGTAAAAGCCCATATTCCTGCAATACTACCACACACTACCATTGTTCCTAAATAAATATAATTATATTTTTCACTTTTCTCTTTAAAATTAGTTTTATTACCTAAAAGTTTATCAACACTTGTTTCAAGTATTTGTGAAAGTAAAACTAATTGTTCTGGATTTGGTGATGTTTCTCCTAATTCCCAATTGGATATAGTTTGTCTTGATACATTTATTTGTTCTGCCATATATTCTTGTGAAAATCCTTTTGCTTTTCTTAAATTATAAATATTTTTATTCAATTCCATAATTTTTCTCCTTTCACAAAAATTTTATTATAATTAGTATTTGCAATGCTACCAAATATATTTATAACTGTCGCAAAGTTATTTAACATTTAAACAAATTACTATTTATCTGTCAGTTATATTATAACACAGTTTTAATAATTATTTTTCTAATTCTTCTAGAATATTATCATTATTTAATAAAGTTAATAGTTTTCCATATCCAGCAGCTTTTAATAACTTTTTTATAGAAATATTCAGTTCTTCAGAAATCTTAATTAATATTTCCACGCTTGGTTTCTGAACTTCACCTCTTTCAAGATCACTTATTGTAGCATTACTTAGTCCTATTCTTCTTGCAAGTTTTCTTTGAGAATAATTCTTCGATTCTCTTCCAGATACAATTAATTTCTTCAGAGCATTTTTATTGCATTTTGACTTAGAAAATGATTTTAATTTATTTTTATTCAAATTGCTCATATTCTAATTTTCTCCTTTTATCTTTCAAATCTAAACATATATATTTCTGAAAATACCAATTAAATTCATCTAAAAAATGCTGTTTATTTTTAAAACGCCCTGACATTCCACCACCATTACCTATATAATCAATATCAGAAACTTTATAAAATTTTGTTTCTAAATCTAGCTCTATTTTCATTTCAACTTTTTTCTTTTTCATATTTTTCTCCTTTATTTTATTTTATAATACTCATTAATTTTTTGTTTCTCTTCTTGTGCAATTTTCTCTATTTCCTCCCCTGTTGCACGGCGTTGCTCTTCGTTATATTTATTGACTAAAATATATTCTTTATCATCAATTAAATATATAATACCTCTATTATCATAACTAACCCACGCAATATTTTGCTTAGGAACATACATATACAATTCACTATATGGAATTCTAACACAATAATTTTTATCATTAGATCTTGATTCATCTATCATACCTTTACTTATGGAAACACTTTTAATAAATCCTTTTTCATTTTCAAGTGAAATACTCCTAACCTTTTCTAAATCACTTGCTTTATTTTTTAAATAAGTAAGATAAGCATATTTTTTATTAGTTTCATATTTAATCTTATTAGCTGATGCGATTATCTCTTTAACTTCATCAATAGTATCAACATTTAATTCCTTTTTTAAATCTAAAAAGATTTGAACTTCATTAGATGGTTCAATATATGACGATACTATTTCTTGCTGTTCTAAATATGAATCATAATATTCTATATACTTTAAATATAACTTACATAACGGCATCCTTATTTGTAATGTTTCATTCTCAGATAACAATTCTTGATACTCTAATTCTCTTTCTTTTATTTCATATTTTATTTTTGCTAATTGTGTTTCTAAATTATCGTATTCATAGATATTATTATCATTTAGAAATTTAATTGTATCTACTATTTGATGATAGCGTCTTATTTCCATATATCTTGAGTTATAGTATTTAAAATATTCATTATTTGAATCTAAATCTTTCATACTATATAAGACTGATTGTTTAGACATTTGTGCTAATGTATCGTATATTTTTAATATCTCACTATCTAAATCATTCAACTTATAATTTTCAAAATTAAAATTACCTTGATGCTTTCTTTTTTGTTTGAAAAATTCTTTTAGTGATTCCTCGCTATATTCTTCACCCAAAACTTTCATAGTCACAAATTTTTGTTTTCCAAATGGACGAATACGAATATTTTTTCCTGGTTTAATTTGATAACCATCATAAGCTAAAGTTTCTAACAATTCATCAAACGAATAACATCTTTCTTTTAGATAATCTAATTTTTCAATTATTTGTTCTCTCCAAGTTTTATTCGCCATTGCATATAAATATTTACCTTTACCAAAGCGACTAATTTTTGGTGCGTCTTCAATTATTGTTAATCCATGTTCTAATGCTAACTTATCACTCATATCACGAAGACCATATAGTCCTTCAATTGGATTTGCTAAACGGTCTTCTAATTTCCTACCTTTCATATTTACAGCATTTATTACAAAATGATTATGAATATGAGATTGGTCTATATGAGTACAAACTAATACCTGAAATTCTGGATATAATTTTTTTACTAACTCTACACCTATTTGATGTGCGTGTTCTGGTGTTAAGTTTTTTTCTTTCGGATCAAAAGATTGATAACCGTGGTAGCAGGTTCTACTATTTGCATCTTCTATTATATTGAATTTATCATTATTCAATTTCATTTCATAATCTGCAAATTCTGCTGAACAATTAACACCAGTTATTAACACACCTTCAGATGTTTTATTTCTATCTTTTATATAACTTATACAATCTGTTCTTCCTTGCTGTCCGTGAACACACCACCTAGCTGTTGCTGGTATATATATCACCTTCATTCATTATGGTATTATTTAAAAAAACAATATCATTACATCCAGAATCCTTCATAAATTTTTCGGCTACTTTTAAATTGTTAAAATTCATAACAACACCTATTTTTAAATTATTACCATCCTTTATAAAGGATATATATATTTTCTTTTGCATTGCAACATTACGATAATGATTAACCTCATTTATAAAGTCTGCTATATCTAAATTATTTAAATCAAATGTTCTAGTATAAGCATCTAAAAAAACTATTATATTTACAGCTTCATTTGGCTTATGCAAATTAGATGGTCTAACTGTTAATATATCTCTTTCTTTTCTTAATAGTTTATCAAGAAAAGCACCATCTACTTTATATTTATAAATTAGTTTTTCCCTTTGCTGAATTTTCTTCTCAGCATTAACTGATAAAGTTGATACGATTAAATTTGATAATGAATCTATCATCTTTATAATTTGTAAATTCTGTTGACTGATAATTTCTATATCACTTTTATTTAACACTACACTTTTTAAAATTGATTTTTGTTCTTTTAATA
>SVAL01000012.1 GCA_015059405.1 Bacillota bacterium
ATTGATTGAGGTGTACGAATACCAGCAACAACGTCTTCACCTTGAGCGTTCATTAGATATTCTCCGAATAATTTCTTTTCACCTGTTGCAGGGTTTCTTGTAAATGCAACACCTGTACCAGATGTTTCTCCACGGTTACCATAAACCATTTCTTGAACGTTTACAGCAGTTCCCCAACTACCTGGAATATCATTTAAACGACGGTAAGTAATAGCTCTGTCATTATTCCAACTTCTAAATACTGCTTTAACAGCTTCTAAAAGTTGTTCTTTTGGATCTTGTGGGAATGCTACTCCAGCATGTTTTTCATATTCACCTTTGTAGATTTCTACAACTTCCATTAAATCTTCAGCAGTTAATTCTGTATCGAATTCAACATGCTTTTCTTCTTTGATTTTATCAAATAATCTTTCAAATGAACTTTTTGGGAATCCCATAACTACATCTGAGAACATTTGGATAAATCTTCTGTAGCTGTCATATACAAATCTTGGGTTTTGAGTAACTTCAGCAAATCCTTTTGCTACTTCGTCATTCATACCTAAGTTAAGTACTGTATCCATCATACCAGGCATACTAGCTCTAGCACCACTTCTTACTGATACTAATAATGGATTTTGACTATCTCCCATTTTCTTTCCAGAAACTGCTTCAAGTTCAGCTAATTTTTCGTAAATTTGATTAACGATTTCTTCACTAATCATCTTTCCGTCTTCATAGTACTTTGTGCATGCTTCTGTTGTAACTGTGAATCCTCTTGGTACTGGAAGTCCAATTCCTGTCATTTCTGCAAGGTTTGCTCCCTTTCCACCAAGTAGTTCACGCATATCTTTGTTTCCTTCTTTGAAAGAATAAACATACTTCATATTTTTTCATCTTCCTTTCATAATTACACGCATGTATAAATTATACCACAATACAAAATAAAAGAAAAAGATTTTTAGTCTTTTTCTTATCTTTTTTTACTATTTTCTCCCTCTGGTAGTTGTTGATTCGCTAAAATCAACTATTTCCATGTCATCATCAAATGCTGGATGTGAAGATACTCCTACTTTTTTAGAGTTTCTATTTAGTTTAACATTATTTACAAGTGAGAAAATTCTTGGATGAGGTTGTAAGTTAGCGATAGATGCACTCATTGCTTGTTCTTGTTCTTCTATAAACTCATCTAAGTATGCTGTTTGTTCTTTATCAAAATCTTTTGATACCTTTTCAACACCATGAGGAGTTACTCTAACTGGAACAATTTCTTCACGTGGTTCGTTTGTTAATTTTTCACGATAATTAGGATTAATAATTTCTCTAACAGTAAGTGCTCTTTCTGTTTCAACTGCATGCATGTATGCAAGTGCAATTTGTTGAGCTATTTCCATTCCACCTTGGAAACTACCTAATTTATTTAAATAATCTTGATATTTAATAGTATCAACAAAATCTTCAAAGTAATTCCAAACGCGTCCAAACATTTTATCTACCATTTCTTTGCATTCATCGTTTACTACTTCTTTTCCTTCTTTTTCCACTTTTTCTCTAAATGGAATAAGACTCTTTCCTATCATATGTTCTCTTAATTCGCCTAAATTTTTAAACTGTTTTATTTCTTCATCAGTCATTTCAATTCCTAAGAACTCACTTGATAGAGATTTTAATTCTTCTAAATCTAGTTTGGCAACATGTAGTTTTGTTTTGTCTGTTAAGTTTGGTGTATCAATTTTAGATGTTGCAACTAATATTGATTTTACTGTTTCTTCAGTTAAATATATAACAGTATCTACATAGTCACCATTTTCTTTTAATAGTTCTTTTTGTGCTCTAAAGTCACGTCTATATCTAGATATTTCTGCTTCAATTTCTTGACTTAATTTAATAACTGTTTCAGTTATACCTTCTGTTTTACTTTGAGCTTCATAAATAGCGTCACTAACTGGGGTTCTTTTTGTGTTTGGATCTTCGATAATTGGAGATAATTCTGCTTGTTTTTGTAAGCGTTCTACTTTTTCTTTTGGTACTCCAACTCTTAATAAATCCATTTGATCATTAAAGAAAATTACTTCTCCAGGATCTCCTTGACGACCACAACGACCTTTTACTTGATCATCTACTCTTGTATAGTCAAAATGTCCAGAACCAATTACTTTTAATCCACCAGATAGTTCTACTTCTTCTTTTAATTTAGCACGTCTTTCTCTAATTGTGTCTTGACGTTTTTGTGCTACTGCTTCTAAAGAGTCTCGATTGGCATATATTTTCTTTTTTATTTGCATTTCATATTGTGCTCTGTTTTCTTTTGTTACTTTTCCTGCTTTTTCTAATCTAGTTAAAGTACTTGCTACTAATTCGTCTGCAACAATTGGTACCAAATCACTAACATCAGGAACTTCTCCTCCCAATTTAATATCAGTACCACGCCCAGCCATTTCTGTTGCAATTGTAATTGCTCTTGGCATACCTGCTCTTGCAACAATTGCAGCTTCTTGTTCTAATTCATCAACATTAGCATTTAAAACTGGAATTTCTTTTTCAATTCCTTCTTCTTTTAATCTCTTAGTTAAATATGCCCATAGTTTTTCACTTTCTTCAATTGAAGTTGTTGATAATAAAACTGGTTGTCCCTTTTTATATGATTTTAATACTTCTTGGAATATTGCTTCATTCTTTTCTTCAGTACTAGCATACATTCTTTCACCATGATCAATAACAATCTTAGGTTTCTTTCTTTCAACTGTTCTTGTTTCTAAGCTATATAAATTTCTAAAAGCAGTAACTGCAGAAGTACCTGTCATACCACCAAATTTACTATATCTAGCAAAAAATGATGCAGTTGGAATTGATGCTAGTGTATTTTTTATTTTTGTTTCTCTTATATTAATTTCTTTTTGATGTTTAATCTTTTCTTCAATTGCTTGTTGTAAACCATTAGAATATACTCTTCCTTCAGCAGTACGACCATTCATAACTAGTGATACCACTTGTTCATCTGGTGTACTAGGATTATTTGGTTTACTTAATATATAATCTACATCTTTTTCAAGTACAAACCATGCTTTAATAGCATTATCTATTTCGTTACGATGTAGTATTAGTTCATTTGTATTAAATCTATTAAATCTTTGTGTTAACTCTGGAATTTGTCCACTTGTTACTAAATGAGCAAAAGCACGAGGTTCCATTTCAATTCGCCCATAGTCATTAATAACATAATCATATCCTTCACGATACATAGGTCCATCTTGGAATTTAATATTTCTTATTTCATCCAAATGTTCTTTTAAAATTTTATTGATATCACTATCACAATAGAATTGGAAGAACATTGTTTCTCCTAATGTAGTAAAGAAATATTCTTGTGTACTATCATTAATAATAATTGCTCTTGTCATATCTTGGAAATTTGCTGATTTTGTTTCATTTCTTAAAACAGCATCATATTTTTCATTATCATTTTTTATATGAGAAATTAAGGCTTGTTCTCTTCCATATCTTTCTACTAAAGTTTTACTTTCGGCATTTATTTTTGCAACTGCTAAGTTAGCTTTCTTTATTTTTTGCATTTTAGCAGTTCTTTCTTCTTCAGTTATTGCTAATTCTTCATCTGTTTGTTCTCCAGACAATGTAAATGGAGTTGTTGCATCATCAAACAATACAGCATCTACTTCATCTATTACAGCGAAATTTGGATTACCTTGACGTTGTACTGTCTTATTTATATCTGTTTCTATATCATCTCGTAAGTAGTCAAAAGCAAATGCAGATGATGAACCATATGTAATATCAGCATCATATGCAAATCTTCTTTTTAAAGTATCTTCCATTCTTAAAGCTTCTACAGCTTTTTGACGAGCTTCTTTTACTTTAACTTTATTTTTTCTATCACTCATATAACGTTCGATTAAAGCTTCTCTTTCAGCTTCTGTTGTTGCAGTACTTGCATATAATTCTAATTCTTGACCTAATATAGCAATAGTTTTTTTCTTTATATCTTCAGGATCAAGTGAAGTACGTTCTTCAATTAAACCACTTGTTAAACCTAATAAACTATATAATTCACTCATTTCTTCAAAGTCACGTTTGGCTAGATATCCGTTAGGTGTAATAACATGAGCACCTTTACCTAGAAGGGCATTTAAATATGTTGGTAAAGTTGCTGTTAGAGTTTTCCCTTCACCAGTTGCCATTTCTGATGCATATCCTTCGTTAAGTAGAATACCACCTTTTAATTGCACATCATAATGAGGTTTGTTCCATAAGAAAGCACTAGCTGCTTTAACAAGTCCATATGCTTTTGGAAGAACTCTAGCAAGTGATTCTTCTTCAGAGTAACCAAGTTTCATATATGTTTGAATTTCTTTTCTTAAAGAAGATGTCTTTCGATTAAAATATGCTTCTCCACGTTTTCTTTCAGTTTCATTTGGAACAGTTCGATTACGATCATTAGGATCAAAACCTAACTCTCTACAAAAACCGCTATAGTATCCGTTTATAGCGTCAATAGTTTTATTTAATTCATCGTTTCTTCTTCCACTACTTTGAATTTGGTCAATTCTACTCATATAAGACACCTCTTTTATCATCTAATTCTAATTATAACATAGAGTCAATAAAAATAAAATATTCAACTTTAAAATTATCTTATTATTGGTATATTATATTTTTTATTGTATAATGATATTGGTGATAAAATTGAAGAAAGATATTATTATAGATGGAGATAAATTTCAAAAGGAATATAAGAATCAGTATAAGAAAGAATTAATTACTGACTTAGTACAAGGAATTATATTATTAATTATTTCTTGTTCAGGATTATTTTTTGGAGATAAATTATTATTAAAATTAATTATTTATATCTTCCCTATTTTTATTTTAACTTACTCAGTTAATTTATTTAGTTTAGGGATTGGAACAATAAAAAAACACAAAAGACAATCTATTTCATTTTTTATTCAATCATTGTTTTTTGCATTATTTGCGATATATATATTCTTAAATCCTATTTCATCTTTAGGATTTGTATTTGTTGCACTTGGTGTAGTTGTTCTTCTTAATGCAATAATTAAGATGATTTATTTTCCTAATTATATTCCACTAGGTTCATTAATAGGTGCTGGATTATTGATATTATTTGCAGATACTTTAATTAATGTATTTTATACTATGGTTATGATAGTTTTACTAATTTTTGGAATTAGTAAAATAAGTAAATTTATCTATTCATTAAAAAACAAATAAAAGAATTTAGAAAAACTAAATTCTTTTTTTATGTCTTTATATTATTTTTTAGCTCTAGGATGAGTTTTAAAATAAACATCTTTTAAACGATCATTAGTTATATGAGTATAAATAGATGTTGCTGTTAGGCTTTCATGTCCTAATAGTTCTTGAACAGTTAATATATCACAACCTTCATTTAATAAATGTGTTGCGAAACTATGTCTAATCATATGAGGCGATATTTTTTTCTCAATAGTAGTTTTGGAAATGATTTTATCAAGTAAATATCTTACTCCTCTATCTGTAAGTTTTTGGCCATTATTATTTAAGAACAAGTACTCACTACTACCATTTAATTTATAATGACCATCATTTAAATACATTTTAAGAATTTCACTACAATAATCACCAAAACGAACAATTCTTTCCTTGTTTCCTTTACCTAAAATTTTAATAGTATTATCACTAGATATATCTTTAATTTTGATATTAACTAATTCACTAACACGAACACCAGTTGCATATAGCATTTCTAGTATAAGTCTATCTCTTTGACCAAGAGGTGTATTTAGTTTGGGAGTATTAAATAATTCTTCTAATTCATTATAAAAGAAAAATCTAGGTAACTTTTTTTCTTTTTTAGGAAGATTTATTAAAGCAAAGGGATTATTTTCTATTTTATTATTATTTTGAAGAAATTTATAAAAACCACGAAGTGCACTTATTTTTCTAGATATTGTTGAATTAATATCTTTTTTATTATTAAGATATTTTAAGTATTCTTTTATGTCATTATAATTTATCTTTAATAAATTTATATTATTTTCTTTTATATATTCTAAGTATTCATCTATATCCTTTTCATAACTTTCAATAGTATGATTAGAATAATTTTTTTGATACTCTAAATATTCTAAATATTTTTCTTTCATATACATCACAATATAAGTATAACATAAAAAAAGAATGGATTATGCAAAGTTTTCTTCCATTCTTTTTGTTTTATTACTAATTAATTTATATCTACCTGATACTGGATATCTAACTACTCGTCCACATCCATCTTTAACAACGCCAATCATATTTTGAACATTTGCTTTTAGATTTGTTACTAATTTTTTACTTAACTTATCTTTATCATATGCATTTATTGCTAAACGTAAGTGTCTTGAATAATAATATAATAATTCATCATCTAAAGCTAAAATATTTTCTTTCCATACTTCTAATGCGTCTTCTACAAGTCCTCGCATTAGCCCATTTTTTTCAGTTTGTAATGTATATTCTAATATTTCATGAATTGTTAAGTAATATGCTCCATCTATTAATTTAGGATGCATACCTTTTTTTATTACCTCTTTATATTCTGGTAATTTTAATTTTATATCGAAATCAGTAGTATCTGAAAATCTTTCATCATTTATCATTCTTCTTAAGAATAATTTATCTTTACTTCTAAATAAAAGTTTTCTTGCTCTTTCGACTTCACTTTTTACTTCTTCCAAAGCACTAGTTCTAGTACGTATTGGTTTATCGTCATTTATTAATAGTGGTAAATATTCACGTTTTTCACTATCCATAATGAATGCTACTACGAATTCACCTTTAAAGTTATTGTTATATTCTTTAATAAAGTTCTCATTTCTTTTTATAAAATCATTAATTCTTTCCTGAAAGTCTGAACTTTGACGTAGTGCTTCAATACTGTCATACCCTCTTGTACAATTATCAATCATTCTAAGGGATCCAGAAAGTAGAACAAGTTCATTTGCATCACTATTTGATTTTTTATCAAGCGTATAACTAAGTATTGCTTTTCCCATGTCTTTCCTCCATACTCTTAACAAGACATTTTTGTTAAGAGAATATAATAACAAACACATCTTGTTTTTGTCAATAGTATTATTATAGTGCACAAAAAAACAATATGTATTTCTTTTCCTATAACATTATATCATATTGTTTTTAGTATTACATTAAATTATTCTTGGTTTTTACTATTTTTTAACTCTTTTATTTTTTCTTTTGGACTTACTATTTTATTTTTAAAATATTGATGAGCATATTTTAAAACATTAATTAAATCTTTTTCTGTTGCTTTTCCTAATGTATAAGTAGATATTTCGCCACTTTCATACATTAATAGGCGAATATCATCAAAAGGTATTGCTTCATACATTTCACAACTACATACATATCTTTTTTGGTCAACTATTTCCAAAGTTCCTACTTTTCTCCAATTTGATACATTATTAAATCCTTCATGTGTTGTATGCATACCGATTAAATTAGATCTTACACCGATGAACAAAGAACCTGAATCATATCTTTCAGCACCCATAACAATCTCTTTTCCTGTGCTGTGACGTAATTCTTTAAATAAACCTACTTGTTCATCATCATATACGCAAATATAGTATGTAGAAACATCTATTTCCTCTTCTTTAATTGGTATATTCATATCTGTTGCATAACTTTTAGGAACTACTGCAACTTGTTCGCTTCCTGGAAGACTATTGTATGCTTCTACTAATTCTTTGATTTTTGTTAATAAATTTTCCATAGTTACCTCACATTAATTGTTTTTTATTCTAAAATAAATATTATTCTTTGTCAAATATAAAACATGTGTTTGACATAAACAATTGTTTGTGGTAAGATATGCGTAGAAAAGAGATGATATTATGGAAAAATTAACTAAGAGACAAGAAGATATTTTAAAAGCATTAAAAAAGTTTATCGCTAGTCATGGTTATCCACCTACTGTTAGAGAAATAGGATCTATGTTAAATTTGAGTTCACCTGCAACTACACATTTTCATCTTAATAAATTAGAAGAAAAAGGATATATTAGAAAAAATGAAGCTAAAAATAGAGCTTTAGAGTTACTTGTTCCAAATGAGTTCTTAGAAAAAGATGAAACAATAGTTGAAGTTCCACTTCTTGGTAAAGTAACTGCGGGTAATCCTATTGAAGCTATTGAAGTACCTGATGAATATTTTGCACTTCCTGCAACTATGATTACTGGTAAAAAAGAAGTCTTTACATTAAGAGTTAGTGGTGAATCAATGATTAATGTAGGTATTTATGATGGAGATATTATTGTTGTAGAAAGAAAGAATACTGCATCTAATGGAGAAAAAGTTGTTGCGATGACTGATGAAAATGAAGTTACAGTAAAAACTTATTATAAAGAAAATGGTCATTTTAGATTACAACCAGAAAATGATACTATGGCACCTATTATTTTAGATAGAGTTAATATTTTAGGTAAAGTTATTGGATTATATAGAAAATTTTAATTATATTTATACAAATGAAAAAGCACATCGATTGATGTGCTTTTCTATTTAATTCTGTCCAAAAGGTGGATGTCTAACGATAAAACCCGCCCTATACCAGCAGGTGGGTGTCCATACTTAACCTTTAGGATTCTAAGATAAATCTTAGCATTCAACACCAGTTAATGATCCGAACTCCCGTATCGTTACTTAGTCGGTTTTAAAAGTAAACAGTCCAATCTTCTAGACAATTATATTATATCATAGGAGATATTCCACTCCAATAGTTTTTAATAAACTTTACACTAACTTGATATTATTTTACATCTTTAAATTCTAAAGATAAATTATCATTATTTAGTAAAAATTCAGTTACTCGATAATCATTAGGTTTTTCAGATAATACAATTCCATCTTCTGATTTAAATTCTTTATCTCCTAATAAATATGTACTTAATCTAGGTAGAGGTTTAGTATTATCATCATGTTCATAACCAATATAACTTTTACCAACCCATGCACCATCAAAGGATTCATTACGATTATCATATACTATATCACTCATGATGTAGTCTCCTTGAAGTTGCATTACTCTTTTATAACCTTTTTCTTCTAAAATTAATCTTTGATATTCTCCATATTGATCAACTAATGCTTCGGCATGAAATAAAGTTTGACTATTTTTATCTTTTTCATCATAAAACATTAAAAACCAATTACTAGGTGCTGTTTCATACCAATCTCTTTGACTATGACCAATATATTCTCCCATATCAATCATAGAATAATATCTATCTATTTCTCCTTCTTCTACATATACTTTTTTCTTATCTTCATCTAATACTAGTTTCATATATTCACCTCTATTATCATCTTAATAGTATCATGACTAAAATTCTTACTCAACTAGTTATTATTTATTTGACAAAAAAAGTACACTTTTTTGTGTACTTTTATTTATTGTTTATATCATTAATTAATTTTTCTATTTTATTTCCATATTCTATAGAATCATCAAATATAAATCTTAATTCTGGAGTGTGTCTTATTTTAATTCTTTTACTTATTTCTCCACGAATAAATGATTTAGCTTTTTCTAATGCTTTAATAGTATCTTTCTTTTTATCCATATCTAATACTGTAAAATATACTTTAGCAAAACTTAAATCATTAGTTACATCACAAGAAGTGATAGTAACAAACTTTATATTTTCATCTTTTATTTCAGTAGCTAGAATTTCACTTATTACTTTAACAAAGTTACTACCTAGACGATCTATTTTTACACTCATAGTTTCCACCTCAGTTTTATTATATAATGTTTCTTTTTAGAAAAAAAGAGATTAATTATCTTTTAATCTCATTTAATTCATATACTTCGATAATATCATTTTCTTTAATATCTTGATAGTTTTCTAAAGTAATACCACAGTCCATACCTTTAGAAACTTCTTTAACTTGATCTTTTTCACGTTGTACTGATTTAATTTTACCAGTATATAATACAATACCATCTCTAACTAATCTAGCATTAGAACCATTTTTTACTGTTCCATCTATTACGTGTGAACCAGCAATATTTCCAACTTTAGAGAATTTAAAGATTTGTCTTATTTCTGCATGACCAGTTACAACTTCTTCATATATTGGTTCAAGCATACCTTTCATAGATGCTTCAATATCTTCAATCATTTTATAGATAATGTCATATAGTTTTACATCTACATTATATTCTTTAGCAAGATCTAAAGTCTTTTGATTAGGTCTTACATTAAATCCAATTATGATAGCATTACTTGCATTTGCTAGAACGATATCACTTTCAGTAATAGTTCCTACTCCACCTAAAATTACTTTTACTCTTACATCTTCTACTTCTATTTTAGCAAGACTTTGTTTAATAGCTTCTAATGAACCATTAACATCTGTTTTTAAAACAACATTAATTTCTTTGATACCAGACTTGATTGCTCCAAATAAATCTTCTAAAGTCATACCACTCTTATTTGTATCTTGTTCACGTGATCTGTTTTTTCTTTGTTCAGCGATAGCTTTTGCTTGTTTTTCAGTTTCGAAAGACATAAATTTATCTCCAGCTGATGGTACTTCACTTAAACCAGTTATTTCTACTGGAGTTGAAGGAAGAGCTTCAATAACATCTTGTCCTTTATCATTTTTAAGTGTTCTTACTTTACCAAAAGATGTTCCAACTACTACTGGATCACCTAAACGTAGTGTTCCATTTTGAACTAATACAGTAGCAATTGTACCTACTTTTTTATCTAATTTAGATTCAAGTACAGTTCCCATTGCATAACGATTTGGATTTGCTTTTAATTCAGCCATTTCACTAACTAATAGAATATTTTCAAGTAATTCTTCAATACCAATTTGAGCCTTAGCAGAAATACGATTTACGATAGTATCTCCACCCCATTCTTCTGGAGTTAAACCATACTCAGTAAGTTCAGTTAATATTCTTTCAACATTAGCTTCTGGTTTATCTATTTTATTAATTGCAACAATTATTGGAACATTTGCAGCTTTAGCATGATCTATTGATTCTTTAGTTTGTGGCATGATACCATCATCTGCAGCAACAATTATAACAACAACATCTGTTACATTTGCACCACGTGCACGCATTTCAGTAAATGCTTCATGCCCTGGAGTATCAATAAATGTAATTTTCTTACCATCTAATTCAACTTGATATGCACCGATTGCTTGAGTAATTCCTCCAGCTTCTCCACTAACAACATTAGTTTTTCTAATTGCATCTAATAATGATGTTTTACCATGGTCAACATGACCCATAATAGTTACTACTGGCGGACGATTAACTAGATTTTCTTCTTTTTCTTTTAATTCATAATTTTCAAAATTAGAAATATCTACGTTTTCTGCTTTAGTTATTTCTTTACCATAATCTATTACTAACAATTCAGCAACTTCATAACTTAATGGATAATTTAAGTTAGCCATTACTCCTAATTTCATTAACTTTTTAATTACATCAGTTGAAGATACTTCTAGTGCTGTTGCAAGTTCTGCTACTGTCATATCTTCTTTATATATAACTTTTTCTTCTAATTCTTCATTTTCGTTTGATTGTAATTTTTCACGATGTTTATAAATTTTCTTTCTCTCTTTTTGAAAGTTAGCTTTGTTATTTTCAACACGATCTTTCTTAGATTTCAATTTTTCTTTTTTATTATTAGTGTCAACATCAATATTACTTACAGAAATAATATTTTCTACTTTTTCTTCTAATATATCTTCTTCATCAGTAATATAGTCTTCACTATCTTGAATCTCATTGTCTAGTAGAATAATGTCATCTTCAGTTAACATTACCTCTTCATTGTAACAAGGTATATCTAACTTCTTACATAATTTCATTATTTCTTCTACACTTTTATTAACATCTATTGAATATTCTAAAATACTCATCATGCTAAATCACCTCTACTTTCTTTATATTCATACTTTTTATTATATGGTGTTTAATCCATTTTTATTTATTAATTTCTTCTTTGATAGATTCATATACTTCTTCACTTATTTCTACTTCTAATTGTCTTGAAAGTACACGACTCTTTTTTGCTTTTTCTAAAACTTCTAAATCTTTTTTTATATAAGCTCCACGTCCATTTACTTTTCCGGTTGTATCTACAACAACGTTTCCTTCTGGAGTTCTTACTACTCTAAGTAGTTCACTCTTAGGAAGTTTTTCTTTAGTAACAGTACATGTTCTCATAACTATTTTTTTATTTTTCATAAAATCACTTCCTACGCATAAAAGTTTCTTCGATTAATTCACCTTTTTTTCTTAAGGTTTTTATCTTTTGTTTATGTGTTTCTGTAAGTGGTGCTTTACTTTTATTAATATCTACAAATAAAGCATTCCATTCTTCATATAAATCAGGGTATGTAAGTTCAAGGCAGTTTAAAAAGCGATGACCTTTTCGGCTTAACAAGGCACCATTTTCCATTGTTTTTTTGCCTTTGTCACAGTCTTTTTTGATGTGATGATAAGTTAGAGGATTACTTCTTCTAAGTTCAAATCCCATCCAATCAACACCATAAGTACCATGTCTTTCTATTAGTCTTTCTACTACTGCCTTCATAATACCTCCTGATTATTCTTTAATTACTACTTTAAAAATTAATCTTTAAAATTAATTCCCATTTCAGCTGCTTGTTCAGTGTTTTTAATGTCAATTTTATAATGTGTTAATTTTGAAGCAAGACGGGCATTTTGTCCCTTTTTACCAATTGCTAATGAGAAGTTATCTTTATCTGCTACAACTATACATTCTTGTTTTTTAGGATCTGTAATAATTACATGTAAGTTTTTAGCAGGTTGTAATGCATTTGCAATGAAGATTTCAGGTTCTTTATCGTATTTAACGATATCAATTTTTTCTCCATTAACTTCTTCAATAATACGAGCAATTCTTGTTCCTCTTTCACCAATACAAGCTCCGATTGGATCAATATTTGATTTTTCAGAATATACAGCAACTTTACTACGGCTACCAGCATCTCTTGCTACGCTATATAGTAAAACTGATCCATCTGATAGTTCAGGTATTTCATGTTCAAATAATCTTTTTAAGAATCCATAATGATTTCTTGAAAGTAGAATAAACATTCCTTTACCACTACCATCAACTTTAGTTACGTAAACTTTAATTTGTTTACCCATTTCAATTTTTTCACCTGGGATACATTCTTTTTTAGGTAAGATACCATTACTTCTTCCTAAATTAATGAAGTAATTATCAACATCTTCTAAATCAACTGTACCAATTAATAGTTCATCTTGTTTATCTCCATATTCATCCATAATAGAGTTTCTTTCTGCTTCACGCATTTTTTGAACTAGTACTTGTTTAGCAGTTGATGTTGCTACACGTCCAAAATCTTTTGGTGTAATTTCTGTATCAATAGTATCTCCAACATTTAAAGCTTTATTAATTTTTCTAGCTTCTGTTAAACCAATTTCATAGTCTAAGTCAATTCCATCTGATTCTTCATCATTTGGATCTTCATCTTCTACTACTGTTAAGTATGAGTATACTTTGATTTCTCCTGTTTCTCTATTAATCATAATTTTAGAATTTGTTAAAGAATCAAAGTTCTTTTTATACGCTGTTGCAAGTGCAAGTTCCATAGCTTCAAAAACTAATTCTCTATCAATTCCTTTTTCTTTTACTATTAAATCTACTGCTTTAATAAATTCTTTACTATTCACTTTCTACATCTCCTTTAGATTTAGCATATACATCTAACATATATTCTTCTTTAATTAAGTCTTCTTTATCAAGTATTGGGTTTATGATACGAGTTACCATTACTACTTTAGATAAATCGATCATGAAATCTGCATCTAATGCAATTCTTAAGAAAGTTTCACTACCTTCTTTTTCTAAAGATATTGAATCTACAAAAATATCTAAATGTTTTATTTTATCATTTATTATTTCTTTTAACTTTTCTTCCATATCTTTTTCCCCTTTCAAATAATATAAAAAGTGGAAGACTTCTTCCACTTGATGCACTTGTATTATAACATAATTTTTATATTTTACAAATGTTTTTATATATTTTTTCTTTATTTTATAAGGATTTTATAAAAAATATGCAATAAAACTAATAATAGTAGCTATTATTGATACGATAAGTAAGATAATACTTATATTTTTAAATCCTTTATGCTTCTTTGGCTTAATGTTATTCTTAGTTGTAATAGATTGATCTTCTAACTCTTCTCTAGCATAGAATATATCTCCACCTTCAAAAGCAAGTTTCTTTTGATATTTATTATCCTCTTCTTCAAAAAATTGACTTTTAATATATAAATAATCTACTTTATCAATATTTTTTTCACTCTTTTTTAGAGTTTTTAAAATAATTGTTAATTTATCTTTATCTTTTTCAATTAAAGCTGTATACATTTCAATATTAAATAATATTTGATCTTTTATTTTCTTATTTGCATTTTCTAATTCTTTTAATAATTCTTCTTTTACTTTTAAGGCTTCTTTATATTTATTTTCAAAATAATTAAGCATCATTTTCTTTTCTAAGACAGTAATCTTTACTAATTTGTCCATTTTATCTTTTTCAAGATAATTTAATATCTCTTTACATTTTTCAAAGTTACCATCATATAAATATCCTGTTGCTATATCACTTAAGACATATTTTTTGGACTTTGTTCCCTTAAAAATTGTTTTTAATAAATAAATATTATAATCAATATTTAATTTAGGATTTAATTCATGAAATAATGATTCTTGTGTTACATTACAAGCATGAACTATATAGAAATAATACATAAATCCAGTTAAAACTGATATTGTTAAAACAACTAACAATACTGGGATAAATTCAAACTTTGTAACAAGAGAAAAATTAATTACCATTATAAGTAAAAGAAATTCTATTATTCGATAAATCAATCTTAAATTTTTTAATTTCTTTATTCTTTCAGTATGTACTTTGTTATTACTAAATTCAAATTCCATATTATCACCTATTTCTTCTTACGGATAAATGTTTTAACTACATAACTTAAGAATATTGCATATAAAATAGTATATGCCCACATAAGAATAGTTTCAATTATTCCACTAGAGTATCCACGTATAACTACTTCTATTGATCCTGGAAAATATTTACTTAATAGGTTTTGAATATCTTTGATTGGTAGATTATATCTAATAAAATTTAATATTCTTAAAAATATATCAATTATCGCAAAAGAATATACAAAACTCGAGAATCTTCTAAAACAAAATACTACTATTAGTAATAATACAACTATTACTATTAAATCTATATACATAACTACACCTTCTACTTTCTAAACAATTATATCATTTTTTATTTTAAATACATATTATTTTTAAATTCTAATTCTAAAGTTGACATAGGACCATGTCCAGGATAAATAGATATGTCCTTTGAATAAGTTTTAATTAATTTTAAACTATTGTCCATATCAGAGGTACTACCAGTTGGTAAATCAGTTCTACCAATTGTGTCTTTAAATAAGAAGTCTCCTGTAAACATAACTTTTTCTTTCTCAAAATAAAAACATATAGAATCATTCGTATGACCTGGAGTAAATATTACTTTAAAAACAAAACTATTTATCTTATATTCTATTTCATTTAAATTATCTTTATTTAAAACTTCTACTTTATATTCATTTATTAATTCTTCTAAGGCACCAATATGATCAAAATGATTATGAGTAAGTAAAACATTTAAGACTTTATAATCAGATATATTATCTTTAATCTTAGAAAAATCATCTCCTGGATCTACAACTAAGCATTCTTTATTTATTTCATCTTTTATAATATAACAGTTTTCTTTTAAATAACCTGTTTCAATTATATGTATCTTCATATTATCACCTATATCATTATAACAAAAAAGAGACAGAGTGTCTCTTTAAATATTATTAATTTTCCATGCGGGTGGCGTTACTTTAGAGGTGACCGATTTATTAAAATCAATATAATTTGTTACTTTATCTACATTCCAATTACTACAATCTAGTTTAAACTTTTGATTAGATGCTCCTGTAAAATAAAACATATTATCCATTCCAACAACCTTACTTGTATCAAATTTATCTCCTAAATTTAATTCAAAGATTGGACTTGCTTGGATGTGCATCTGAAATCACTTTAGTGACTCAGATGCTTTTTTATTTTAATAATAATATAAATATTATTATATATTGGAAAATAATTATAATAAATAGAGATATTTCTCTTTTTGTCATATCTACCACTATCCTTCTTTTACCCCTGTTTTAGAAGGAAAAGCATCTGATTATCAAATGTATCATTATTTATTATTATTTTTTTAGTTTGTTTTTCCTAAAAAGAGAATCTTATTGATTCTCTTTTCTTTGTTTATCTCTTTCTATTTTTGAATATATACATCCACAGAAATCTTGGCGATATAAGTCATATTTTTTAGATAATTCTATACTTCTTTGATATCCACCTTTTTTCTTAAAGTCTGCATATAAATAATTTATTTTGTAAATACTACTTAGTTCTTCACCAATTTCATTTAGTTTTTCTGCATTTTTATGAGGCGATATAGAAAGTGTTGTTGTGAAGAAGTCATAGTTATTACTTTTAGCGTATTTTGCTGCTTCTTCAAGTCTTAACCTATAACATTTAAAACATCTTTCTCCGCCTTCTTTAGCATCTTCTAAACCTTTAGCAATATCTATAAATTCTTTTGGTTCATATCTTGTTTCTATTATTTCTATTTTATTAGAGTGTGGAAGATTTTCAACTAATCTTTTCAACTCATTTAATCTTTTATCATATTCTTCTTTAGAAGTGATATTTGGATTATAGAATAGAATTGTTATATCAAAATGATTAGATAAATACTCTAATACATAAGAAGAACAAGGAGCACAACAACTATGTAATAGTAACTTTGGAGTTTTGTCCTTGTTTTCTTTTATTATTTCTTCTAATTTTAATTGGTAATTCATATAATCACCCTTTTTCTTTTTATTTCTTTACTTTTACTTTTGGCGGATAAACCATTTCTTTATTTTGACCTTCTAATGAATATAGTTCAAATTGTTCTGGATTATCAATTGTTTCTTTAAATAGAACTAATTCCCCTGGTTTTCCTTGTAACATTCTTATTTTTCTTACTGATGTTTGTAGCATATCATCTACTACTCTTTTTAAGCCACTTGCGCCTGCTTTTTCTTTTGTTGCTTTTTCTGCGATATCATCTAATACTTCTTTACTACAAATTAAACTTACATGATCAACATCTCTAAATGCTGCTTCATATAATCTTAAATTAGATATTTTAGAATCAGTTAGAATTGTTACTAAATCTTCTTTCTTTAGATTTTTTACTACTTTAATTATATTTAATCTTCTTAATAGTTCTGGTTTTAATCCAAACTTAATTAAATCTTCTGGAGTTAATTCTATTTCTTGTTCTTCCTCTTTCTTTTGTTCTGAAACATTACCAAAACCAATTGGTCTTTTTGAGTCTTCTTTTTTCTTTTGTTCAATAAGTGCTTGAGCTGAACCTATTCCTATAAATGTTACATTTTTAGGATTAAATCTAAATGACTTTTCACGATAGTTATCAGCAGCGATTGTTACTTCATCACCTTCAAGCATTTTAAATAGTTCATCTTGAACATCACCTTTACTAACACCATCTGAACCAGGAGATGCTAGTTTATCTATTTCATCAATTACAATAATACCATGTTCTGCTCTTGTAACATCTCCATTACAAACAGATATTAAATCTTTAATAGCTTGAGTTACTGAGTTACCTACATAACCAGAAGCTGATGCACTTGTTGCATCAAAAATAGTCATTGGAATATTAAGATGTCTACTCATTGATCTTACAATTTCTGTTTTACCACAACCAGATGGTCCTAAAATAAGCATATTTGATTTTAAACCATCATGAGCATGATATCTTTTATTTTTATACATCATAGATACAAGTGCTCTTACAACATGATCTTGTCCTATTACTTCTGATGTTATTTCATCTTCTAGTTTATCTGGATCAAAATCAAATGTTACTTCTTTAAAAGCTGTATCTGGTTTTGCTTCTTCTTGTTGTTGTGGTTGTTCTTCTGTTAGACCTAAACTTTCCATATTTAAATCTTCAGGATTTCCACCTGCAACTAATACTAATAATTGTTTTTGTGGTTCAGTCATATTATTTGCAGTTGCAACTGCTTCTACTATTTCTAAACTTACATCAATATTATAAATATTATGATCTTCTAATTTATCTATAACATAGAAAATATTATCTCCAATATCTCCATCATATACAGAATATAAGAAATATCCTCTTACTTCTCTTTCATATAATTCCATTGGATTTTGTCCTACAAATACATCTCTATCACAATATTCTAATGCTCTTTCTTCTTCAATTGGAAAAGCATAAAATAATTGATTACCTGTATCATAAGTTTCTATTTCACTACTTAAAGCATCTAAAATATGATCTTGGTCTTTTCCAAAAGTTGGTATTGTCATATTAACTGATGCATATATTTCTTCTGTTTCTTCGTCCTTAAACGTATCATCTGTCGGATTATAGAATCCTTTTATTACTTTTACTGGTTTATATGAAATTACTCCACTATCTGGATAAGTTGCTTCATATAACATTGTATAATATCTTTTATCTTCCATACCCTATTCCCCCGGTTGCGCTATTTTTCTACATATTCCTATTATATAATAAATTATTCAAAAAACAAGAAAAAGATATAGAAAAACATAAAAAAAGGCACAAAAAAAATGCTTATTCAGCATCCTTTGTATCAACAACTTTTTTACCTTTGTAAGAACCACAATTTGAGCAAGCTCTATGAGGTTTAATAGCTGCTCCACATTCTTTACAAGTTACTACACCAGCAGGTGTTAAAGCATTGTGACTTCTTCTCATTCTTTTTCTTGTTTTTGAAACTTTTCTAAAAGGTACTGCCATGTTATCACTCCTCTTTCTTATTTTCTATTAGTACTTGGAAGGGATTATTTTCTTTCTTTAACTCTTCTTCACTAATTAGTCTCCAACCGTCACCACTATATTTGCTATAATCTGTAACTTCAGTATATCTAAGTGGGACCTCTAAGACAATATTTTGCCATAAAATGTCAATAATATCAATACTATTTTTGTCATTTTCAATAATTTCTTCTAAATTTTCTTCTAATTCAGTTTCGAAATTATAGTCAACTTCTTCTAAACTAATGGAATCAAGAATAGTCATTGTACCAGATAAAGTACCTGTTAAAATAACCTCTTCACTTTCATCTAATTCTATTTTTCCGTCTAGATGTACTGATTTTAATTCTTTTATTTCTGGTAAATGATATTTATCATCATCAAATGTAACATCTTTATCTAATATAATTGCATCTTTAATATTAGTAAATATTTCATCTAAATTGATTACCATATCTCCACCTCGCGTTAACATTATATCTTAATTTTATAAAATTTGCAACTAAAATTATAAACTCTTATTTTCAGTATTAGTTTCTTGTTTTTGTGGTAATGCTTCTTTTCTTAATCCATCATAAAAAGAAAAATCTTTTTCTCCTATTGCTTCACGATAAGCACAAATAACAGCCATGGCATCATATAATGCTACTTTGTTTCTTTTTCCATAGTCTTCTACTGTTATTTTAAATGATTGTGCTAGAGAATTATTTATATATATTTCATGAACTTTGTTAGCAAGAAAAGAATATGCATCTTCTCCCGGAAAATATACTGATGCTGTCTTAGTTGATGAACATAAATATGAGAAATTATCTTTTACTTTATTATCATTATCTACTCGCCATTTTAAAATATTATCTAATCCTAATCTAGTTTCTAGTTGTTCTGCAATCATATGAAGAGAACCTCCATAAATATTACCAGAAGCACCCAATGCTGAAATAAGTGGCTTTAATTCTTCTTCATCTTTAACACCAAAAAAATCAATTAATTGATCTTTAGTCATTTTTTCGTTAACAATATCTTCAATAAGTAATCCTTCTTCTCGTACTGTTTTAATAGTTGGTTTTCCTTCTACATAACTAATTTCATCAACTGTTTCATAAAATCCATGTTTTGAATAAATCTTATTTCCTTCTTTTTTATATGTAGGTTTTTGCATTGCAAAAGCATGTCCTAATTCATGTAAAAAATATGGCATATTAATATTAGTACCAAAAGCATTTTCATAGTTTTCTCTTCTTGAATCAGTTAATGCTTCAACCGAAATCCATCTTCTTTCGCCTACTACATTTAAATCCTCATCATATATAGCTTGGTATGTATAACCTGATCCAGGTACAAAGTCATTTCCATAATCAGCTTTGGTTTCATCTTGAATATGTTGATTAATACCTTCTTCCATTTCTTGTTGAATGGTATCATAAGCCTCTTTTGTTCTTTCAGTGAATGCAAAAATTCTTACATCTCTAAAAACATTTAATACATCTTCAATTCTTTCTTCTCCATATTTTTTAACCATTAATGGAATAGCTATCTCGATTGCTTTTCTTACATTATCTTGATAACCATATTTTTCTACTATTTCATCTATAAAAGCATTATAATCCATACTATCACCTATTATAATTTTAACAATTTATATATATTTCTTCTATTCATTTTTTATATTTTACAAATTCTTTTGTCTTATTTTACATCTTATAGTATAATAACGACGAGGTGAAGGATATGAATAAAGTTGGTATTATTTGCGAGTATAATCCATTTCATAATGGACATTTATATCATATTGAAAAGACTAAAGAACTATATCCTGATAGTATATTAATCTTAGTTTTATCTAGTTGTTTTACACAAAGAGGTCATTTAAGTATTTTGACCAAAGAAGAAAAAACAGAAATATCTTTAAAATATGGAGTTGATTTAGTTATAGAACTTCCATTTGTATTTTCTAGTCAAAGTGCTGATATATTTGCTAAAGGGGCTATTTCAATATTAAAAGAACTTAAATGTGATACTTTAGTATTTGGTAGTGAATCTAATGATGTAGAAAAACTAAAAGAAATAGCTAATATTCAACTTAATAATTCTTTATATGATGATTTAGTTAAATCTTATTTAGACGATGGTGTTAATTATCCAACCGCAATGAGTAATGCTGTTAGAGATATAACTGATTTAGATATTGGTACGCCTAATGATTTACTTGGTCTTTCTTATGTAAAAGAAATTATAAGACAAAATACTAATATCACTCCTGTGACTATCAAAAGAACAAATGATTTTCATGATGAAGAATTAGACAAAAATATAGTAAGTGCTACAGCTATTAGAAAAGCACTAAATGATAACATTGATATTAAAGATAATGTTCCTAGTTTAGTATATGAATATTTAAATAAGAAAAATAATTTTGATTATTTTAATTATTTAAAATATAAAATACTTTCTGAAGGAATAGATATTAGTAAATATCAAACTGTAGATGAAGGTATTGAAAATAGAATTATTAATTATATAGATAAATGTAAAAACTTAGATGAATTAATTGATAAAGTTAAAACAAAGAGATATACATATAATAAATTATCTAGAATGTTTATACATATTATGACTTCTTTTACAAAAGAAGAAGCTACTAATCAAGAGCTTCAATATATAAGAGTTCTTGGATTTAATAAAATTGGTAAAGAATATTTAAATTCTATAAAAAAGAAAGTATCAGTACCTATAATTACTAATATTAAGAAAAAAGATGAAGAGTTATTAAGTATTAATATTAGATGTGAAAAAATATATTCTTTAATTACTAATAATGATTTAAATAGTTATAAAAATCCACCTATATATATAGAAAAAGGAAACTAATCTTAGTTTCCTTTTTTATTTAATTTATATTAAATTTCTTCTACTTTTAAGAAGTTTGTTTGATTTACTTCTGATTCAGAATGAAGTCCACCAGTAATAACAATAACGTCTTTTTTATGTAGTTTTAGTATTTTAACTGATTCTTCTCTAGCTATTCTTATAATTTCTGAGAATTCATCAATTATTGGTACAACAGTACAATAAACACCAAAGTTTAATGATAATCCTCGAGCTACTTTTTCATTTGGACATGTAGCAATAATAATTGGTTCTGGTTTTAAATTACTCATAACCCTAGCACTATGTCCTCCCATAGTTGGAACTACGATTGCTTTTGCATCTAATTCACTAATTCCTGCCATAACAGCTTTAGCAACAGCTGCAGTGATTGCTTTATCATGATTATAGTTATATTGATATCCATAGTCATAATACTTTTCAGCATTTTTACATATATCACTCATATATCTTACAGCTTCTACTGGATGTTTTCCAATAGTTGTTTCACCACTTAACATAACAGCATCACAACCATCTAATACAGCATTAGCTATATCAGATACTTCAGCACGGGTTGGTCTACTGCTTGTATACATAGATGCTAACATTTCAGTTGCCACAATACAAAACTTTCCTTGTTCACGACATTTTTGAATCATTAGTTTTTGTAGAATTGGTAACTCTTGCATAGGAACTTCTACACCTAAATCTCCTCTTGCTACCATAATTCCATCACTTGATGATACTATTTCATCTAAGTTATTAATTGCTGTTCTACTTTCTACTTTAGATATAATTTTCATATCACTACGATTATATTTTTTTAATAATTCTCTTACATCTTCAATATCTTTTTTACATGTTACAAATGATAAAGCAATAAAATCTCCATCATTTTCACATGCAAATTTAATATCTTTTTTATCTTGTTCAGATAAAAATGGAATATCTAAAGATACACCAGGAGTAGCTACTCCTTTTCGTGATGATAGAATTCCTCCATGTATTATTTCACAAGTAACTCCATCACTTTCTCTTGATAAAACCTTAACATTCATTAATCCATCATCAAATAAAACTGTATCACCTGGTTTTAATTTATCTAAAACATTTTTATAATTAACACTAATTCTTTCAGAGTTACCTACTACATCTTCTTTTACAATACGAATAGTTTTTCCATCAACTAATTCTACTCCATCATTTTCCATCTCTAATGTACGAAAATCTGGTCCTTTAGTATCATATAATAATCCAATATGATACCCTGTTGTTTCTCTTACTTTTTCTACTAAGGCTTTTCTTTCTTTATATTCTTCATAATTACCATGAGAAAAATTAAGTCTTACAACATTCATCCCTTCTTTAGCAAGTTTAGTTAATACTTCTAAAGTTTCAGTTGCTGGCCCTATACTACAAATGATTTTTGTTCTCTTAATACTCATTTTTTCACTTCCCCTTATTATCGTCTTAATTATAACAAAATTAATTTTTATTAACAATATTTTTTATAACTCATAATTTATATTAGGTGAAGTTATGAATTTTTGTGTAAATGACTTTACAATTTACTTTGAAAAATATGGAGATAAAAAAGATAATCTCTTAATACTTCCAGGTTGGGGAGATACAAGATTAACATTTAGATATTTAATTGATGTTTTAAAAGATAAATACACTATTTATATATTAGATTATCCAGGATTTGGAAACAGTCCTTTTCCAAATAGGGATTTAGAATTATTTGATTATAGTGATTTAATTTATAATTTTATTATTTCTAATAATATTAAAAATCCAACAATACTTGCGCATTCTTTTGGTGGAAGAATTGTTATTGATTTATTTACAAGATTTAATTTAGATATTAAAAATTTAATTTTAATAGATATAGCGGGTATTAAACCTAAAAAAAGTATATTAAAAAAAATAAAAGAAAAAAGTTATAAATTATTAAAAAAGATAGGCAGAGTCTTACCTAAAAAAATAAGAAATAAATATTTAGAAAAACTAATTTATATATTTGGTTCTAGTGATTATTCTAAATTAAATCCTAATATTAGAAAAACCTTTATAAATATAGTTAATTTTGATCAAAAAGAAGATATAAAAAATATTAATAAAGATACTTTAATTATATGGGGAGAATTTGATAAAGATGTACCTTTAAAAGATGGTTATTTTATTAATAAAAATATAAAAGATTCAGGATTAGTCGTTATACCTAATAGTGGTCATTTTCCACATTTAGATAAAGCATATTACGTTAATAGTATTATTTTAGAGTATTTAAAAAGAAGTCAATGACTTCTTTTTTTAATTAGTTTGTATTACATAAGGATCTGATGATGTTCCTGTTCCTGTTGCGAGTACATCTGATTTTAAGTTGATTACTGGTTTATAATATACGTTATCAGTAGAAGTAGAAGCATTAACTAAATTACCGTCTTTGTTTATACCCCAAACAACAGAATAGCGCTCATCAACTAAACCATCTGGGCTCATTGACCATATAGGATAACTTCCATCGTATAAATAATAATTAGAATTTGACTTACCTAAATATCCTCCAGCGAACATGATTTCATCATAACTTATTAAACCTACTTTACTACTTAATGCCCCTTTGCCATACCCATCACTTGAACAACTAAACTTTGGAACATACTCTGTATAAAGTTCCATTTTTGCATTTCCACTTGAATACCTACCACTTTGATATATTACTCTTGCTTGTTCACAAAAAGTTCCTTTTGTAACATAGGAATCTAAACCTTGATTGGATACATTTGTTTCATACCACTTATCAATTGTTGGTTTTGCAATATCACTATTAGAATAATACATATTTAAATAATCATATTGTTTTGAGGTAAATTTATATCCATTATTGTTAATTATGGATTTCATTAAAATTCTAATTGTCCCGTCTTCATTTATCCTTATTATTTTCCATGTTTGTCCTGCAAACTTAACATAGTTATTTTTTACATCACCCCTAAAATAATATGTTGCTTCTCCACTATTTGTATCATTAGATACATATAATCCACTCGCATCACTAGAATTATTATTAGATGTTGTTAATGTAGGTTTTGCTGCTATAACTGTATTATGTTTTAAGATTAGATTAGATAATCTCTTTTCTCTATTACTTTCTACTTGTTCATAATTAGTTCCTTTTTGTGAAAGTGTACAGGTACTCTTACCATTACCTACTTCTCCTTCACTTAAAGCATCTAATACTATTAAACTTGTATTTTCATCTACTTTAAATCCACTCCAGTTTTTTAGCTCTGTTATGTTTACTACGTTTCCTGATGTTGGTTTAACTATATCTAAACCTGTTTGAATTTGTTTTCCTTGTTCATTTAACTTTGATTGTGATGTTGGATAAAGTCCATATCCTGCACTATCTTTAAAAGTGTATCCATATATGTAACTAGATGTTTCATCATCATATTGTACAAGTACATATGCAAAGTACGCATCATTTGATTGGTGCCACTCTCCAAATGGATTTGTTCCTCCTCTTTCAAGTGCTATACACTCTATTGGTATAGCATACACTGTATTATATCCAGTAAACGTATATGTTAAATCATTAACATCATTTACAACAGCACTCATATAATTTCCTATGGTTGATGCGACTGTTTTCTTTCTTGATTCTGTAATATACTTAGTTATACTTGGTATTGCGATTGCCATAAGTAAACCTAGTATTACTATTACCGCAAGTAATTCTATTAATGTAAAACCTTTTTTATTCTTCATTTGACACACTCCTCTATTATCTACTAAAATCATACCCCCCCCCGGTCTTTTGTCAAGATTTTACATTTTTTATTTTCTTCTTTACAAATAAAAAAAGAGAAGTTATCTTCTCTTTATTTTAATTTAATTCCTAATTCGTTTAATTGTTTTTCATCTACAATATTTGGTGCTTCACTCATTAAGCAAGATGCGCTTGCTGTTTTAGGGAATGCTACTACATCACGGATATTGTCAGTATCAGCTAAGATCATAATTAATCTTTCAAGTCCAATACCTACTCCACCATGAGGAGGAGCACCATATTTAAATGCATCTAGGAAGAATCCAAATTTTAACTTTGCTTCTTCTTCAGTTAAACCTATGGCATCAAATACTTTCTTTTGAGTAACTGCATCATGAATACGAATTGATCCTGATAATAGTTCATAACCATTTAATACAAGGTCATATGCTCTTGAATAACAGTTTGCTTTATCTGTTAATAATTTATCCATATCCTCACGTCTTGGAGAAGTAAATGGATGGTGTGCTGCAACAAAGCGATCTTCTTCTTCTGAATATTCATACATTGGGAATTCTGTTACCCATAAGAAGTTAAATTTAGATGTATCAATTAATTCTAAATCATGACCAAGTTTATTACGAAGTGCACCTAGAGCAGGTTTTGTAATCTTCTTTTGATCAGCTACTATTAATACTAAGTCGTTTTCTTCAAGACTTAATTTTTCTATTAGTTCTTTCTTTTCTTCATCACTAGTTACTTTAGCGATAGATCCATTAAGCTCATTTTCATTATATTTTAAATAAGATAACGCTTTTGCTTTATAGATTTTTACAAAATCAGTTAATTTATCTAAATCTTTTCTTGAGAATTTATCAGCAGCATTTTTAACTACTAAACAGTTAATAATACCATTATCATTTATTATATTTTTAAATATTTCAAATGTAGTATTTTTAAATATTTCTGTGATATCTTGAATTTCTAATTCGAATCTTGTATCTGGTTTATCACTACCGAATCTTTCCATACATTCGTTATATGTTAGTCTTTCGAATTTTGGAAGAGTAATACCTTTAATTTCTTTAAAGATTTCTCCCATCATTCCTTCTACTACACCCCATACATCTTCTTCTTCAACGAAACTCATTTCGATATCGATTTGAGTAAATTCTGGTTGTCTATCAGCACGTAAATCTTCATCTCTAAAGCATCTTGCAATTTGGAAATATCTTTCCATTCCACCAATCATTAATAATTGTTTATAGATTTGTGGTGATTGAGGAAGTGCATAGAATCTTCCATTAAAGATACGTGAAGGTACTAAATAGTCTCTTGCTCCTTCTGGAGTTGATTTACATAGAATTGGAGTTTCTACTTCAATAAATCCTAGTTTAGATAAAAAGTTTCTTACTATCATAGTTACATTATGTCTAAGAATCAAATTATCTTTAATGTTTTCACGTCTTATATCTAAATATCTATATTTTAATCTTGTATCTTCTAGTGCTGTTGTATCATTTGTAATTTCAAATGGAATATCAATACTATTATTAATTAGTTCCATTTTTTCTACTAATACTTCTATTTCTCCTGTAGGAATTTTAGTATTTTTACTTTCTCTTTCAGAGATAGTTCCTTCTACTTTAATAACTGCTTCACTCTTTAGTGATGTTGCTATTTCATGAGCTTCATCTTCAGGTCTTATTACTAATTGGATAATACCACTTCTATCTCTTAAATCAATAAAAGTTAGTCCACCTAAATCCCTCTTTTTTTGTACCCATCCATAAAGGGTAACTTTTTCATTAACGTTTTTAATATTAAAATCTGTATTATAATGTGTTTTCATATTTATTCCTCTTCTTCTAATTCAACATTTTCATTCATATATAATTCGATATCAACATCTGAATATTCTTCTTTAGTTGCTTGTTCTTCAAAGAAATATATTAAATAATCAATACCTACTTCATATTCTTCTTTTGTTTCATTATTTTTTATTTTTACCATATCATTTTGTAAATCTTCATCATTTAAAATAATTAAGTATTTACTGTTTAATCTATCTGCTTGTTTAAATTGACCTTTTAATCCTCTACCCATATATTCCATTTCAACTTTATAGTTATTCATTCTTAAATATTGAGTTAGGCTTATTGCATATTCTTTTTCTGATTCAGATACATACATAATAAATGCATCTAAACTATTGTTTATAGGTAGTTCAATCTTTTCTAAATCAAGTGCCATTAAAAGTCTTCCCATACCTAATGCAAAACCAATACCAGGAGTTTGTGGTCCGCCTAATAGGTCAACTAAACCATTATATCTTCCACCGCCTGCTAAAACGTTATTTGAACCAAATCCATCTACTTTAGCTTCAATTTCAAATACTGTGTGGTTATAGTAATCAAGTCCACGAACTAATCTTGTATCTACTTCATAATCTACTTCTAGAAGAGTAAGATATTTTTTAACATCTTCAAATCTTGCTTTTGATTCTTCATTTAAGTAATCAATTGTTATTGGTGCATTTTTTAAGATATCACTATCCTTATCTACCTTACAATCTAAGATTCGAAGTGGATTTTTCTTAAGTCTTTCTTGACAATCTGGACATAAATTTCCAATGTGTGGTTCAAAGTATTTAATTAATGCTTCACGATATGCATCACGTGATTCTTTATCTCCTAAACTATTAATATTTACTTTAATTTCTTGAAGACCTAAAGTCTTAAAAAGATTTACTGGTACTGAAATAACTTCAGCATCAATCATTGGATTATCACAACCTAGTACTTCTACACCAAACTGTGTTAATTCTCTATCTCTTCCTGATTGTGGTCTTTCATAACGGTACATTGTACCATTGTAATATAGTTTTACTGGTTGAGTTGGATCTCCATACATTTTATTTTCAATATAACTTCTAACAACACCTGCTGTTCCTTCAGGACGTAGAGTCATGTTTCTGTCTCCACGATCTACAAAGTCATATGTTTCTTTTGTTACGATATCTGTAGTTTCCCCTACACCTCTGTGGAATACTTCACTACTTTCAAATATAGGTGTTCTAATATAATCATAATTATATCTATTCATTAAATCATCTATTACTTTATTTACATATTGCCATTTCTTAGCTTCAATGCCATATATATCATGACATCCCTTTGGTTTTACTAACATAATTAATCCTCCTTCTTTTCTTTATTTTTTAAGTTAGTATATTTATCCATTATTAAAAAATGGTTTTGATGCCGTTTATTTTTTCCTATCATAAATATACCTCCTTTATATATAAAAAAGGTGGTTACCACATAAGGACGAACTATGTCGTGGTACCACCTTAATTCCATTAAATAATGCTTAAAATCTTAACGCGATTACACGCTCCTACTGTTTCTTGAGTGTCTTCAATATACTCATATTAAACATTTTCACCAACCATGTTCTCTCTATAAATATTTATATATTTACTCCTCTCAAATAGAAGATACTTGTATTTTATACTAAATACCATTATTTTTCAAGAGATATTTAGTATTTATATAAATTTGTGTTTCCCATATTAGTATTGTTATATGTAGGTGGATTAGTATTATTTATTTTCTTTTTCTTTGTAATGATTAAAGTAAATCCTACTCCTAGTAAGAATCCACCAGCTCCAAATATAATATTTAACATACTATTATCTTTTTTCAATTCTTCTTTTTCTTTATTTATGTTAAACTTATATTCTTTTGTTTTACCACTTTCACTAGTTGTTAATACTTTAATTACACTTCCATCTTTTAAGTCTTCATTTCCTTCTATTTTATAACTTGCTTTAGCGTCTTCTAAAGAAATTTCAAATACTAATGCATATTCATCTTTTATATTTAAATCATACTCTAGTTTTTCTTGATTAAAATCAAGGTCATGTCCTAATACTTTTAATGAAGATACATTATTATTATCTGATTTTTTTATTTCTTGAGATAATCTTTGTACTACTATTTTATAAATTCTTACTTGTTCGTTTTCACTAGTTACTTTAATAGTAATAGTATTGTTTCCAACTATTAAATTAGGACTATTTATAGTTACTTTTGCTTTTTGATCTTCTGGTACTGCTTGAACATTAATTTTATTAATTTCATAATTTACTGTCATTGTATAATTCAAAGTATTTTTATTAAAATTTATATTACCACTACTTAAAGTTAATGACTTTAAATAGTTATTAGTATTTCTATTATCTTTTCTATTAACATTAATTGTATATGTCTTAATAGTAGAACTTTCTGCTTGTACTTTTATTTGAATGGGATTTTTTCCATATTTTAAATTTACAGTACGTGGACCATAACCATTTACGAACTTTGATGTTTTATCTTCTAAGCTCGCATTAATTGTTATTGAAGTTATATTTGATTCAACATTTAAATTATAATTAAGAGTATTTTTATCAAAAATTATATTACCTTGATTAGTACTTAATGCTTCTAGATTATTATTTGTAGAATTTAATCTAATAGTTGCTGTTTTGTTTTGTGCTGTATAAGAATTAAAATTAGTATCACTTATATCAAAATTTGTTACAGACAAACTACCTGGATTATTTACTTTTACTTTTAATACTCCAATAGTAAATGTTCCATTTTTACCATTGTTGTTTCCTACTGAAAAGCCTGTTGCTGATGTATAATTACTAGAAAAACCAATTGATGTATTAGGAGTAAAACTAACATAAGTAAAGTTAGTTCCTAAATTATATTTAGCTGCAACTCCATTAATTGTTACATCACTAGTTATAGTTATCTTACAACTAATTGTTTCTCCTTTATTAGCAGAAGTTGGACAAATTAAAGATGTATTTATAGTGGCTGCTTTTATATTAATTGGAATTAATAATATTACAAATACTATTAATATCATTAATTTATTTCTCATAGACTTCCTCCTTCTACTATATATTTACTTATTTTCATAACATCATTCATTTTAATATTATTATCACTTGTTACATCAGCTGCTTGTTTAGTATTACTAGTTAATCCAGTACTTTCTACTATGAATTTACTAATCATCATAACATCATTCATCTTAGCATAACCATCACCAGTTACATCACCTTTAACAATAATTGTATAATTATTTATTGTCATTCCTGTTGATACAATACCTGATGTAACTACTGTAGTATTTTTATAAATATTTCCACTCTCACCATTAATATTATTTAAGAATGTTGTTACAGTTGTTTTTGGATTAATATAAATCATTTTAGTTGTATGATTTATTTGATATATAGAACTTGTTAATTGTCCAGAACCAGATATATTTATATTAAATGAAGAAATAAAACTATCTTTATAATAAATCATAACAGTATATGTATCTTCTATTGTTGGTCTTGTTAGAGTAATATTTATTTTACTTAAATTACTACCATTAGTATAACTTATATTTAATGGTGTAATAGTATTATTAGTTTTATTTTTTATATAAATATCTATTTCATTTGTATTAATATTACTAGCTGTAGTATTTATTGTAAGTAATGCATTTGTATTATAACTAATATTATAATTATTAACTTTTAAAGTATAATCTTCAACATCATTAGTAAATGCTTTTATAGAGGCGATTGTATCATAAGTTCTGGTTGATAAATCAGTCCAACTAGTTCCATTTAATGATATAAAACTAGTGCCTGGTGTTGCTTCTACATATTCATATTTAGAAGCAGACGCTATTGAAATAGGTACAGGTTTAGTTGCTGTATCCATTTGATAATATACAGCAATAGTAAAGTTTGTTAAATTTTTATCTAATATTATTTCTTCATCAAATTTATGAGTAATATAACCAGCATAATCCATTCTTCCAGTTCCAATTAATGTCATATTAGAAATAGAAGTTGTAGTTGTTGCTTTTCCATTATATAAATAAATTCTATAACTACCTGGTCCATTACTTCCAAATGTTACTTCTTTTAATTCTTCTTTCTTTTGTTTCTTTGTAAAGACATTCATAGCATATGCTGTTTTATACTCTGTTAGCCCATCTTTTGATTGATATCCCATAAAAGATATGTATCCAAGTTTATCTAAAATATAACTATTATCTTCTATTTCATAATCAAGTTCATCTATAGCCATATAAAAATCACAAATATGAACATCTTCATAAGATAGATAATAATATCCACCTTTACCAAAATCTGTACCATATGAGTTTTGAACTATCCATGCACCATTTGATGTTGGTCTTGTTGAAGATGAGAAATTTGTTTTTGAATAATTATCATTCCATCCGACTAAAGTTATTGCATGATTAATATTTTCTGTACCATTATAGTAATAAGAAGCTGTAGAACTATTATAATATTTTGGATCTCCTACAATATAAGTTGTTGTAGTAACAGCACCATTACTATAAATGTTTTCTTTAATATTTTGAATTTGAGCAGCACTACATTTTTTACCAATAGTATTATAACTTAAAACGATATTATTAACATCTACTAGTGTAGTTTTATTTTGAATATTACTTATTGATATTTTGTTTTCATTATTTTCAAAAGGCATTTCACTTTCAGCAATTGGTCCATAACCATTTATTAAATAATTACTACTCATATAAAAATGTCCACCAGTACCTAATGCTCTATTATATCCATGATCATTTATCGCACCATTTAAAAATACTCTTGTACTTGAATATTCAATATGTCTAGGTGAAAAATTATATGTTAAATTATCTTGTTTTTTTATGTATGACTCTAGTGCTGTTGTTGTTGAAAAAGCCCAACACTGACCTGTGTTACCTTGATTTTTTACTTTAGTATTTCTACCATCATAAGTAGTTGGTAAATTACCTTTCGCATCATATGTGAAATTATAATATCTTAGATTATCTTTTTCTTTATCACACATATTAGGCATAGGAGTTTTTTCTTTTTCTTCATCACTTAATTTTTCCCACTCTAAATAAGCTGAACTTTTACTACATTCAACTAATTCTACTTCTTCAATCTCACTTGAATAACTTTTATTCATAAAAGATAAAGTTAAGATAAAAATAAAGATTGTTATATATATAAATTTATATTTTTTTATCTTATTCATATACTATTCTCCATATTATAATTTAAGTATAAAAAATAAATTATTAATAGTCAAACGATTAAAAAAAATATTTAATAAAATAAAAAAAGTGTCATTATATTTGACACTATTTTTATTTCGTATTAAATACTTTGAAAGGTTTTACTTTTGTATTATCTTTATCATATACTTCATAGATAGCTAATACTTCTTTATTTTTATTTATATAAACAAACTTTTCATACTCATATCTATTTTCTAAAATTCGTCCATTTCTTATTTTATTTTCTATATAATCATCTACTTCTACCATTGGATAATCTTTTAATACTTCATAGAATGAAATAAGTTTATATTTACCTTGTTCTATTTCTTCTAAGGTATTACTTTCTTCTATAGAATAAATACCTTGTTTTGTCCTAGTTAGATTTTTCATTGTACAAGGAATAGATAGTTTAGTACCAATATCTCTAATTAGACTTCTTATATAAGTACCTTTAGATACTTTTACTTTAAATAAAAAACTCTTTTCTTTTAATTCTAATAATTCAATTGAAAATATTTCTATTTCTCTTTTTGGAAGAGTTACTTCTTCATTATTTCTTGCATATTCATATAATCTTTTACCTTCTACTCTAATTGATGAATATAAAGGCACTTCTTGAAGTGATTTACCTAGAAATGAATTTAGTACTTCTTCTATTTTTTCTTTTTCTAAAGTAAAACCTTTCTTCTCTTCTAGAGTTTTTCCAAGAATATCTAGTGTATCTGTTAATATACCGCATTCTACTTCTGCGATATATTCTTTAGTTTCATTACTTAAAGAATCAACTAGTTTTACTCCTTCACCTACTGCGACAACTAAAACTCCTGTTGCGAGTGGATCTAATGTTCCTGTATGACCAGCTTTGGGTATATCAAATATTTTACTAATCTTATTTACTACATCTCGACTAGTCCAATCTTTTTCTTTATTTACAATTATTAATCCATGCATATTAATCATTTCTTTCTTTTTGGCATTTAGGACAATAGTATGTACCTCTACCACCTATTCTTGTTTTTAAGATAATACTTTTACAATTTAAACACTCTTCTTTTTCACGACAATGAACATATAAATTATTTTGAAATAGTCCAGTTATACCTTCATCTGATGTATAACTCCTAATAGTAGTTCCACCTTCTTTAATGGCTTTTTCTAAGGTTATTTTAGTATTTTTAATTATATTATCTAAATCTTTATCTTTTAACTTATTACAAGGTGTATATGGATTAATATTACTTAAAAATAATATTTCATCAGCATAGATGTTACCTATTCCAGTAATTATTCCTTGATCTAGTATTACTGTTTTTATAGGTAATTTCTTTGATTTATACTTTTCTTTAAGATAATTCTTATTTAATTTATTATCCCAAGGTTCTAATCCTAGTTCTTGCATAGGTTTTGATTCTTCTAATTTATCTTTTTCTACTAAATGCATTCTACCGAATTTTCTCGTGTCGTTATATCTTAAAGATAAGTTATCAGTAAAATCAAAAATAATATGTTGATGTTTTGTTATTTCTTCATTTGAATCTTTTAAGAAATATTTTCCTTCCATTCTTAAATGAGATAAAAGATAATAATCATTCAAATGAAAGATTAACCATTTTCCACGTCTAGTTATATCTATAATTGTTTGATTTTTTAATTTATCTATAAATTCATTTGAACTAATATTTTCTATAATATTAGGATATATTACTCTTACATCTTTGATTGTTTTATTTAATACTTTTCTTTTTAAAGTTTCTTTTACTGTTTCTACTTCTGGTAATTCCGGCATACTATCACTTCCTATATGTATTATACATTAATTTTTTTTATAAAAAAAGAAAGATTTCTCTTTCTTTTATTTAGCTTCGTACCAATCATTTCCTTTATTAATATCTACTTTTAAAGGAACATTTAATTTATATGTATTTTCCATTATATCTGTAACTATTTTCTCTACAAGTTCTTCTTCATCTTTTATAACATTAAATACAAGTTCATCGTGTACTTGTAGTAACATTTTACTTTTTAGATTTTGTTTATTAAACTCTTCATATATTTCAATCATAGCTTTTTTTAGAATATCTGCGGCACTTCCTTGAATTGGTGTATTTTTAGCCATTCTTTCACCACTTTGACGAATCATGTAGTTTTTATTATTTAGTTCATCTATTATTCTTCTTCTATTCATAATTGTTTTTACATAACCATCTCGATGTGCATTTTCAACTATTTCATCCATAAATTCTTTAATAGTTGGGAATGTTTCTAAGTAATTATCAATAAACTTTTTAGCGCTTACTACATCAATATGTAAATCTTCACTTAAACCAAAACTACTAATTCCATAAAGAATTCCAAAGTTTACTGCTTTTGCTTGTCTTCTCATGTTGGAATCAACTTTGTCTAGTGGAAGGCCAAAAATATCACTTGCCGTTTTAGCGTGAATATCTAAATCTTTCTCAAAAGCTTCAATCATATTTCTTGCATTAGACATATGAGCAAAAACTCTTAATTCGATTTGGGAATAGTCACTTGATAAAAGAAGAGAGTCTTCTTCTGGGATAAAGGCTTTTCTAATTAGTTTTCCTTCTTCAGTACGAATTGGTATATTTTGAAGGTTAGGATTAGATGATGATAATCTTCCTGTTTTAGTTAGAGTTTGATTAAAGCAAGTATGAATTTTTCCATCATTATCTATTTCAGAAATTAATCCTATTATGTAATTATTATAAAGTTTAGTTAGACTACGATATTCTTCAATTAAAGCAATTATTGGATGAGTATCCATTAATTTATCAAGTATTTCTTTGCTTGTAGAAAAACCATCAGCTTTTATTTTTTTAGGATATGGTAGTCCCATTTGAATGAATAATACTTCTCCTAATTGTTTTGGAGATGAAATATTAAATTCAGTACCACTTAAAATAAATATTTGCGAAGATATATCTTCAATCTTGTTTTTTAATTCATTACCCATTTCTAATAAATATTCTTTATTCACTCTTATTCCAGTAATTTCCATATCAGCAAGAACTTCTATAAGTGGCATTTCAAGTTTAGAAAATAAGTTATAACTATTTTCTTCTTCTAATTTTTTTATAAATTCGTCTTTCTTTTCATATATAAACTTTGCTTTTAAACAAGCATTTTTAGCTACTACCTCAATATCAGGTAATGATAGTTTAGCAAGTGAACCAAATTCTTTTTCATAGAAATCAATATTATAATCATGATTATTCATTAGATAAGAAATATCATCTTTTATATTTTGATTTAATATATAAGCGGCTACCATCATATCAAAATCTATATTTGATACTTTTAAATTATATCTTGATAATACATAAATTAATTTTTTTAAATCATATGTTGATTTATTATAGGAACTATTTAGGATTGTTGGATTTTTTTCTAAGACTTCAAATGGAATATAATAAGATATATCTTTATTATAGATAGATATACCTAGTGGTTTATCTTTATGATAATCATATCCAAAAGTTTCTAAATAAATAGAAAAGTCATCTTTTAAAATTATATCATCCATATTACTTATAATTTTGTAGTCTATATCCATTATATTTTCACGAATATTTTCTTCTTTAATATCTAGTTTTTTTATTAAAGAGTAAAATTCTAATTCATTTAAAAGATCTATATATTTTAAAGTATCTATTCCATTATATTTAATTTTAGAAAAATCAGTGTCGATAGGAACATCTTTATATATTGTTGCAAGATCATAACTCATAAAGGCATCATCACGACTAGCAATTAACTTATCTTTTAATTTTCCTTTAACTGTTTCAACATTATTATAAAGATTACCTAATGTACCATATTCTTGAAGAAGTTTAATTGCTGTTTTTTCACCTACACCAGCTACACCTGGTATATTATCACTAGAATCACCCATAAGAGCTTTTAAATCTACCATACGAGGTGGTTCTATACCATATGTTTTTATAAATTCTTCTTTAGTCATACGAATATAGTCATTTGTCTTTAATAATTTTACTTCTACTTCATCATTTATTAATTGAAGAAGATCTTTATCACTAGAGATGATTGTTGCTGTATACTCTTTATCTTCAGTTGCTTTCTTTGCAAAAGTACCAATAATATCATCTGCTTCATAATTATCTATTTCAAAATAATGAAATCCCATTGCTTCTACTAATTGTTTAGCTACTGGAAATTGCATTTTTAATTCATCAGGTGTTTCACTTCGTCCACCTTTATAATTATCATATTTTTCATGTCTAAAAGTCTTTCCTTTATCAAATGCTATCATTACATACTCTGGATTTTCTTCATTAATAATTTTATTCATCATATTAATAAGACCATATAATGCATTAGTAGGAAATCCTTTACTATTTTTCATAATATTACCAGTATATGCAGTTGCATAATAACTACGAAATAATATATTATTACCATCTATTAAAAGTACTTTTTTCATCTTTATCACCTATTAATTATTATAGCATTATAGATATTATTTAAAAAGAAAAACAAGTACTTTTATTGTACTTGTTTTAATTTTAAGGATTATTATTGTTATTACGTTGTAAGTCAACTTGTTGTCTCATATGTTCAATATGTTCTGTTGAAATTTCTGAGTATACATTTATTTCTTCAGTATTAGTTACAACTTGATCTAGTTGTTGTGTAACTTTTTGTGTTGCATCTTCAACTGTTGTATTAACTCTTTCTATTTCTTGAGTAACTTTTTGTGTAGCATCATCTACTGCATTATTTACTCTTGTACCATATACTTGGTTAACTACTTGAGTAATTGTTTCTTCAGATGCAGCTACTCTATTACCAATAACTTGGTTAACAATTTGGTCAACTTCAGTTGGAGTTACATTAGCAGGATCTTTAACAACTTGTTTAATTACTTGTTCTACTTCACTTGGTGAAACATCGAATCTTTCACCAAGAACTTGATTAACTGTTTGAGTAACAGTACCTACATCAACAGATTGACCAGTTGAAGTAATAGCAGAAAGTTGCCCATTTACTTTAGCAGTAACTTCCCCTGGATCACCAAACATTTGCGCAATAACATTTGCTTTGATATCTTTCATTGGTGTATCTTTTGGAAGTGACTCAATAACGCGTTCAGTAACATTACGAGTAACATCTTCTTCTCTTTGTTTTTGTGCACGTCTTTCTTCTTCACGTTTAGCTTCATCTGCTTTAGCTTTATCAGCTTGTTGTTGTTGTTGTTGAGTAACACCTTGATATCCTCTTGTTGCTGCACCAGTAAATTGGTTAGAATTCATTGCAGCTCCAAGAATTCCACTCATACCAGCTTTGCTGGCATTTAAAGTTCCCATTAGGCCAGGTTTCTTTTGAGCAACATCTTTCTTTGCTTGATCCCATTTTTTACCAGCTTTAGTTGCACCAAATGCAGCTTTACCAGTACCTATAGCACCACCTACAGCAGCACCACCCATAGCGATTGCTCCCATAGCAGCACCTTTTACCATTCCACCTACTTGTTTTAATAATCCACCTGCATTACCTTCTTGTTCGAAGTCTAATCCAAATACTTGACCTACAAGTTTTGGTAGATCCATCATAAAGCCAATTACAGCCATGATAATAAATGCTCTAAGTAGATAGTCATCACTTGCTAGTAATGAACCTTTTACATATAAATTATTTTTATCAGATGTCATTAAAACTGTAATAAATATTACAAACCATAGAGCAAGAACTCTAATAAAGAGCATGAAATATGTTCCAAGTATACCTGTTTTCCATGCTTTAAAGACACCATCATCAGCACCATTAATCATATATTCTATCATCGCAATTGGTGCTAGCATTTGATACATTAACATTCTTAAGAATCTTGTTATAACATCAAGTGTATACTTAATTAATATATATAATACGTAACATAAGCAGAAAGTTGATAATAAATAGAAATAATCATATTCATATTCCCCAACTAAGAAACCATCTTTTTTCAAAGTACTAAGACCAGATAAGTCTCCATCAGCTAAAGCGTTTTCATACTCTGTTTTAGTTTTACTTGATGCATTTTCACCAGGACTTATAAATCCTGCTAATACATAAGTACCTATGTATTTTCCACCATCTTTTTGTTTTTCTTTTACAGCATCGAGCATATCTGCCGGTACTATTACTTGTTGAATAATATTATCTTGTAATATGTGTGCTTGTAAATCTAATGCTAAGTCAAATAATGTTGGAATAAAGATAATTCCCATCAATCCAATAATAACTCTTTTAACTAAAGCATTAACACCTATTTTATTATCTCCTACTAAATCTGGATTAATTAAATATTTAATAATTAACATCATAAGTCGGAAGAACATAATTACTCCGATAAAGACATAAACATTTTTAAGTAACGCATTTACTACATCTTCATTAAACATATCTCCATTAAGTACTTGTAAAAAGTACTCATAAACTCTAGCAATTACATTTACTAGTAAAGTGTCTATATCAAATCCTATTGTTCTTAATACGAATTTCCATCCACCACTAAAGAACCAAATAATTACACTTAACTGAGAAATTTGTCCTATTAATTGTAGACCTAGAAACACCCATTGGACTGGATCCATTCCCATAATTAAACCCTCCCAACCATATCAATAATACATTTTATTGATTGAATTGCACTTATTTCATCTTCAGTTGATCCTGAATCAACTTTTACTGTTGTTAATAGTATTTGTAATATTAATGGTAAGAAGAATATTACTAAAGCTGATACAAATCTTACAATAATCTTCGTTTTTTGTTTTGGTAATTCTTCATCAAGATTTCCTGCGATTACTAACTTACCAATGTCAAGTCCTATTAATAATATTAATAAAACTGGTGCTACTAATTGCACTATTCCTATTATTTTAGCTAAATCTTTTGATGTTTGAGGCATTATCTTTGTACATAATTCACCTGAATCGGTATTTTGAGGTGCACTTCCATCACCATTAAATACAAATCTTCGATATTTACTTTTCTCACTACTTGACAATGCTTTATATGCAGACTCTGATTTTTCAGTTGTTCTAATATCATTAAAGTAATATGACATTGTTCCATTATTTCCACTATAACTTTTTGGATCTGCATCACTGAAATATAAAACTGCTGGTTTACTAGACGTAGTAATTGCATTTGTTTTATTTTGACTTTGAGCAAGAATTAAACTTCCATACTTCAATATTGTGATATATTGTGGTTTAGAAATAGCTTGTGTTACTTCTCCCTCTGCTTTTTCTTCTTCTTGTTTATAATTATAAACCGCATCTGGTTGACCTGCTTTATCTGTTAAAATATAATTTTCTGATACTAGTCCATATGTATCTCTAACTTTATTTGCACGATCAGAAGTAGGTTTTTGCCACCACCAAAAGTAATCTTTCCAAGTTTCACTAAAATCAGCATCATCAAAAGCTACATCAGAAAATGATGTAAACTTTAAATATGTTGTCGTTTGACCTTCAGAGTCGTCTCCCTTATCAGATACGATTGATTTTGTTAAATAAGGATAACACCTTTTATAAGCAGCAGATCCTCTTCTAGTATCTGGAGTATATATTGGTGTACCATTTGTTTGTGAATAAACAAGTGTACTAGATGATGTATTAGATACAGAATCGGCACCTTTTAAATTATATGTATACTTATTAGTTGCCCATTTACCTGTATAGTCATTATAAGAATATTCAAATAAACTACCATCACTATAAACACATTCAATAACTACACCTTTCCAATCAATATTTGCAGCTTTTACACTTTCTATTTTTATAAAAAACATTCCGATTAAAATAAATATAAATAATAATATATGTTTCTTGAATGACTTCATAAGGCACTCCCCTTCTACTATTCTCTACTATATATAATTATAAAATAGTTTATATTTTTTTTCAATCTAAACTCTATCAATCTTAAATTTATTTACAAAAAAACAAGTACGATTGTACTTGTTTTAATTTTAAGGATTATTTCTATTATTCATGTTGTTTTTCATATTCTCAGTATACTCAGCAGTTAAATCTGTAAAGACATGAATTTCTTCAATATTTGTATTCATTGTTTTTACTTCATCATTTATTTCTCTTGAAATATTAACTTGTTGTTCAATCTTTTCAGTTAAATTCTTTTGTACATCTATTGATTGTTCAATTTCTTGAGTAACCTTTTGAGTCGCATCTTCTACTGCATTATTTACTCTTGTACCATATACTTGGTTAACTACTTGAGTAATAGTTTGATCTGCTTCTGCTCTTTGCCCAATTACTTGGTTAACAATTTGTTCAACTTCACCAGGTGTTACATTTGCTGGATCCTTAACAACTTGTTTTACAACTTGTTCTACTTCATCAGGAGCAACATTAAATTTTTCACCAAGCACTTGTTTTACGGTTTGAGTTACTTCTCCTACATCACTAATTCCAGAAGAATCTAATATTCCACGCACCTTAGCAGTTACTTCACCTGGATCACCATATATTTGTGCTCTTGCCATCATTGTAAAATCTTCTTTTGAGACATTTCTATCTGCTGTTTCAGCAAGACGTTCTATAACATTGCGATAAACATCTTCTTTTCTTTCTTTTTGTGCCTGTGCCTCTTTTTCTCTTTCTTTACTTTCTTGTTTTGCTTTACTATCAATACCTTTTTGTTCTTGTTGTTGTGCTGAGTATCCTTTATATGCTGTACCTGTTACAGAATTCGAATTCATTGCAGCACTTACTATTCCACCTAATGCAGCATTTCTATGCTCTTTTAAATTATTATCACTAGCAGCTTGATTTAGTGCACGTGCACCAGCTGTTAATTTAGAATTATGTAGTTTTTCCATTGCTTTGCTATTACCAATTTTTTGACCAAGTTTAGAATTTTTCATCTTATCGCCAAGCTTACTTCCTAAACCTGTTGCTTGATTCAATGTTTTACCGGCTGCTTTTGCTGAACCGATAGCACCACCAATTGCAGCTCCACCTACAGCTAAACCACCCATTGCAACACCTTTGGCAGCTCCACCAACTTTTTGCATTAATCCTTTTACAGTTGCATCTTGTTCTAAATCTAGTCCAAATAAATCAGAGAAGAATTTTGGTAAATCCATCAATACTGCAAGTAAACCTAATACAATAATTCCTCTTAATAAATAGTCGGTATTACCATTAGAAATGTATAGTAAACTATCTTCACAAATTCCATCAGCGCCTACTGTAGTACAATTTTTGTTCATTAATACAGCTATGAAGGCTATAAACCATATACTAAATATTCTAACAAATAACATAGCATAAACTGATATAGTCGTTTTTAGCCAATTTTTAAACATCTCTTTTGAATCACCATTAATCATATAATCTGATATGGCAAGCGGACCCATCATTTGTAATAGGAACAATTTAAACATACGTACTACTACATCTATACAATATTTGATTACTAAGTACAATACATATACTAATACTACGCTTGATGCGATTGGGAAATAGTCAAAAGCATAATCACCATTAAATTTTACATTGATATCTCCTGCAACATTTGGATCCATAGCTTTTATTGCTTGATCATATTTTTTTTGAATATTTTTATCTGTTACCCTATTTTTATCTAAACTCCAAAAAGCTTGGTGTACATTGAATGCTAACAGTCTACCTATCTTGGTATCATATTTTTCAAACTCTTTAACACCATCTTCAGAAAGAAGTACTTTACCAAAGAGGTTATCATTTAAAACTGCTTTTTGTACGCCTAGAGCTAAATCAAATATAGTTGGTAAAAATAACATACCACACATTCCTGTAATAACTCTTTTTATCAATGCTGATGTTCCTACTTTATCATCTGAAACTAATTCAGGACTAATTAAGTATTTCATAAGTAACATTAATAATTTTAATACAGCAAAGAGTGATACAAAGATGTATACTCTTGACATAACATCATTAATTACATCAGGTGCAAATATTTGTCCACCTAAAATCTTTTCAAAATATGAGTAGAATTGGTCAATATATTTTAGTAAGATTTTATCAAGCCAAAATGATATCAATCTTATCATGTCTAACCATCCACCACCAAATACTAAATATGTTAATACATATAATTCAGTTCCAGTTAGTAATAGTTGTCCAATTAATTCTGCCCATGTAACTATATCCGTAATAACACTTACTGGCATTTTTCATCACTTCCTTATCCAAACTTTAATTATCTTGTCTTTCTTCTGCTTTATCTCTTATTTCTTCTTCGGCTGCTGTTGTATCTTGATTCCATAAACAACTAACATCTCCAAAATCAGTTCCATATTGATCATTGATTACTAAACCGATTATAAGTGGTACAAAGAAGAATACTACAGCAACAATAAACCTTGCTAAAATTAATTTCTTTTTCTTTGGAAGTTCTTCTTCTATATCCCCAGCTAACACCATTTTACTAATATCCAATCCAGTTAGAACAATTAATAAAATTGGTACTAAAAATTGTAAATATTTAATAATTAATGCTATCCAAACTGCAGTTTCTGGAATAACTTCACAAATTGAAGTTCCTTTCTTTTGTTGAACTGGATAATCATCTAAGTTAATAGAAATATATAATGTATATCCTGTAGGACAATCCATATAATTTCTTATATATTCATCAGTTGTTTCCAAACCAAATCTAGTCGCACTAGATGAGGTGTGATTTTTTCTAGTGAATTTAAATTTAATACTATTTTTTTCTGTTTCTGTTAATTTTTGTGATGCTTGAAAACAAACACCACGTTTATTTTCTTCTGCTGATGTTGCAAAAGACATATTGAAATTTGTTGTTTCTCCATCTTTTTCAGCTACATTAAATGTACTACCATCATCTTTAGTATAATTAGATACCATAAAATATTCTGGAGTACTAGCCGCCTGAGCACCTTCACTTTTAAATGCCCATTGTAAATTAGGTTCAACATAGTTATCAAAATTTATTCTTTCGGCTACTAAGTAAAACTTAAAATCAGTTCTTTTACCATCTCTACCCCATATACCTAATCTTTTTGATAAAGGTGTATCATTTCTGATAAGAAATGCTTTTGAACCAGCACCTGTAGCACTAAATCCAAAGTAATCTTCTTTTCCTTTTGTATCATCATTTAATCCTTCTATCCAGCTATTCATATCTGACTGATTTAATGTATATACAATATACTGTAATGAATTTCCATCATCATCCCATTGATTTGTTACCATATAATGTATTGTTGATGGACATGATACTGCTTTTAATGCATTTTTTGCTGCTGTTGCCTCGTTATAGACAACTATGTTTGATGTTTGATATGGTGGTGTTATGGCTCTCGCCAAATTAAAGTCATCTATATCAACACCATATGTTGTACCATCATAATATATTTCTGCTGTTATACCATTTTCATATACACATTCTAACGATACATCACCAGTTTGAATTTTTGCCGCTTTGATGTGCATTGGTAAAATTAAAAACATTAAAGTTATTAAAAATAATATTTTTTTATTCATTTTACATCCTCTTTTCTATAAAGTTCCTAAATTTTCTATACTATTTAAAAAAGAACAATCCATATAAAGTGTTAGGTTTTCTTCTTTAACATTATACTTGGAAATATAAATAGAGCCCTTATCTAAATACATTTCCAAGTTATTTAAATTTTTTGTTAGTAATTTAGTCATTTTACTATCTGCATAAATACCTTGATTATTAACAAACACAACTTTATTTTGAATTTGAATTTCATTTTCTAAATTGTATGCGACATATAATTTGGTGTAAACTTTGATACTACTTTCTTTTCCGGTAGTAATACTAAATGTATATTTATCTCCATCTAAAATTGCATTGAAATAAATAATTTTATCATTTTCTTGATAGTAATATTGGAAATTTTCAAAACTTAATCCGATATCTTCATTAAATATTTTATTAGATACACTTTGTAATTCTTCTTTTGTCAATGTAATAGTACTATTTTCATAATTACTAATATTTTTCTTTTTCATTAAATCATGAAACTTACTATGAGAAGTGATTAATAACATTTTTGCTTGAAAGTCTAAATCCTTTATTTCAATTATTCCTTCTCCATATATTTTAGTAATATTTTTTTCATATAATGGATTAATCGTTTCAAAATTAAATATTTTATTTATCTTTTGAATTGTTCTGTTAGTAACATCAATATCACCACTTGGCAGTGGTTCATCTCTTTCAACCACTTCTATTTCTTCTGGTATTTTCTTATCTTTATCTTTTTCTTTTTTATCTGGTAAGAACATTAAAACAACTGCTACAGCTGCAACAATTATAATTATCCACACTAAAAGTAATACTTGTTTTTTAAAATACTTTTTTTCATCTTCTGTCATTGGAATTTTTTCTTTTTCTTGTTCTATCGTTTCATTTTCTTCAACAACATGTTCCTTATATTCTTTTTTTAAATAGTCCCATCTATCTTTTTGTTCCAAAATATATCACACTCTCTTATTCCCCTATCTTACTATATAAATTATAAGATAGATTTCATATTTTTACAATAAAAAAATAGGAAATAAATTCCTATTTTTCAAAATTACAATTACTACATTTTATGGTTCCTTTATTATCAACCATTAAACTCTTACACTCTGGACATAATTCACCTGTTGGTAAATCCCAAGTTGCTACTTTACATTTAGGAAAGTTGTTGCATCCATAGAATATTTTGCCTGTTTTGCTTTTTCTTTCTATAATTGTACCTTTACATTTTGGACAAGTACAAATCTCTTTAACAGTCTTTTCTTCCTTTTTAATATATTTACATTCTGGATAGTTACCACACGCAACAAATTCTCCATATTTTCCTTTTCTAATTACTAAATCGCTTCCACATTCAGGACATGTTTCTCCAGTAGATTCTGGTCCTTTTTTATCCATTTCTTTAAATGCTTTTTGAATTAATGGTTCAAATTCATCATAGAAAGAATGAAGAAGTTCTATTTCATCTTTACTAGCATCAGATATATCATCTAAGTCTTTTTCCATTTTAGCTGTATATTCTACATTTATGATACCAGAGAAAAATTCTTGTAATTTATCAGTTGTTTCATAACCAATTTCTGTTGGTTTAAACTTTTTATCATCTAATATTACATATTCTCTTTCTTTAATAGTATCTATAATTTTAGCATAAGTAGAGGGTCTACCAATTCCTAATTCTTCCATTTCTTTAATTAGTTTAGCTTCTGTATATCGTGCTGGTGGTTGAGTAAAATGTTGTTCTTTTGTTATTTCATTTGAATCTAATCCACCATCTTTATATTGTTCTAACGCTGGAAGAATTTTATCTTCACTATTTTCATAATCTTTATATACTTTTAAATACCCATCAAATATTAATACTTGCCCTGTTGCTTTAAATTGATAATTGTTATTATCTAGTATTACAGTAGTAGCATTTACTTTAGCATCAGCCATAATAGATGCTAAGGCTCTATAATAAATCATTGAATATAGTTTATATTCATCGCTCGATAAATATTTTTTTACTTTTTCAGGAGTTCTTAAGATACTTGTTGGACGAATTGCTTCATGGGCATCTTGAACATTTTCTTTTTTCTTTGTGATTTTAGCATAACCTACATACTCTTTACCATATTCTTTTTCAATAAAATTATATCCACTTGCGATAAATTCATCTGAAAGTCTTATAGAGTCAGTTCTCATATAAGTAATTAACCCTACTGTTTCATTTTCTAAATCTACCCCTTCATATAACTTTTGAGCAACACTCATAGTCTTTTTAGATGGCATATTTAATTTATTAACAGCATCTTGTTGTAAAGTTGAAGTTATATATGGTGCTTTAGCTTTTTTATTTTTTTGTTTTGTTTCAATACTATCTATCATAAAGTGTTTAGAAAGTTTTGATAAAACATCATTTGCTTCTTCTTCAGAATGGATTTCTATATCTTTATGATCATAATTAAATAGTTTTGCTTCAAATTCATCAAAGATAGCAGTGATAGTCCAGTATTCTTCTGGTACAAAAGCTTCTATTTCTCGTTCTCTATCAACTATTAGTTTTAAAGCAACACTTTGTACACGACCTGCACTTTTACCACCTGTTTTTGATTGCATTAACTTACTTAATCTAAACCCAATAATTCTATCAAGAATTCTTCTAGCTTCTTGAGAATGTACTAAGTCATCATCTATTTTTCTTGTATGATTAAATGCTTCTATTACTTTATCTTTAGTTATTTCATGAAATAATACACGTTCATAATCATTATCTTTAATATCTAAAGTATCTTTTAAATGCCAAGAAATTGCTTCTCCTTCACGGTCGGGGTCGGTTGCAAGAAAGATCTTATCATGATTTTTTACTTCTTTTTTCAAATCATTTATTAATTTTGTCTTACCTTCTACCGCAATATAATTAGGTTTAAAATCATTTTCAATATCTACACCTAATCCATATTTACCTGTTGTTGCTAAATCTCTTATATGTCCTTTAGATGAAACTACTTTAAAATCTTTACCTAAATATTTTTCAATTGTTCTACTTTTACTTGGCGATTCCACTATTACTAAATTTTTAGCCATTAAATCACGTCCTCACTTAAATATATATACTAATAAAATATTAATTTGTCAACAAGACTATTCCTACATAATTGTAAAGTTATTTTACAATTTTTTATTATATTTATTAATCATTTTATTTAATTCATACATTCTTCTATCTAATTTTCTTATATCTTCTGCATAATTTTTTATCTCTTTTTCTACTTCTTTTGGAACATGTTCAGGAAATTTATATCTTATTTTATGATCAAGACTCGCCCAAAAATCCATTGCGACAGTTCTTATTTGAATTTCTGCTGGAATATACTCTTTTTTACCATTTAAATGAAGTGGTACTTCAACCTTTAAATGATAACTAGTATAACCTGTATCTTTAGGATTTAATATATAATCTTTTTTCTCTTTTATTTTTATATTTTTAGATTTATATATTTCACTTACTAAATCATATACATCACTTATAAAGGATACAACTATTCTTATTCCAACTATATCAGATATATTTTTTAGACTTTGTTCATCTTTTTGATTCAAGCCTTTTTTTAAAAGTTTATTATTAATACTTGTTTCTGTTTTTAGTCTTGATTTTACATGTTCTACTGGTAAATAACCATTGTTTCTTTCAAATTCTTTTAAAATAATATTTATTTCTGTTTCTAAAATATCTTTAGCATATTCATATTTATACAATTTATAATCCTGCATAACTTTTCCTTTCTTCTTAAAACAAAAAACTAGAATTTTACTTCTAGTTTTTTTATTTTACATTATTTCATTTGTTTTATTTTTTTAGATTTTACGATTAATAAAACTATTAATACTACATTTAGTATAATTGATACAATCGATAAATAAAGGAATGTGTTGTCTTTTTCAACTTTTTTATTATTTGTATTAGTTTTTTTCCCATCCTCATCTGTAGCATCATTGTTTGCTACTTCATCTTTTTCTTCTGGTTCTTCATATGTTTCATCATTTAAATCTTCTTCATATCCATTATCATAATTGTCATCTTCTGAAGCACCTGATTCATCGCCATTTTCTTCTATAAACAATTCCTCTTCAAGATAACTTTCTCCATCTAATACAGTTTTATCATCTGGGATAAATCTAACTTTAATAGTATCCTCACTTGGCATAGATTTTATTTCAAATAATACATATACTTTAGCATTAACAATTGTTTGTGCATCAGTTGTAAGTGTATATTTAATTGTTCCTGCAGAATTTTTTGTAATGTTTAATTTAGTATTAGTTGTTGTTGTGTTATTTGAATCTCCACATTCATCATAATAACAAGAACTTGTTTCAACATATATTTTGTTGACTTTTAATTGAGTTGAATCATAAGTAACCGTACCATTTAAATCACTATGATTACCATTTGCATTATATAATGCATATCCTGATACTTGATATGTAATAACTGATCCTTCTTTTACTGTTCCTTCACTAGAAAGATCACTCCATACACTTATAGCATCTGCTGATACAAAATGTGGAATACATAAACCAATCATCATTATAAATAACACTACATACTTCTTCATATTTTTACATCCTTTATTCTTCGTTATATTTTTCTATTAATTCCATAAATTCTTTTTGAATTTCATCTAATCTTTCCTTAGATACTGCTTCAAATCTAACAGTTATATTAGGACCTGTATTACTACATCTAACTAAAGCCCATCCATCTGGGAAAGTTGCTCTTACACCATCTATAGTATTAATATTATAATTTTTTTCTTTACAATATTCTATTACTTTTTCTACTACACTAAATTTTATTTTATCTGGTGAAGATACTTTTATTTCTTCTGTTGAATAATAATTAGTAATACCATCTAACAATTCACTTGTTTTTTTATCAGTTTTACTTAGTAATTCTAATAATCTTAAACCTGCATATAATCCTGAATCAAATCCTGGAAATTTATCTCTAAAATAAACATGTCCAGATAACTCTCCTCCGAATGGTAGGTTTTCTTCTTTTACTTTTGCTTTGGTATAAGAATTACCTGTACGATAACAGATACTTTCTCCGCCTAAGCGTCTTATTTCGTCTTCTACTATTTTAGAGCATTTAACATCATATAAGAATTTTTTATTTTCTACTTTATTAAATAAATCTCTAATAATAATAACCATATACTTATCAGTTGCGATATAGTTACCTTTTTCATCAACGATTCCTACTCTATCTCCATCACCATCAAACCCTAAACCTAAATCAGCTTTTGTGTCTATAACTCTTTCTTTTAATAAATCAAGGTTTTTTTCAACACATGGATCTGGGTGATGATTAGGAAATGTTGGATCACTTTCACCGCAAATAATATCTATATCAATTGGAAATTGTTCATATAATTCTTTTAATATACATGTTGTAGTTCCATTACCAGGATCTAAAACAACTTTTAATCTTCTTGAACCAAAATCTAGACTATTTTTAAATAATTCAAAATACTCATCTTTAATATCATAACTACTTAAAGTTCCTAGTCCTTCATCATAATTTCCTTCTAAAGTAAAATCACGAAATTCTTCAATCATTTCACCTTTGGCATTTCCTCTTTCATCAAAAGAAAATTTAAAACCATTTTCATCTTTAGGATTATGACTTGCTGTTACCATAACACCAGCAGGAATTCCTAGTTTGATTTGGGTATAGTAATACATTGGAGTTGTAACTAAATCTAAATATACAACATCAATTCCTGTATCTAAAACACCTGTTACTAAAGCTTTAGTTAATTCCATATTGGAATATCTATTATCATGACCAATAACACATTTAGTTTGGTTAAATTTTTTTATATATGTTCCATAACTTTTACCAATAGTATATGCTACATCTTCATTTAAATCTTCAGGATATTTACCTCTAATATCATAACCACGAAAGATAAATCCATTAATATTATTAGTTATTTTCATTTGATCCCTCCGTTATGACACATTGGAAACTTTCATCTTGATAATTTTGTCTTTGAATAGTTATCATTTTACTATGTTTTTCTAAAAATTCATTATCTCTTAGACTTTCATCTAATCGATAATCTATTTCTACTATAAATTGGTCTATATCTTTTTGTGTTTTAATACCCTTTGATTCAATAGATGAAATATTATCATATTCAGGAATAGCAACATCTTCAAATGTTAATCCACTTGCAGTATCTAGTTGTATAACATATTTTAGTTGTGTATGTTGAACCTGACTATCAGTATATTTACTTGTTACTTCTACTGTATAAATAAAACCTGTTTCTTTAAAGTGTGCATTACAACTTAACAGTTTATTTACTTTTTTTATCTCTACTGGAGTATCTTCAACTCTTCCTCCTTCTTCATATGTAGGATCTAAGCTTCTTAAAATTGTTGGTAAAAAAGCCATTATAAGAAAAAATACAGCTCCTGCATAACAAAGTGCATCTTGTTTATCAAGCGGTTGTTTTGGTGCAGTATTTGTTTTTTTAGCCACTGCCGGCTTTTTAACTGTTTCATTTTTAACTGGTTCTTTTACTTCTGGTTTTGTATTATTATCCATTTCTCAACACCCTCTATCTTATTTCATTTTAGCATAATTATCCATAAAAAAAAAGTCTATAAAAGACTTTTATTATTATTATTTATTTTCTTCTTTTAAGAAGTCTACAACTTTACGAATTTCCATATCATATTGAATCATTTCAATTCCACCAAATGCTTTTAAGAATTCGTCTTTTGCCATATTATATTTACCAGCTAATTCTTCTGCTTGTTTATTAGCATCTTCTTCACTAATTTCTATTTTTTCTAAATTAGCAATTTCTTCTAGCATTAATCTATATAATACATTTTTATATCCTTCTTTTTCTAATTGTTGTTTTAAATCTGCTTCAGTAGTTCTAGTGATTTGGTAATATAAATCTAAAGATACACCTTGCATTTTTAATTGTTGTTCATATCTACCAAGTAATCTTTCTACTTCTTCTTCTACCATTTCTTCTGGAATATCTACTTCTACATTTTTAGCTACTTCTTCTAATAAAGTATCTACATATCTATTTTCAGCATCCATTTCTTTTTGTGCTTCGATATTAAGTTTTAATTCTTTTTCTAAATCTTCTTTAGAATTAACACCTTCCATAGCTAAATCTTCAAATAATTCTTCATCAAATTCTCTTTCTACTTTTTCTTTAATTTCATGAAGTTTTACTTTGAATACTACAGCAGCACCTTTTAAGTTTTCAGCAGGATATTCTTCTGGGAAAGTTACATTAATTTCTCTTTCTTCTTCTTTCTTCATTCCTACTAATTGTTCTTCAAATCCTGGGATAAATGTATTACTTCCGATTTCTAAATCGTAGTTTTCACCTTTTCCACCATCAAACGCTACACCATCTTTAAATCCTTCAAAGTCAATAACAGCGATATTTCCATTTTCAAGAGTTCCTTCTTCTTTAACTCTTACTTCTCCATATCTTTCTAAGATATGTTTCATTTCATGTTCAATTTCTTCTTTTGTTACTTTAACAGTTTCTTTCTTAACTTTTAAACCTTTATATTTTTTGATATTAACACTTGGTTTTGTAACAATAGTAAATACAAATTCAACACCTTCATCAGTAATAGATTTAATATCTACTTTAGGTTGTACAACTGGTACTAGTTTAGATTCTTCTAAAGCTTTAACATATGCTACATTAACTACATTATCAATTGCAGCCATATATAAACTTTCTTTACCAAAATTCTTTTCATAAATATTTCTTGGTACTTTACCTTTTCTAAATCCGCTAACTGTTACATCTTTTCTTTTTTCTTCGAAAGCTTTATCAACAGCTTCAGTCCAGTCTTGACCTTCGATTTTTATAACAACTTCTTGTTTATTTTCTACTTTTTTATTTTCAGCTTTTTTTGCCATAATATCTCCTCCAACAAGTTATATTATATAGTATTTTAAGTTCTTATACAAGAAAAAAAAGAGGTTTCCTCTTTTCTCTTACTTAATTTCAGTAATTTCTATTTTGTATACTCCATTTGGACTTTCTACTTCCACGATGTCCCCTACTTTTTTATTAAGTATTGCTTTAGCAATTGGACTTTCATTAGAAATTTTACTCATAAATGGATCTGCTTCTTGACTACCAACGATTTTATATTCATCAGTATCATCATCATCAACATATTTAATTGAAACAGTTGAACCAATACTTACTTTATCAGTATCAATCTTTTCAATAATTTCTACGTTTTCAAGCATTTTTTCTAATTTTTTAATACGACCTTCTAATTCTGCTTGTTCATTTCTAGCAGCATCATAGTCAGCATTTTCTGATAAGTCACCTAGCGCACGTGCTTCTTTAATAGATGTAATATTTTCAGGACGTTTTACATTTATTAAATAGTCTAATTCTTTCTTTAATTCTTCTAAACCTTCACGTGTTACATATATTTTCTTGTCTGTCAATTTAATGCACCTCTTTTTTAATAATATACTTTTAACAAGATACTACATTTTTGACTTTTTGTCAAGGAAAAGACTATGAAACACACTATTATTTATCTATTTCTTGATATTTTGACATAAAGTATTCATCAGTCATTCCTGCTAAAAAGTCAATAACTCGACGTTTAGGAACAGTATTATTTAGATATTCATCATTCTTTGTATTTAAAAAATCAATAAATATTTCACTGTCTTTTTTATTATATTCAATATCTTCTAAATATTTATCAAATAATAAATTAAATCCTCTAGTATAGTAATCTTCTTCTTCTTTTGTATTAGCTTTACTATAAATATGATCATAATTAAATTGTTTTAAATCAACAATTGCTTTATATACATCATCACTTAATTTAATATATGGTTTACCATAACTATTATTAATAATATCGTTATTAATAGTTGCGATGATATCACGATTATTATCTCCTAAAACTTGTTTTATATGCTTAGGAATTTGATCGCGTGAAAATACACCAATCATAATTGCATCTTCTATATCTCTACCAATATAGGCAATAATGTCTGATATTCTTACTACACATCCTTCTAGTGTCATTGGAATTAGTTTTTTTGTTAAAGTAGGATCAATGTAAGAATCATTATATTCTTTTAAGAAATCTTCTTTTGTTTTTTTCTTTGGATGATATTCTCCACTTACCATTTCACCATTATGACATAAAACAGCATCTAATACTTGAAGTGATAAATTTGATCCATTACCATTTTTATCTATATACATAAATGTTCTAACTCCTTGAACATTATGTTTAAAAAATTCTCCTAATTCACGCATAGATATATCATTTAAGATTCTTTCTCCTAAATGTCCAAGTGGTGTATGTCCGATATCATGACCTAATGCTGCAGCTTCTATTAAATCTTCATTTAGATTTAACATACGACCAATTGTTCTTGCTACTTTACTTACTAATTGAACATGTGTCATTCTTTTTGAGACATGATCATTATCTTTAAATGAGAATACTTGGGTTTTATCTGAATATCTAGCATAAGATAAGTTATGAACTATTCTATCAGCATCTCTCCAAAATGGTGGACGATAATCATCTTGAAACTCATTAAATCTTATTACTTCACTATCTCTTGTTGCATATTTACTTAATGAATCTTGTTGTTTTTGTCTTTGTTCTTTTACTTTTTCATAGATTTCTTCATTCATAAAATCACCTATACCTTTATACGCATCATAGAATATTCTTCTACTTCAAACGGAATATCTACTAATATATTAATAATTTCTTCAGGATGTCTTGCTGTATCTATTTCTTCCATGTTTTCATTATACATTTTATCTATTGTAAATGCATAAGTACGACCACTTGGTGTAAATAATTCAACTATATCCCCTAATTTAAAATAATTTCTTTCGGTTAGAGTAAGAATCTTTTTATCTTTATCATATCCTTTTATTAATCCTAGAAAGTCTTGATTAGATAATTCTTGTCTTCCTGTATAATATTGGTCAGTATGATCTGCCTTTTTTAGTAAATAATGACTACTTGTTTCACGATTAGCCACTCTATCAAGAATACGATATTGTTCTTCTAAATATTCTTTATCTTCTCTATTTTCATAGTAATAGTCAATTATTTTACGATATGTACCAATTACAGTAGCAGTATAATACAAAGAACGCATTCTTCCTTCTACTTTTAGAGAAGTTACTCCAATATCGATTAAATCTTTAATATGTCTTGATAAATTCAAATCTTTTGTTGCCATAGTAAACTTTGTATCATTACTATCATCTTCTTCTAAGTTATATGCAAAACGACAGATTTGCGCACATCCTCCACGATTTGAATCACGATTAGTAACATAGTTTGACAAACAACATCTACCACTATAGAAGGTACACATTGCTCCATGAATAAATACCTCGATATCAGTTTGAGTCTCATCTATTATTTCTTTCATTTCGTTTAATGATACTTCTCTTGCTAATACTACTCTTTTTACTCCTTGCTCTTTAAAGAAAAGAACTGTATCTTTATTAGTTGTTGAATTTTGTGTACTTAAATGAGCTTCTACATTTGGATAATTAGTAACAATATGATTAATAATAAATGGATCACTTATGATAAAAGCATCAATTCCACATTCTACAACTTGTTTAATATATTCTTCTACCCCTTCAATATCTTCATTATGAAATACGATATTTAAAGTTAAAAATACTTTTTTACCTAACTTATGTGCAAAGTCACAAGCTTCTTTTATTTCTTCTAATCCAAAATTACTAGCATTTGCTCTTAAACTATACTTTTTACCACCAAAGTATACAGCATCTGCCCCATATAATAAATTTATTTTTAGTCTTTCTAAATCCCCAGCTGGTGCTAATAATTCTATTTTCTTATTTGTCATTTTTCTTCACCATAAATATTGTCTTTTTAAAGAAGAAATTAGTATAATCACCAATTAATTCTTCTATTTCTCCAATAACTCTTTCATTTTTAGTATTTTTATATTCATTTATTAATGATACTAATTCTAAAGACTTTGATTCATCTATTAAATAATTAGAAAAGACTAAATAATCTATATTACTATCAGTTAAAAGACAACTTCCATTAACTATTTCATTATTTAAAAAAGTTGTACCTGTTTCATCTTCTTTTAATATAAATCTATTATTATTATCATATATATGACAAATATTTCCTTCATATTTTTTATTACGATTATAAAAATAATTAGTTAATAAACTACGTCTTGTATGGGCCATTACTGGATAACCAAAAGCATAAGCAAATAATTTCATATTAGTTTTATCTTTAATTTCATTTATTTCTTCTAGAGTAATTTCAGTAGATAAATAAGCATAATTTACACCCAAGTTTTTATAGTAATTACAAGTATTATAATTAGTAACCATATGAGTTTGGTTCCAAACTAAATCTAATTTTAAATTATTCTTATTTCTTAAATACACTACTGATAGATCATAATATAAAACTCCATTTATATTTATTTTATCTAATTCTTTTAAACTTTCTTCTACTTTTGGTAATTCTTCATTAAAGAAGTTTTTATTCATAGCGATAAAGATTTCAATACTTGGATATTTTTCTCTTAATATTTTAATTTGATTCAAGTCTAATGCAACATCATAGTTAGTAGATAAGTCTTTTAAACCAATAATTATTCCATTACAACCTCTATCTATATAACTTTCTAAATTACTTAATTCTTCAGGTATAAGTAATAATTTCATAGTATCACCTCGAATATATTTATTATAACATACAAAGAAAAAGATGTTAATTATTAACACCTTTCATCTTTTTTTGTTTTGCTTTTTCTTGTTCTTCTTTTTCTTTTTGGATTTTTGCTTCTATTATAGGATCTTTTCCAATAGTAATAGATGCACTTCCTCTTCTAACAACATCTGTTAAATCTCTAAAATACTTTCTAATGCTGTTATCTATTATTACAATAGTAGATTTTGGATTTTTATTATTTTCGATACTTAAAAAATAAGTCATTAAAAGATATGTATCATAAGTATCTAATTGGTCAAAATCTTTAATTACTATGTAGTCTCCTCTAAACTCACTTTCTCTTAGTTCTCTTACAATTTCAGTTTGATCCATATAATGATTACCATCGATACAAGAATGTGCGAAATCAAATACTTTTGGTTCTTTTCCTATTATTTTCCCTAATTGACTAACCATAGTTTTTTTACCACTTTCAAATTCACCTTTTAATAAAATTGGTTTTGTTGTAGTATTTTGTAAATAACAATTTACAAAACTAGGAAAGTCTTTATGATAATATTCTTTTTCACTAAATTTTATATTTTCATTTATAACAACAACATTTGTCATTTTATCCCCCTCTTTGAAGTGCTTTGTATTTTAACATAAATTATTTAAAAAGTCAAAAAAAGATAAAACTATTGTTTTATCTCTTACTAGTTACTGCAACTCCATCGCCTAAATCATAGAATTTAGTTTTATAAGTTTCATTTTCTTCTAAGAATACTTTATAATCTTTTATTTTTCTTACTAAACCTCTTAAATTTCTATTTTTAATTTCAGATTCATCTTTATCAACATATCCATGAAATTTCATATTATCTGTTATGATAAATCCATCTTCTGAAAGTCTTTTTTCAAATTTTTCAAAGAAGTTTTTATTTTGACCTTTAGCTGCATCTATAAAAATTAAATCATATTCATCTTCTAATTTAACTTCTAGAGCATCATTAAATAATAAAGTAATTCTATCTTCTAAATCAAATTTTTTAATATTTTTAACTGCCTCTAAATATCTAGCTTCATCTCTTTCAATACTAGTTACTTTTAACTTAGGATTAGCTAGTGCCATAGAAATAGCAGAAAATCCGATGGCTGTTCCGATTTCAAGAACATTTGTGATTTGATGTTTAATAACAAATGTTGTTAGGAAGTCTATTCCTTCATCTTGCATTATTGGAACGTCATTTTCTTTGGCATATTCTTTTAGTTCTCTTAACATCGAGTATGCATTATCTACCATTATTTTCTTACTCCTTTATCTATTCCATTTACCAGCTGCGATTAATTCTTGTTTCTTTTTTGCGTGTTCTGCTGCTGTTTCAAAGAAATATGTATTTCCTTCATTATCTGATAGGAAGTATAATATTTTACTATTAGTTGGATTTAAAGCTGCGATTATTGCTTTTTCACTTGGTGATGATATAGGTCCAATTGGAAAATCAACTTTATATGTATTGTATGGATTAACATTAGCAATCATTTCACTGTTTGCTATTCCAGTTGAATTAAAGTCAAGACCCATTCCATAATAAGTAGTTGCACAGCTTTCTAATTTAATTTTTCTATTTAATCTATTATGAAAAACAGTTGATATATTAACAAAATCCCATGTTTTACCTTCTTTTTCAATAACAGATGCAAGTGTTATTATTTCATGAACACTATATTTAGAGTTTTCTATCTCGTTTTTATATTTATCTAATATTTGCTTAGTTCTATCAAGCATTTTAGTAAATATTTCTTTTATTGTAACATCTCTTCCAGTAAATTTATATGTATCTGGGAATAAATATCCTTCTAACGGATAATATAATTCTTTATTTTTAATATCTTCTGTTAAGAACCAATATTTAGCAATTAATTCATCTAAGTATTTTTCATCACTTGCTAGTTTTAATACGTCTTCATATTTATTATTAGTATTATTATTGATTGTGGCTGCAATATTTCGCATATTTATACCTTCAACAAATCTAATTGTTATTTCACCAGCATTATATGAATTACCATTTCTTAAAGTTTCTACAATATCTTCTAAAGACATGGCTTTAGTTAAAGTATAAGTAGTAGCTTTCATATCATTAACTTTATATAATTTACAATAAATATAAAAGAACTGAGAACTTTTAATAAGTTCTTTTTCTTCTAATATTTCTCCAATTTTTTTAACAGATGAACCACTAGGTATAACAATAGTTATTTCTTCTTTTGCTTCTTTATCTACTGGTTTTAATTGATAATTATATATACAACATACTGTTATTATTAAAGCTGCTATTAGAAAAAAAAGAATCATAGCAATGTTTCTTAATGTTTTCATACTTTGAATAAATAACGAGCAGTTTTTATTGCTCGTTATTCCCTTCTTCTGTATTAGTTGTTGCTTTTTTCTTAATTTCTTCTTGTAATGTATTAAGAATAGTTTCAATAATTTTCCATTCTTGTTCTGTTTCGATTGGTTCTAGTTTTGGACTTTCTTGTTTTGGATCATAGATTGATGCAAAAACTTGAATATTTCCAGCTTCATCTTTGCTGTTGTCTGTATATACTATATAACTTTTATTTGTTTCTTCTGAATCAAATGTAAATAGAATATCACAAACGATTTCTCTTCCTTCTTCATTAATTACTTTAAATGTGTTATTTTCCATATTTTTCTTTCTCCTTTATTTATTCTTATCTAAGTATGATTGCAAAATTATTGTTGCTGCCATACTGTCTATAACTTTTTTTCTTTTTTTTCTAGATGTATCGTTATTAATAAGTAAGTTTTCTGCTTGTTTAGTAGTTAATCTTTCATCTTCTAAAAAAACAGGAATACCTAACTTATTTTCTAACTTTTCTTTAAATTGAAATGATAATTCACCTTTAGGACCAATAGTATTATTCATATTCTTTGGTAATCCTAAAACTATAGCTTCTATCTTTTTTTCTTCTACAGTAGCTTGAACCTCATCTAACAAGCGATCATATTCTTCGTTATGTCTTACTATTTTATAACTAGAAGCAATCATACCGAGAGCATCACTTACTGCCATTCCAAGAGTTCTACTACCTAAATCTAATCCTAAATATCTCATTTATTTATTATTGTTCATGTAGTCTTTTAATAGAACTTCTACAATTTTGTTTCTTTCTAAAGTAGTTATTCTTTTTCTAGCATCTTTATGTGAAGAAATATATCCAGGATCTCCACTCATAATATAACCAATTAATTGATTGATTGGATTATATCCTCTTTCTTCAAGTGCCATATAAACATCATTTAGAGTGTCTCTAATTAGTTTATCTTCAAATTCTTCTACATTGTATAAAGTAGTTGTGCTATCATTCATGCTAATCACCTCAACTATCATCTCATTTACATTTTAACACTTTTTTTTTAACATATCAATAAAAAAAGCTATTTCTAGCTTTTAAAAGTTATGCATCATCATTAAGTAATATAAAAATACAAAAATAATGATTGATATAATAATACCATTTATTCTGTCTGAAGTTGTACTCTTATGTTTTATTCCTACAGCCATAGTAGTAAGAACTCCACCTATTAATCCACCAATGTGTCCAAAGTTATCAATTCCGCTGAAACTAAAACCAATAATTAAATTTATAACTATAATTGGTATTATTTGAGTTTTAACTACTTCTCCTAGATAAACACGATAGTGATATCCAAAATATAAAATAGAACCTAATAAACCAAATATTGCACCACTAGCTACAACAGCTGCGAAATTACCACTATGAAGTGCAACAGATAGTAAGCTTCCCATAATTCCACTTACTATATAAACAGTTAGATATTTAGCACGCCCAATAAATCCTTCTAGTTGACTACCAATTACATACAATGCATACATGTTTGTTAGTAAATGCCAGATATTAGCGTGTAAAAATATCCCTGTAAATAAACGATAGAATTGGTTGAATTTTATGATTCCAATATTCCATACAGCAAAAGACTCTTCTATCCCAGGATTAAATAATTCTAATAAAAATATTGCTATATTTATAAAAATTAATACTGTTGTTACTATAGGTCTTTTTGGTTTAAAAACATCATTTACGATTTCTGCTTCTTTTTTATTTTTTCTATTAATATCAGAAGTTATTTTCATAAATAGTTTTACCCCTTCTTCACTAAACTTAAGTTTTTTTACAATATCAGGGAATACTTCTTTAACAAAATCATATTTTTTAATATCTTCTGTTTCATATAAATAAATTGAATCTATATCATCTTCTTCTTCAAATTTAACATTATCTCCTAAATCAGTAAAAATACTTAAAACTTTCATATCAAAACAAAAAGTCTTTCTCTTTATTTTTTTTACTACTCTTTTAGTTTTAAAAGTATCAAATTCTAATTGTTCTTTATTGTGAACGTGTCCTGAAACAATTCTTATAATCTTATATTCACCTTGAAGATTTTCAAGCCAGATTTCATCTTCTGCACCTTGAAGGATAATCGGATTATAGTTTTGTTCAGTTATAAAATAATGTAATAATTTCATAGCTATTTCATTTTTTCTATCTAGTAATTCGTTCACATTATCCCTCCTATAACAATAATTATTATATATCAAATATTATTTTTTTTCACTATATAAATTAATTTTCAATATTTTTTAAATATTCTTTAAATTCATCTGGTACATCTGTTTCAAAATATATATCTTTTTTTGTAATTGGATGTGTAAATCTAATACTCTTAGAATGTAACATTTGACCAAATGGAGTTGTTTTTTTACCTTTACCATAAACTGGATCATTACAGATTGGAAAACCAATATAATTCATATGTACTCTTATTTGGTGAGTTCTACCTGTTTCTAATTTACATTCTATTAATGTCTTATCTTTAAATCTTTTTAAAACTCTAAAGTGAGTTTTTGCTTCTTTACTATTTTCATCAGTTACTTTCATTTTTTGACGATTATTAGGATCTCTTCCAATTGGAGCATCAATAGTACCTGTTTCATGTTTAATAACACCATCAACTAAAGCAACATAGATTCTTTCAACATCTTTGTTTTTAATCATATCTCCTAATAATTCATGAGTTTTATCATCTTTTGCTACAACAAGTAATCCACTAGTATCCTTATCAATACGATGTACAATACCAGGTCTAATCTTATCATTAGATAAATTGAATTTACCCATTAAGGCATTAACTAAAGTACCTGAATAATTACCAGGAGCAGGATGAACAACCATTCCACTTTCTTTATTAACAATAAGTAAATATTCATCTTCATAAATAATATTTAATGGAATGTTTTCTGCTTCTATATTAATTTCAAAGTCTAATTCATCATCTATATCTATTTCATCATCTACTTTAACTTTATAATTATTACTTATAATTTTTCCATTAACACTAACTTTTTCATCTTTAATTAGTTTTTGTACTTTACTACGACTAATATCTAATTCTTCTGTTAAATATTGATCAATTCTTACATTCTCTTTTTCGCTTTTTATATGCATGTATCTCACCTCTTACTACATCTACTACCATTAAAATAATACCTAAAACAATAAGTATATCTGCAATATTAAAAACTGGATAATCATATCCAAATATATAGAAATTAAAAAAATCTGTAACATATCCTAAAAATAATCTATCTATTAAGTTACCTATAATTCCAGCAAATAAAATTCCATAATAAGTAATAGATATTTTATTTAACTTTTTTTCTTCCTTTAAAAAATATATTAATACTAATACTACTGTTGCGCTTATTAAAGCAAGAATTGGAACATTTCCTGAAAACATTCCCCAAGCTCCACCAGTATTTTTTACGTTTGTTATATAAAAGAAGTTTTTTATTATTTCTATTCCTTTTTCTGGAACAACATTAAATCCATTATATAATCCCCCTACTGATAATATACTAGATAAACATTTTACACATGAAAGATTAGTAAATTCATATCTAATAAATATTTTAGATATTTGATCTAATACAACACCTAGTATAGTGATTATTAAAATTATCATATATTCTTTTCTTGGTTTTATTTTTTTTATTTTATCCATAATATCACCAACACACATATTTTATCAAAAAAGATGTTATTTGTAAATTACATTGCACTTACCAAAATAACATCTTCACCAATCTTTTTAATATTCTCCCATCGTATTTCTGCTTGAGAATTTTTATTTGAAAAACTAAACCCTTTTTTATTTGGTTCAATAATTAACGCAATAACATTTCCAGTTTCTTCATCCATCTTTATATCAACTATATTTCCAATATTTCTACCATCATTAACATTTATTAAAGTTTTATTTTGTAACTCTGATAAAAGCATATTATCACCTAATTTATTATATTAAAAAAAGATGAAGAAATTCATCTTATTTAATTTTTATACTTTCTAATATATTAATTACATTAGATATATACAAATCAAAATATTTATCAACATTAGTATAAGATATTAAGATAAGTTTATCATTATCTATTATATAATTTAAATCTATTTGTTTATTATTGTTTTCATCAATATATAAAAAGTTTTTTACAACATAATTATTTATTTTAACTTCATTACTATAACTTAGTGTAAAAGTACTATTATTATTTTCAAAATCATTATTTACTTCACTAATTATTATATTTTCATCTCTTTCTATAACTTCTTTTGAAAGTTCAGAGATAACAATATCTATTTGACCACTTTTGTCTTGTTTACTAATTGATATTTTGTGTTTATCATCTTTTAAAGTATAATCTCCAGTATATTCGAATTCTAAATATTCATTTTCATATTTATTTATTTTTTTGGTATCTTTTAAATAAATAAAACAGAATAAAACAACATCTAATATAACTAATAAAATTATAGAAATAGTAAATAAAGTTTTCTTTTTCTTATTACTCATATCTTACAACCCCTTTACTATTAAAATAATACAGTCCCATTTATTTTGAAAATTAATTTCAATATTATCTTTAATATAAAAATCATTTTTTTGAGTATATCCCGAATTAATTAATGATTCTTCATACATATTAATAATCTCTTCAATAGAATTATTTTCTAAATTAGAAATATGATATCTAATTGTGATAAAATCATCTATTTCATAACCTCTAATGATAGTAGCACTATAATCTTTTTCTATATCTATTAGATTTTGTATTTTAGTCATTTTTTCTTTAGATATAGAGTTTTCTATAGTAGATGGTTCTTGAAACTGATAATACCCTTGCTCAAATTTATCTTTTGATGTATGATCTAATATCTTATCAATACTTTCATCACTAATTTTATTAACTTTTACTCCATATCCATCAAATACAAATTCTGATTTTCCATCAAAACTCATCTTTATAATTAAAGATATCAATATAAGTATTAAAACAATAGTTAATACTTTTACTCTTTTATTCATATTATCACCTATTATAATTATCTTATTATTATAAAGATTTTACTAGGTATAATTTTTTATTATCTTTATCTTTTTACATTTCTTGACAAATAAAAAATCAATGAGATTCATTGATTTAATTTTTCTTATATGCACCTTTATCATTATATGCCTTAGTTTCTTCTCTGTTGTTAATACTAAGAAGAAAAGATTTTTCTCTTTCTAAAACAGCTAATTTTTCTTCATTTGTCATTTCAGAATAAGGTTTATTTATTACTACTTCTTTAGTTACTTCTTTTATTTTTGTTTTAGTTTTCTTTAATTCTTTTTTTATTTTTTGTTCTTCTTTTTCTTCTTCTGTTTTTCTTCTAATACTTCCATCTGATAAACCATCTTCAAGCATACTTTTATAAAAACTATTAGTTCCAAAGAAAACTATACATCCAAATATAAAATTAATAACTGGGATAAGCATAATTAATCCAACTTGAAGTGTCTCTTGGATTTTTTCAGCGGTTCCTTTTTCAACTTTATCAGTATAAGTATATCCTTCTCTTTCTAATCTTTCATCCATTGCTTTTGATGCAATTGCTTCCATCAAAAATCCTGCAATAGTTGTTCCTGCATAAATTCCTAATACTATTCCCATTATTTATCCTGCTTTCTTTTTGTATATGCACCTTTATAATTATAAGGTTCAGTTGGTTCTTTTTCTTTTAAAAGACTTTTTCTTTCTTCTTCTAATATTCTTAATTTTTCTTCATTAGATAATTCTGAATATTTTCTAGTCTTATTCATATCTTTAGAATTTAAATCTATGTCTATATCTTCATTTTTAGTTTCTTCATTATTTTCTATCTTTTTAGCTTTTCCATCTCTAATCCAAGACTCTTTTACTATTTCATATGCCTTATCAAAAGCTAAAGTTACAAAACCTGAAAATAAAATATTTATCACTGGCAAAAGCATAACTAAAATAACCTTTGCTTTTTCTTGTCTTTCTTCGGCTTTTGTTTTTTTCTTTGGAATAAATTCATATCCTTCTTCTTTTAAACGACTATAAATAGCTTTACTAGCAATTGTCATTAAAATCCAACTAGCAACAGTTGTTCCTAAATATAACATTTTATCGTCTCCTTTTTCATGTACTTTTTATAATAACATAGTTTTTATTCTCTTACAAATAAAAAAACTAACCGAAGTTAGTTTTTATTTTTACGCTTGTGGATGATTTCCATTTTTTGGATCTTTAAACATTTCTCCTGCAGTTGTTGCTAGAGCAGCAATGTTTTGTAATTCAGATGGAATAATGATTTTTGTTGCTTGTCCATTAGCTACATTTGTTAAAGCTTCAAAACTTTTTAATGCAAGAACTGATTTGTCAGCTTTTGCTTCTCTTAATAATCTAATTCCTTCTGCTTCTGCTTGTCTTAATTTTAATAATGCTTCAGCTTCCCCTTCAGCTACTCTAATTTGAGATTCACGAGATGCTTCTGCTCTTAAGATAGCACTTTCTTTTTCCCCTTCAGCAATAAGGATACTTGATTTCTTTTCCCCTTCAGCTTGAAGAATTTTTTCACGTCTTTCACGTTCAGCACGCATTTGTTTTTCCATTGCTTCTTGAATATCACGTGGTGGAATGATGTTTTTAACTTCTACACGGTTTACTTTAATTCCCCATGGATCTGTTGCTTCATCAAGAATAGCACGCATTTTTGCATTAATGATATCTCTTGATGTTAAAGTTTCATCTAGTTCCAAATCCCCAATTAAGTTACGTAATGTAGTAGCTGTTAAATTTTCAATTGCGATAATTGGATTTTCTACACCATATGTGTATAGTTTTGGATCAGTAATTTGATAATAAACTACTGTATCGATTTGCATTGTTACGTTATCTTTTGTGATAACTGGTTGTGGTACGAAATCTTTTACCACTTCTTTTAAAGTTACTCTTTGTGATACACGATCAATGAATGGTAGTTTGATGTGTAATCCATTGTGCCATGTTTCATAATAAGAACCAATTCTTTCTACAACATAAGCTTCTGCTTGTGGTACTACTTTTACACAAGCAATTACAAAAACTATAATTATTATTAATAAAATTACTAAAAAGTCCATATTTTATTCCTCCTCGACTATTAATTTTACCCCTTCAATTTCTTTAATTCTAACCACTTTTCCTTCAGAAATAGTTTTAGATGCAACTGCTGTCCATTTTTTACCATCTACTTTTACTTCTCCAGGATTATGCTTAGTAATTTTTTCGGTGACAACACCTTCCATGCCAACTACTCTATCTAAATTTGTTCTTTGTTTATTTTTATTTAGTAGTCCAACAAGATAATTTCTTGTTGTTAATAATAAAATAATACCTAAAATTACAAATACTGCGAATTGTACAATAAAGTTAACATTTAAAAATGCTAATAGTAAAGATACTAAAGCTGATGCAATAAACCATACTGTTACTAAATTAACAGTTGCAACTTCGACAAAACTTAGAAGGAGAATTATGACTAACCAAAAAAAATCCCATTCCATTTTATCCTTTACCTCCTACTTTAAATTATACTATTGTGTTATTAAAAATACAAGAACTACATTATATATTTATGATAATAAAAAAAAGAAAAGAACAAATATTCTTTTCTTAAAAAACACAAAATAAAAACCTCGAAATTCGAGGTTTAATATCATATGGTGACCAGTACGGGATTCGGACCCGTGAATGCTGCCGTGAAAGGGCAGTGTGTTAAGCCGCTTCACCAACTGGCCATAAATGGCGCCTCAACTAGGACTTGAACCTAGGACCCCTTGATTAACAGTCAAGTGCTCTAACCAACTGAGCTATTGAGGCATTAAATGGTGGGCCTGGGGGGACTTGAACCTCCGACCTCACGCTTAT
>SVAL01000013.1 GCA_015059405.1 Bacillota bacterium
AGTATACGTTGCATGTTTTTTTGTTGTTCTCATAATTCCTCCTCATTATTATTTTATCAAATTAAAAAGCATATGATTTCTCATATGCTCTTTTTTTAGAGTCTATTTTAAACAAACTAACTCTTACTAGTTCTTTTTATTATGCATATTTTACTAAATAGTATTGTTTCTTTCCACGTCTAATAACAATATATTTATCCCCAAGAGTTGTGGATTTTGTTATCATAAATTCTAAATCATTAACTTTGTCTCCATTAACACTAATAGAGTTATTAGATACAAATTCTCTTGCTTCTCTTTTACTTGAACAGATTTTTGCTTCGACAAGTAAATCTACTAAATTTTTATCTTCAGTTATATCGAAGTTTGGAACATCTTTAAATGCATTTTCTATTTCATTTACATTTAACTCTTTTATATTACCACTAAATAATGCTTCTGTAATTCTAACTGCTTCTTCATAAGCTTCATGTCCATGTAGGAAAGTTATTACTTCTTCAGCTAGTTTTTTATGTGCTTCTCTTAGATGTGGATTTTCATTATTACTCTTTTCTAATTCTTCTATTTCTTCTTTTGATAAGAATGTTAGGAATTTTAAATAATCTATTACTTTTTCATCTTCAACATTTACAAAGAATTGGTACATTTCATATGGAGATGTTTTATTTCTATCTAACCAGATTGCTTGACCATTAGTTTTACCAAACTTTGTTCCATCTTTTTTAGTTAAAAGTGGCATGGTAAATCCATATGCTTCTTTACCTTGTTTTTTTCTAATCAAATCAATACCAGCGGTAATATTTCCCCATTGGTCTTGACCAGCTACTTGTAGTACACAGTTTTTATTTTGATATAACCAATCAAAATCTAATGCTTGCATAATCATATATGAGAATTCTGTATAAGTAATACCTGTATCAAGTCTACGTGCTACTATATCTTTATTTAACATATAATTAACATTAAAGAATTTACCATATTCTCTTAAGAAATCTATGAAATTTAAGTCTTTTGACCAATCATAGTTATTTACTACTTCGAACCCAAAAATGTTTTCTGCTTGCTTTTTTAAGCAGTTAAAATTGTGTTCTACTTCTTCTTTAGTAATCATTGCACGTTCTGCATCTGGTTTAGGATCTCCAATAAGTCCTGTTGCTCCTCCTACTAAAAGAATTGGATTATGACCAGCATCTTTTAATCTTTTGGAAATTAAGAAAGATGAGAAATGTCCTATATGCATACTATCTCCAGTTGGATCTGTACCAATATAGAATGTCATACCACCATTATTTAATTTTTCTTCAATATCAGGACTACTAACATCTTTAATAAGCCCACGCCATTTTAATTCATCAAATATTTTCATAAAAACCTCCTAATAATCACTGTTTAATCTTTCTTCTACTTTATCTTGTTTATAAGTTAAAGTTTTATATATTTCTTCTTTATCTAAATTTAGTAATTCAGCTAAGTAAAATAAATTAGATAATAAATCTTTTACCAAATCTTCATTAATCTTATTCATTAACTTAGAACCTTGACTATAAATATAGTTAATTACTTCTAATACATTATCACTTTTATGATGCTCTGTTAGTTCATCTATTTCTAAATCTAAGACATAATACATTGTTAATATCATAGTTATACAATCAGCAAATTCTTCATAGACATCATCCATTTTTGGTTTTTTAATAGACCAATATTTAAAACATTTAGTTTCATTGACAAATTCACCAAATTCCACTAAGAATTCAATACAATTCTTTTCAAAATACATTGGTTCTTTTTTTTCATATTTTTCCATAAAGATATGATCTAGTTCTTTATTTCTTTTATATATCTTCTTTAGTGTTTCCATAAAACCTCCAATAAAAAAAGTACTATAAATATAGGGACGAGTTACCGTGTTACCACCCTATTTCATAATACTTTATGCTCTTAAAACTATAACGCGTAACCGTTTTAATTCAGAATATGTAACTTCATTAATATCTTTGATTCATTTTCACCAACCATGAATTCTCTAAATTCCTAATATTAACTACTTTTATTCATCAACATTAAATGATGTTTACTATCTTATTACATTTTTTATTATTTGTAAACTATTTTAATTTTTTTTCAATATCTTTAACTACTGCTAAAGCTTTTTTTCTTACTTCATCAGCTGCTTCTTCAATAACTGGAGTTGCTTTTGCTTTTGCTAATTCATATAAATCTTCTGCTTTTTCTTTAATTTCAATTGCTTTTTCTTTAGCAATTTCCATAACAGTTTCTTTATCTAAGTCAGCTAGTTCTTCTTTTATTTCTTCAATTTTATTTTGAATTTCAGCAACTAATTCTTTTTTATCAATTTTCTTTACTTTTTCAATTAATTCATCTAATTTAGCTTTTAATTCTTTTCTTGTTTCTTTTCCTGATTTAGGTGCGAATAAAATACCTAATGTTGCACCAATACCAGCTCCTAAAAGAAATTTTCCTAATCCTTTTTTCTTTTTATTTTCTTTACTCATATTCATCTTCCTCCTCTTTCTTTTTCTTTCTAAGACTAAATAATTTTCCTAATAACGCTGCAGCTCCTTCTACTAATTTATCACTTACAAGTGATACTGCATCAGTAACACTATCGATTGTAGAGAAAATTCCATCTAATGATTTTGATTTCTTTTCAATATCATCTAATACTGCATTTGTTTTATTAACTGTATCTATTAATTTAATACCTAATATGATAAGTACAACTAATAGAATTGATAATAAAGCATAAATAATAATTGGTAAAACTTGATAAAGTACGTCCACTAATATCTACTCCTTTTCATCATACATTGATTCTATTAAATCAAATAAATTACTTTCTAATCCATCATCTGATTCTTCATCAAAATCTTCTTTTTCGATTTCATCATTTAATTTAGTATCTTTTTTTACGTCCTCTTCATCTACTACTGATCTTCTTGTTCTTTCTTTTGGACTTTTAGTTTGTTCCATGCTGTCATCTTTATAATCTACATTATATTCTAACCCTAATTCGTTAAAATATTCTTCAGCATCACCTACTGTTACTTTTTTAACTGCTGGTGAGTCATTATCATTTAAATCATATAATAGATTTTCATCATCATTGTAATCAACGATATCTTCTTCATAATCTTTCTTTTTTACTTCTTCCATAGATTGAGAAATATCACTAGTTAAATCACCATATGCTTTTTCTCTAACTGAATCTAAATCAATTTTCTTAGGTGCACTACTTAATCTAATTTCTTTTTTAGTAACAACATCATCTTTTTTATAGTTCTTATCTAAAATACCATAGATTGGTGAAATGATTGGTGTTGGAGTAAAAGCTTTTTTAGCACTTTTTCCTTCATATAAACCATGAGGTTCACTTAATCTTTCTCTTTCTTTTTCTTTTCCATACTCTAGTTCAAAGTCATATTTTGGTTCATCTCTTTTAATTGTTTGTTCTTCAACTTCTTCAAATACTTCTTCGATTCTATCATCATATGTAGTAGTTGTAATACGACGTTCACTACGTCTAGAAATAGATGGTGTTTCATAATTTTCTTCAACTTCTTCTACTTTTTCCATTTCTATTTTTTCTTCTTTAAAATCATCTTCATCAAAATCCATTGGAAATTTATTATCTTTTTCTAAATCAATTTCTTCAGTATCTAAAGTATATTCTACATCTTCTTCTTTTTTCTCTGCTTTAGGAAGTTCAATCTTTTTAGCAACTGGTTCTTCCTTTTTTGCTTTTTTTGGTTCTTCATCAACTTCTACTATTTCTTCTTCAAATTCAAAAAAGAAATTTTTAACTTTGTTTAATAATCCCATAAGTTCACCTCTAATAATTTGTTAATTCTTCTTCGGCTTCAATAACAATTTTATCTTCATCAACTAAAATGTCATCATCTGAATCATTATCATATCTATCATCTATGATATCTAAATATCCGTCATCAGTTGATTCAGATCCGAATAAATCAAACTTTTCTTCTTTATACTCTATTTTATTATCACCAATCAAACTATCTAAGACTGCATCATTAAACTTTATTGTTTTTAGTATGTTTAGTGAATTAATAACTGTACCATTTAAATTTTCTTTATTGGAATATGCTTCGATCTTTCCAAAGTTATATTCTATATCAATATAGTACTCATCTTTATTTTCAGTTTTAGTTATATTGATGTAACCTCTTTTTTCATCATCTTCTAATTCTTTTGAGAAATAAAGGTCTTCACTCGCATGATAATTCTTTTCTATTTTATGATAATAAGATATTACATCTACATATAAATATATTTTATTTGACTTATATTTTAGGGTTGAATTATATCCTAGTCTATTTGTCAAAATTACTCCTCTAGGTAAGTAATATTCATATCCAGAGAAGTTTTTATTTGTAAAATTCTCATTACTTGCTAGGACATCATCCACTAATGTTTCTAAGTTTTGTTTTTCTGTAGCACTACATCCAGTGATAAGGAAAACCAAAGCAAGTAAAACGAATATTTTCTTCATAGTCCACCTACTCTAATAAAATTATAACACATTTTTCTATCAATACTACTATTTTAACATTATTTTACTTTATTAGTCACTATTTTTTTACGACAAGGTAATAGATATTATTGCCTTTTTCTACAAACCTTTTTTCATATTCTGTAGTAATAATATTCTCATAATTAGAATTATGTAAATCAAGAGAGATATCTTCTAGTTTATATCCATATGTTGATAAACTAATTAAAGAATATTCAAATAAATCTCTATTATCAGTTTTTTGATAGATAACTTTATCATTTCTAAAGATATTATCATACTTTTTTAAAAAGATATGACTAGTTAATCTTCTATCGTGATGTCTTTTCTTTGGCCATGGGTCTGAGAAGTTTAAGAAGATTCTTTCTACTTCTTCTTTAAAAACTTCATCTATTTCTTTGGCATCCATTCTAATTAATTTTAAATTATTTAAATCTTCTGGTACTTTTTCAATAGCACGGACAATAACACTATCAAACTTTTCAATACCTATAAAATTTATATTTGGATATGTTTTAGCATTTTCTATGATAAAGTCCCCCTTACCCATACCTATTTCTATATAAATTGGATTATTATTTCCAAAAACTTCATTCCATTTTCCTATGTAATCTTTTGGATTAGTTATTAGATTCGTTGCTTTATCCATTATTTCTTGTTTGTTTTTTACATTTCTAAGTCTCATAAAAATCACCAATTTTATTATAACATATTAGTATTATTTGCATATAATAAAAACGAAAAGAGGTAGATTTATGAATAATCAAATGCCTAATAATTTAGGTATGTGGAATAATACTTGTCGTTGTAGTGGAGAAATTAGAGAAATACAAAGAAGGATAATCAACATCGAAAACAGAATTAATCGTTTAGAGAATGCTGTATTTGGTAATAATTGGGGTCCTTGGAATTCTTTTAATAACCCTAATGATTCTCGTGAATATACTACTGAAAACTATATTTTATAAAGACTTGGAAAACAAGTCTTTTTTTAGGGTCTTTATTTGACTTTAAACAAGTATTTAAGTATACTTTTGTTATATGGGTAAGGTGAATAAAGATATGAAGTTTGTATTTGATATAGATAAGAAAAAATATGATAAATTTGTTAAAAATCATAATAAAAGTCATTTCCTACAAAGTTATGTTTGGGGAAGTTTCGCTAAAAAAGAAAAAGGTTTAATACCTCATTATGTTGGACTGGAAGATAAAAAAAGTAATTTATTATGTGTTAGTTTATTATTAGAGAAAAAACTACCTCTAGGTTATTCTTATTTTTATGCTCCACGTGGATTTGTTATTGATTATGAAAATAAAGAATTATTAAAAGAATTCACCTTACAAATTAGAAAATATGCTAAAGATAAAAAAGCTATATTTGTAAAGATAGATCCAGATATCCAACTACAATCTTTAAATATGAGCGGAGAAAAAGTTGATGGAATAGATAATTTTTGGTTAGTAGATTATTTAAAAGAATTAGGGTTTAAGCATTTAGGTTTTAATAAAAGATTTGAACATAGTCAACCTAGATATACTTTTAGATTAGATTTAACTCAAGGAATTGATAGTATTTATAAAAATTTACATTCTACAACTAAAAAAGTTATAAATAAAGGTAATTTATATAATTTAGAAATATTTAAAAATGATGTTAAATATATAGATGATTTTTATGAAACTATGTTAGAAACATCTAAAAGAGAAGGAATTGTTCCTTATAGTAAGAGTTATTATAGTAATTTTTATGAAATGTTACATAAAGATAATAATAGTGATATTTATATTGTTTATGCTGATATAGAAAAGATTAAAAATGAACAACAAGAAAAAGTAAATAATTTAAGTATTGAGTGTGATAATTTAACTTCTGAAAATAAAAAACAAGAATTAAAGAATCAAATTAATAAGATTGAGAAAATTATTAATGAACTTGATGAAGTTAAAGAAAAAAAATTACCACTTGCGTCTATTATTACTACAAAGTATGGTAATAAAGTATGGACTATGCATGGAGGTAATCATACTTATTTAAGAAATTTAAATGCTAATTATTTAATATATTATGAAATAATTAAAGATGCTGTTAAGGAAGGATATGAAAAAATAGATTTCTTTGGTACAGCATTTAATCCTACACCAGATGATCCTGAATATGGTATATTCCTATTTAAAAGTAGACTTGGTGGAGAGTATACAGAATTTATTGGTGAATTTGATTTAGTTACTAATAAAACAATGTATGTATTATTTACTAAATTAGTTCCATTCTATAGAAAAGCAGTTAGAAAGATTAAAAAGATTAAGAATAAATAATATTTATTCTTTTTTTATGCATATATTTTTATGAGGTGAATTATGTATTTAATCGCAGAAGGTGGTATATCTACAAAAAATACTTTGGTTAATACTAAAGGAGCAATTTCATTATCTTTAAATACTAATTATATAGATGGTATTAGTTTAAATGTTGCTTATACAAAAGATGAAGTATTTATTATCGCTGATCGTGATAGTTTAATGTTTACTACTCAAGGTAGTGGTTATATAGAAAATAATACTTATAATGATTTATTACATTTTAATATAGGTACTAAAGTGTTAAATGCTAGAGTTGTTACTTTAAATGAAGTACTAGATATTTATAATAATAGTAATAAAATGCTTATTTTAAATTTAGATTATCAAGGATTTAGGACAGAAGAATATACTTATCAATTACTTTCTTTAATTAGTAATTATCCTAATATTAAGATATATTTAAAGAGTTTTGATAAGACTATTTTATCAATACTAAATAATAGTAATACTAAAGCTAAAATAGGAATAATTATTGATAATAATAATTTAAATAATATAAATGATAATTATGATTTTTATGTAATTAATAATTATTTAGTTGATAAAGATATTTTAATAAAAAAGATTAATTCTAATAAATTAATTATGACTGAGTTAATATCTAATGGTAGTGATTTAATTAATTATTACTATCGTTATGGAGATTATGTATTAAATAATTTATATATTATTAGTGATAATACTAGTCAATTATATAAAGATATTAAATTAATAGAAAAATAAAAAGTACAGATACCTGTACTTTATTTTTTTATTATTCTTTTTATTTTTTTACCTATCTTATAGATGTTATACATGAATCCTGTTTTTAGTTCAAATTGTCCTACTAATTCAACAACATTTCCACTAAACCCCTTTTTAAATTCATACATACCATAATATTTATCATCTTTATCAAAGCAACCTGTAATACCATAGAAATCAATCCATTCATAATTCATTTCATAAGCATCTTTTATATGTTCATTATACATAGCATATTTAGGTGTAAAACTCTTATATTCAGCAATCATACCACTAGTTAAAGTTAAGTACTCATTACCTGATTTTAATGATAATAATGCACCTATATCTTTACCATTTGGATTTTCTTCTTTAAATTTTTTGGCTTTTTCTAATTCTTCTTTATATTTATTTATTAGATTATCAGAAGTTTCTTTTTGATTTAAAAGTTTACTACCTACTATACTTGTTTTCATTTTTTCTTCTATCTTTTTATTATTTTCTAGTTCATTATCAAGTAAAGACTTAGTATCATTCAAATAGTTATCAGGATCAAGATAAGCTATATATATAGTCATTAAATCTTTCATATGATGATACATTTTTTTATAATAGTTTAAACTTTTTGACTGGAAATCTTTTCTTTGAGATGTTGCATCAAATATTTCAGTCATTGAATCTAAGTCTTCGATAGTTCCTTTTCTAACCTTTAGTCCTTTTTTATAACAAGCATCTATATTTTTTCTTGTACTTTTAGAAAATTTAGATTTTTTTGTTTCATAGTCTTCATCTAATTTTAATCGATATTCCCATCTTACTTGTATAGTTTCTGGATAGATATTAAAACCATAATGTTGATATCCTAGTTTCTTTAAATTATCGATAATAGTGTCATTTCGATTCTTATCATCATCTAGAATATCACCTTCACTAGATCTTACTCTATATACAACATTTGGATCTATTGTTATTCTAAATCCTTTTCTTTGTTTTACAAATTTTATTAGTTCTTCTGTAAAAAACTTTAATAGTTCATAATTATCATAATCTATTAAGAATCCACGTGGTGCATAAAAAGTTTTATATCCTAAGATTGATTTTTCTTCTAAGATAATTGTTGCGGCTAAAACCTTTTTGTTTTCTTTTATTCCTACTATATGTGGAATACTACCAAGTTCTTTTTTTAAATTAGCAAGTTCTATTGTTTGTAGAAAAGAACTTTGAGGATGTTTATCAGAAAATTTTATAAATTCTTTTTCAGTTAAAGTTGTAAATTCCATTATGCTCTTCCTTTCTTTATCAATTTTCTTTTTATTTTAGAAATAATCTCATCACCAAATATTTTTTGTAATGTTTTATTTTTAATTGTTATACCTAAATATATTATACCACCTAGTAAAGCATAAATTACAATTATTATAATATTAATTAATTTACTTGTTGATACTATTGGGAAAATTACTTTTAAAGTTAATAATACAATTGTCATTACAATAACTGCACCTAAGATATTAATAAATCTTTTTAAAGTTTCTTCATAATCTACTTTATATTTTTTATGTAAGAATATTAAGCACATAGTTGTACATGTTAAGAAACCAATAATAGTTGCCATAATTGAACCGTAATAAGCTGGTAATCCCATTTTATGGAATCCATATAATAATGGAACATTTAAAGATAATTTAACTAAAAAGCCTATTATTAAAGCAATAAAAGTCATTTTATAATCTTTTAATATTTGAGTTGTTGTAATACTTGATGTAAATAAAACAGTTGCTACAGATACAAAAACATATAATGCATATACTTTTGGTCCATATTCACTTACTCCATAGAATACATTCCATACATTAGTTGATAAAATACTTAAACCTATAGCCATAGGTATTGTTAAATAAAGTATTATTTGTAGGGATTGATTTATCTTTTTTCTAACATCAACTAGATCTTCTTTTACAATACTACTAGTTAAATTAGGAATTAAACTTATCATTATACCTGTTGATATAGATATAATAATTTGATTTATTTTTAATCCCCAAGTTGAAATAACACTCATTATAGATTCTGCTGCTTGTTTAGTATAGCCCAAGTTATTAACTAAAGTATTTATTAACATAAATATATCAATAGAATTATATAAAGATCTAAATATATCAATCATGATAAAAGGGAATGCATATCCTAATAGTTTTAATACTATTTCTTTGTTAGTTATTTTACTTTCTTTTACTTTTTGTTCTGTTTCTAAAAATACTTTTTTATTTTTCTTAACAACAAACTTTAAATATAAGTAAGAACATATCGCACCTATAGTTGCTGAAAAAACAGCTATACCTACTGTATTTCTTAAAGATAAATTAAATACTTTCATACCTAAGAAACTACCAACAATAATTATAAAGACTCTTATTAATTGTTCTAGGACTTGTGATACTGATGTTGGTGTTATTATCTTATGTCCTTGAAAATATCCACGATAAACACTCATAATTGGTACAACTAATACTGAAAGAGAAATAATCCTAATTACAAATTCTACATCTTCAATAGTATTACCACCAAGTGTATTACCTATTATCATGGTTGCGAGTGGTCTTGCAAAAATCATTAATAATATAAAAGAAATAATTCCCATGACATTTAATACTTTTTTTCCAAGTCTAAATGCTCTTTCTTTAGTCTTAATATATCCCATTGTATGATATTCACTTATTAACTTACTCATAGCAAGAGGTATTCCTGCTGTTGATATACCTAAGAATATAGAATATATATTATACGCATATCCATATAAAGCTCCACCTTGTTCACCTATAATAGCGTAGAAAGGTATTACATATAATATACCAATTATCTTACATAAAATTATTCCAAAAGTTGCAATAAAAGCACCTTGCATAAAACTATTTTTTTTAAAGCTTTTATCTTTTCTATTCTTCATACTTCCACATCTCTTCTATATTAATAATATATCATATTTAAAATAAAAATACACCTTTCGGTGTATTAATAGTTTCTTCCTGATTCTCTATATTTTAATTCTTTTATTTTAGGAATGTTAAATTCACTTTCTAAACCTAGTCTTTCTATCAAAGTAATAGTATCATCATAAATATTATCACCATCTATTCCCATTTCTGATGGGTATGAGATAACTAAGTCTTTAGATGAAATCTTAAAGAAATCTCTGATTCCATCTTCATTTACTGGTGAACCATATCCTTCTCCCCAATATGGTTCAGTAACATTTGATGATTCTAATACTCTAAATAAAACTCTTCTTAAAAATTCTTTTCCTTTAATAGGGAAATAACATTTTTCAATGTCTAAAAACAAATCACCCGGTTTTTTTAGATTAATTTCTATATTTACTATTTCATCTGAACATTCTGATAATTCAAATGCTTTAAAATTAATCATTTCACCTTTTGCTTCTAAAGCTTGAATTATATATAGTGTAGCAAGGCCTCTATTTATAATTCTACTAGTAGAAGTATAAGCAGGATACGCTAGGTTAAAATAAATGTTTCTAACTGTTGATTTAGTATCACGATCATATCTTAACATACAATCTGGTACACCAGCTGCAACTAATGCAGATAAAGGCATACCACCATACATAGTTCTTGTTAGAACGCGATTGTCAGACAATTCTTTAGTAGTTTCTTTTAATTTATCATTAGCAACTAAAAAGTTTTCAAAACCATCGCGATATCCACTTATACAATACTCTATTGAATCTTCAAGTGATTCTCCATAGAAAGTAAAATCTGGATTTAGACTTGCTTGTCTTTCAAATACCCTTCTGTTTACTCGGGGATTTTGGGCTAGATAATCGTGCAAATCTGTAAGATTGGCAAATCTTAAATTATATATAGTTTTGCCATTTTCTACAATTACATCTTCTTGCATCTTACTTTAGCTTTCTTTTCTTCACATACTTCTTCAAATAAGTCTAGTAATGCTCCACCCTCACGAGTTTTAAATTCACCACTACTTCTTTGTTCTTGCATGCTCTTACCAATTTTTGCTAAATAGTCTTGATCTTTAGTTTGAACTATTTCATATTCCATGATTTTACGATCATCAAATACACCATCATCTAAATATGTTCTTACTGATTCAGCATCTCTTGTTGTAAATATACCAATTGAGTTTACTTCTTCCCCACTATCACTTGGTACTCTTTCAACAGCTTTTCTAAAGTTAACAGCAAAGTCATACCATCCTGGATAATCTTTTAAAATAATTTGTTCAATTCTATTATCGTAACCAAATTCTACTGGTATCATACGTTGCATTGTTGCTTCATCAAGTTTTTGACGTGTATTATATGCTAGAGTTCTACCAGCACCTTTTGTGTTACCTGCAGTTACAATTCTAAAGTTTGGATGTTTTTGAATTGTAACACCATCTGGGAATGTAAATGAATTTTTACTACTTCCCATAAATTTATTTAAAATAATTGTTGCATTGGCAATACCATTATCAATTTCATCTAGGAAATAAATATCTCCATATTTATAACATCTATAGAAGTTACTTGGTACATAAGCACCATTACCACTATTAGTATATCCAAGCACTGATTGTTCGAAAGTAATATAACTATCTGTTACTACTTTTAATCCAAATAATTTTGCCATTTGTTCTTCTATTGCATAAGTCTTACCACAACCAGATGGACCAATTAAATATGGTGTTTTTCCTACCATTAATAATTTAGCACTATCATCAAAAGATTCATGATAAATACTTCCATTTTCTTTCATATCTTTTTCTTTTAATGCCATTAATTCAGCAAATCTATCTCTAAATGGTATATTCTTATCAAAGAAATAACATACTCTAGGATCAACAACTCTTTCTTCACCAGGAATTATAATACCTGGAACAAATACTTCTGTTGATTTTGGTATTACTACACTTCCGGCAGTTACTTCTTCGTCTTTTGATACTCCAGGAATCTTACCAGTTAGCTTTTCAATTTGAGCAAGACGAGTTAAAAAGTCATCATTAGATTTTGCTTCACTAAGTAACTTTTTAATATCATCATTACTTTCAACAAACTCTTGTAATCTTCTTACTGCTTCATTACCACCATTTGTAATTCTACCCAATTCAATTGTAATTCTTTTTCCTACCCCATCAGCTATACTTAATAGTTCAGTTTTTGCTTTTTCAACTTCTCTATTTACTTCAGCCATTAAGGAATCTCTTTCACTAACTAGAGACTCACGTTGTTGTGATATTAATTCTAAGTAATTAGCATTAAAATCTTTTAATATTTTATTAGCTTTCTTTTGCAACTCAGCTAGTTCTTTAATTTTTGCTTGTGTTAATTCACTTTTACTATTTTTTAAATCTTCTCTAAGAATATTACTTTGTTGCTCTGCAGTTTGAATTAGTGTTTCTAATAATCTACTAGCATTTAAAATAGTATCTAGCTTTGTATCCATTTCTGCTAATGCACCTTGGTCGATATTATAAATACCATTTGCTTTTTTAGCTTCCATTAATTTAGCTTCAATAATTTTTTCTACATCAGCATTATCACCATATTTTAATAGTACTGGATCAAAATTATCTACTAATGAAATTACAGCTGATAAAAGTGCTCTATCATCTACAAAGTATTGTCTTGCTTCAATAATAAATTTAGTTATTTTAGCAAGATTTGCATTACTTGTATTTTCTAAAATATTTTCATTTTTACTTAAATATCTAAAATATTCTAAAACTATTTTTTTATCATCAAATGCATTTACTACTTTGAAAAAACTTTTATCTATTAAAAATATTTCAGGATTCTTTAAATATAAATCTAACATCCCTTTAAATATTTTCTTTTCTTCTGGCGCATTTTCTATACACAAAGATGAAAACATATCTGAAACATAATCTAAATGAACTGATACATCTACTCCTGCTCTTGAAAATTTATATAATACTTCAGCTAAAAGATCTTCATCTTTAAATATATAAACATATGGAGTGAAATTAATTGCAGCTAGTTCTGTCCCGTATTGATATGCATTATTACTACATATTTCTTTAACGGCTTTTTCTATAGGTGTCTTATTATCAAATAATCCCATTATTTTTTACCCCCTTCATATTGTCTTATATATTGTTTTGCTGTTTCTAGAGTTCTTAATTCCTTATCAACAGCATATCTTCTTTCGACATTAAATATATTTCTCATATCAACTTCTTCACTTAGTTCTAATACTTCATATGTATATCTATCATTAGAACCAGCAGAACTTGACTTATGTTCTATTAAAATTCCTTGTTTATCATCTACTTTTATCTTTCTAAAAGTAATTTCTTCTGTTTCTTCATCTAAAACAGCATTAATTTGATTATTATATTTACTGAAACAATTTTTTACACGATATTTTATATTAACTTCATTATCTAACACATTTATAACAGCACCAGTATTTGCATATAATAATTCTTTATCATCTTCTGATAAAGTGATTTCATCGGCAAGTAGGAATGAATTATCACTTGTTTTTAAAATATGACTAGGAACTGGTATACCACTTAAAGTGAAATAAAAATTTATTAATGATATATCTTCTTCTAATATAGTATCTTTACTTTCATCATAAATTATTGTTTCATCATCTGAAGTTACTTTTCTTTCTACAGTATTTTCTAAAGCATCATAAGTAATACTTGCTTTTACTTTTTCATCATTTGATTGCCAATTAATATTTACTAAGCCACCATCACTTGTAATTGTTCCAGAAACTGGTACTTTACTACCATCGACACGACTTAATCTAAACTCAATAGTATCTTTATCTACTCTTGATATGATAATTGGAATTTGTTTTTCCACTGGTCCAATATGATATGTAACTATATACTTATTATTGAAACCTTTAATACTAGAAATATTTAAAACTTCATAATTTTTATATATAGTAAGAATCATTCCAATTACTTCTTTTAAGAAACTATCATATTTCTTAATTTCATTATCACTAGTGTTATATGATGGTAATCCAACTTCTTGTGTACCTTTTATTTCAGTTTTATCTAAAACAGCAAAAGAAGAATCACTTACTAGTTTTTTTGTTAATCCACCTAATAAAATGATTTTTCTTTTGTCTTTTTCTTTATGATATCTTTCTAAAATTCTTTTAATAAACATAGAAAAGTGTTTATCTTTATAATCTAGAGAAAAAGTTTTATTTTTATCAAATACTACTTTTGCTCCTACATATTTATTAGATTCATTTTTAAAAATACTATCTGTTGTGAAGACATATATCAGTTTTAAATTTTTTATTTCTGATATTTGTACTTCTTTTAATTCCATTATTTTCTACCTTTTTTTGTAGTTCTAGTACCAAGACGTTTTTGAGGTACTCTGTAACTAGATGTATTTGAACCTTTTAATAATTCTTCTCTTACAGTTGCATCATCTGCTAATTGTAATAATTCTTGTGATGCACTGTCTAAAGCTGAAGATAATTGTGTTAAAGCTTGTTTATTTTGAGCTATCTTTTGTTGTTTTTGTTGACGGAAGTTTTGAGAAATAGTAATTCCTCTTCTAACAGTTCCTTCGATTGATTTTAATATTTCAACTGTAATTCCACTATTAAGACCTAATTCTGCAGCAGCTTGAATATTTTGTTCTAGGTCTCTAGCATTATTAGTCATAGCAACATTTGCTGCTTCATTTAATTGAGCTAATGTTCTTAATCTATTTTCTTGTTGACGATTAAATACCATTACACTACCTTGAGCTTTTAATATTGGCGCTACATCTGAAATATAAGTAGTAGCTTCCATTACGTTTTGCATATCAGTACCATTTTGTAATCTATAAGTTTGTACTTGTGTTTTTAATGCTACTAATGCAGTTCTTAATTTATCTAATTTACCATTAAATACTTCTGATAATTGTGTTTTATATTGTACTTCATATTCTGTATCTTGAGTTTGAGGTAATGCTTTTAATGCTTCGATTGTTGCATCGAAAGTATCTTTATCAATTTCCCCAACCTTGATCATTTCTTCTAATATTTCAATATATGGTGTTAATTCACTAACAATAGCATTTCTTAAGTTAATATCATTTAATGCTCCTTGTTTTTGACTTTCTACTGCTGCTGATACTTCTTCTAATCCTTCGCAGTATTTTTCATAACGTCCTTTATATGTTGTTTCTTCTTCTGATTTTTCTTCAAATCTCTTAACACCAAGTGTTGCTAAAATACCTTTAATTCCTTTAATAATTGCTGGTTGATTAGCTTCTTTTTGTTTTTGTTTTTCACTTTCATCTAAACTTTCTTCAAATGAAGTAATGTTAGCTAGCATTTTTTCATCAACTTGTACTTCTTGACTATCTAAAGCCATTTGAGCTGTACTATCTAAAATTGCACTAATTTCATCTTTAACATCATCACAATAACTTAAAATAGTAGCTGGAGTATTAAAATCTACTCTTCCAAATTGACAGCTAAGTATTTCTCCTTTTTCTCCATATGTTACAATTTCTTGCCCAGTTGAATTTGTAACTGTTCTTGCAGGAACCATAACTTCTGTACTTGTTGGTTCAACAACTGCATCTACAATAATTTCTTTTTTGTCTGACATATCTATTTCTCCTTCTCTATTTTGGATTAAAAAAGACTTTTAGAGATTTTAGTTCTTAAAAGCCTTGTTCGATTAAATAACTTATAAAATATTTTAATATTAACCAGAACTAATCCCCTTTAGTGAGGTTTATAATACCATAAATCTATATTTTTGTCTATATTTTTTATATGATTATATTTTATTTATTTTAAATTCTAATAATTTTATTTATAATTATAATAGAGGTGTTGTTATGGTTTATAACGTTAATTTTAAAAAAATAAAATTTAATAAAATTTTTGGAATGGTTTTTCTTAGTTTTGGATTATTATTTTTACTTTTATTTGGTAGTATTGTAAGTAGTTCAATTATCAAAAAAAATTCTTTGGATTCTTCTGTTAAGGCTACGTATATCGAGTGGGAAGAACATTATGATAATGATGATGATAGTATTACTTATTCGCCAATATATCACTATGAAGTTGATGATAAAGAGTATATTTGTGATAGTAATGTTTCTAGTAATATTAAAAGCGGAGAGGGTATTGTTCATTATGATTCAAATAATCCATCTAAATGTATGACTGACTTTGAAGATAGCTCTACTTGGATATTTTTAATATTCTTATTAATTCCCCTTATCTTTGTTGTTATAGGTGCTGTATTTATAAAGTCATATTTTAAAAAATCAAAATCACTTAAGATTTTAGCAAGTAACGGAATTTTAGTAAAAGGTATTCCTTATCAAATTATTGATTCTAATGTTACTGTAAATAATAGAGTTTTAAAATGTTTTTCTATTATGTTTACTTTTCCTAATGGAACGACTAAAAATATAGTTAGTGAGCCAGCAAACGACCATATATTGTATGATCATGATGGTAAATGTGATTTATTATATGATCCTAATAATTATGAAAATTATTTTTTAGACTTAGAAATTACTACTACTGGCTCTGGTAATCCGAACATAGTCTACTTTGAACAAACACAACAATTTAACAATAGTTTTGATTATAATACCTCTTACAATCCAGAAAACAAGTTTTAGGTGATGATATGTATAAGGTTAATTCTAAAAACTTAAAAGGTTCTTTTTCTATAAGTAATTTAATTTTATTTATTGGACTAATTTCTTTAATTGTTGTAGGTCTAGCAATATTTCCAGCCAAAATAAAAGAGGTTTTATATACTGAAAGGGTTGAAGCACATAATAGTGATTTTTATTATTATTCGACTAATGAAGTATATCGTATTAAGTTTTATTATATAGTTGATAGTAAAGAATATTCTTTAATTACTAATGCAAATAAAGATGATAAAAATAATTATGATATGACTATTTATTATAAGAAAGATAATCCTAAATCTGCTATTTCTAGTTTTGAGATAGATAAAGCAAATGACCAGTTCTTTCTTTTATTAATTCCTAGTATTTTATTCTTATTTGGAATAATTATGACAATAAAAAATTTAATCAAATTATTAAGAGTTCGTAAATTATTAAAAAAAGGAATTTTAGTAAAAAATATTCCTTATATGTTAATTGATAAAAAAGCAGAAATTAATGGTCATAAAATAATGGCTTATTGTATTACTTATACTTTTCCTAATGGTAATACAAAAGAATTATTAAGTAATGGTATACATACTAAATCTTCTAAAGAAGGTGAATGTGATTTATTATATGACCCTGAAGATTATAGTAATTATTATATAGATAAAAATATTCAAACAACTGGTAAAGGTAATCCAATAGTTATTTATTATCAATAATATTAAAAGATAGTAGATTATTCTTCTACTATCTTTTCTTTTATATTAATAACAAATTTAATATTAGAAGAGATCTTATCTCTTTTATTTTTTATTTCAAAAGTATATTTACCAGGTTCTTTTAAATAATCAGTAACATCTTTTTTATAAAGACCCTCATATATTATTTTATCTTGATATGTAATAGTCATTTCATTTTTAATTAATTTTATTTCTTTTTTAGTTTCCGATAAAGCCTCATGGCCACAACTTACTTTAACATTTTCTCCTTTATCATTGTTGTAGCACTCATATTCTTTTAAATCTAAAATATATTTTTCTTGGATATCTATTTCATTTTTTGAATCATTTGGATTTTGACTTGTATAAAAATTTTTGTTTTCTTTTTGAGTATATACTACTGGTATAACAACATTATAATATTCTTCTTCATAATAAATAAATATTTGTTCATTATTTAAAGTTACATCATAGTAGTGATATTCTCCTCTTTCAAATGTTTTTAAGAATTCTACACAACTAAAAACTACACCAACTAGGAATAAACCCAAAATTATAATTGGTAAAGCATAGTTCTTTATTTTTCGTATTTTATCTTTTTGTTTATCTTTTATTTCAACTTCTAAACCTGGTATTTCTACTTCTACTTCATTTTCTAACTTTTTATATTCATCTCTTACTTCTTCTAAACTATTATAAGATTTATTATTATAATGATATTTACTAAAATGTTCTTCTACACCATTATGAGAAGGATCAGCTGTCATTGGTCTTAATAAATATACTAGAAACATATTTGTAATCATATTAACAACAATTGTTAAAAATGAACTTGAATATAATAACGCTAAGAATAAAAATAAGTTATTCATACTTTTAAAATACTCTATTACTCTTTGTTGAAGAATATATGGTTCTTTTTTTAATTTTTTCATAATTATAAATAAAATTAAAAAGTCTAATATTAAAAAGTAAATTGGATTTAGGGTTAAGGGAAGATTAAGTCTAGGACTTAATACATCTGTTACACTTAACATATTTAAAGTACATATAACTAATATAAAAATAATATAACTAAATATATAAAGATTCTTTTTTAATTTCATAAATACACCTATTTTTTATATCTTTTATAAGTTTACTATATCATAGTTTATTTCATAAAAAAAGAGACCTTTAGTCTCTTATTAATCATTTGACAAATTATCAAAATACCCTTGAATAAATACTACTGGTGTACCTTTATCTCCACTACCACTTGTTAAGTCACATAAAGAACCGATTAAATCTGTTAATCTTCTTGGAGTTGTACCTTGAGATAACATATTTCCTACTAAATTAGATTCTTTATTTCTAATTTCTTCTTTTATTTTTTCTTTTAATTCATCTCCTTTTAAATCAGAGAATTTATTATCAGAAATATATTTTAATTTTATTTCATTTGGTGTACCTGCTAATCCTTTAGTATAAGCTGGTGATACAACAGGATCAGCAAGTTCCCATATACATCCAACTGGATCTTTAAACGCTCCATCGCCATATACCATTACTTCTATTGTTTTACCAGTTATTTTCTTTAATTCATCTTGTATTTCTATTACTAATTTATCTCCTGTTTTTGGGAATAGTTTTAGTCTTTCTTCAGTTGCTTTGTTTGACCCTAAAAGACCATAACTAGGATTAAAACCACTATTATTAATTGGTTCATTCATTATTTCATATAAACCATAAATTGTTTCTGCTCCTGCTTCTTCTATTAATTTTTTAGTTCTATATCTTTCATGAATATCACAAGTTAAGACATCTTTTGTATATTTTAATATATCTTTTGGATCATTTGATAAGACAAATTCTACTTCACAGTTTTCACTTTGTACTAGTTCACGATAAAATTTAATCATATTTATACCAGTAAATGGATGGATGAAACTACTAAATGTTTCTTCATATTCTTTTTCTGAAATAATACTTGATAAATTAAACTTACTATTATCTAAAACATCTCTATCTAAAATACTATTTCCAACTTCATCTTTAGGAAAACTCAAAAGAATAGTTACTTTATTCATAGCTCTTGCGATTGCTTTTAAAATCATAGAAAATCTATTTCTACTTAGAATTGGATATACAATACCAATATTCTTAGATGGGAACTTATTTTGTAAATCTACTGCAATATCATCTACAGTTACATAGTTACCTTCACTTATACCAACAACTGCTTCAGTTATAGCAACTACATCCTTATCATGAAACTCAAAATTTTCTGTTTCTTTAGCTTTTAATAATGATTCAACTACGATACTTTTTAAATCATCATTTTCCTTGATTATTGGAGTTCTTATTCCTCTAACTACAGTTCCTACACTTCTCATAATACACCTCTTAAATATATATCTTTATCACATATAGTATATTATACCATTTGTTGTATATAGTCAATAAAAAAAGAAGAATTTCTTCTTCTTTTATTCTGTTCTTAATGCTTCTACTGGATCTTTTTTACTTGCCATTTTAGATGGGATTAATCCTGCTAATACAGTTAATACTACTGATATAATTACTAATCCAATTCCACCTACTACTGGTAGTATAGATACATTAGAAATATTTGTTACATGTTTAATTATAATATTAATTGGAATATTTAAAATTAATGTCACTCCTATACCAAGTAATCCTGCAACTAATCCTTCGATTAATGTTTCAGCATTAAATACTCTTGATATATCTTTTTTACTAGCACCAATACTTCTTAAAATACCAATTTCTTTTGTTCTTTCAAGTACACTTATATAAGTAATGATACTTATCATTATAGATGATACAACTAAAGATATACTTACAAAAGCCATTAATACATAACTAATAGTATTAATAATAGATGTTACAGATGTCATCATAACACCAACTATATCTGTGTATACGATTTCTTCATCTTCTGATTTTCCTTCATTAAATTTATCAATAATTTTTACTATTTCATCTTTAGATTCAAAATCTTTTGGATAAATATTAATAACATCTGGATTTTCAATATCAACAATACCTAATTTTAATAAATTACTTTCATATGTTGATTGAGCATTTTCAATATATGATGCTATTATTTTTGCTCTTTCTTCTTCTGATAAAGACATTAAATATGCTTTTTCTTGATCAGTTAAACTATTCATATCAAATGATGCTGATTCTTCAAAACTTCTTCCAGTAATAACATTTGTTTCTGGATTTGCTTTTTGAGCTTTTGCTATTTCACTTTCATTTATTTTTTCAACAGTATATTTAGTTAAGTCTTCAGTATAACCTATAACTCCTGTTGTTTGAACAGTTGATTCTTCATTTACTCTTATAATACCAACTACTTCAATATCTTCTGATTTAGATAAAACTTTTTTCATATATGCTTCATCAGATCTTTTATCTACCCAAATATTACCTTGTTTTTCATAGTAATCAGTATTTAATACTAATTTAAATTTTAATCCAACTATATCATCAAAGCTATAAACTGATTGTTCTTTTTTAGGTACTTCTTTACCAGACATGATATTTTTGATAACTTCTTTTAATTCATCTTGATCAAGTAATCCTAATGAATATAAAGCATAGTCACTAACTTGATTATCTTTATCAATTACAAGAACGACTTCATTATATTTTTCTGGCCAACTACCTGCGACTAAATCATATTGTGTTTTTAATAATTCTTCATTTCCAGATAATTCTGTCCATGAGTTTACTTCACCCATCATACCACTCATAGGTATTTCTGTAGTTGAACCTAAACTTAAACTATCAAATACTGTACTTGGATTTACTTGAACAATTTTATCTTTGAAGTCTGATTTATATAAATTTAAATTTAAATTATAACTATATTTTATATCACTAACGTATTCTTTCATTCCTGATGATGAACTTTCGATATACTTTTTAAATTCTCTTAAGTCATTAGTTTTTATTTCACTGGCCATAGTAGAAATAATATCAGTCATTATATTATTTGAATATACTTTGTCTTTTTCGTACTTAGATGTATCTTTATTTTCACCCATCATAGTCATCATCATACTTGTAGTATCAATTGTTGTTTTTTGAATAGTTAATGGATAAGAAGAAAGTGTATCTTCTTCTACTCTTTTTATGTATTCTTGAACTCCATTAGATAAAGACATAATAAGTGCAATACCAATTATACCAATACTTCCTGCAAATGCAGTTAGAATAGTTCTTCCTTTTTTAGTCATTAAATTATTTAAACTTAATGATAATGCTGTAAAGAAAGACATATGTGTTTTATTTGTTTTTCCAGTTTCTTGTTTTTCTTTTTCTCTTTCTTTTTCTTCTTCTTTTTTAGATAATGGATTAGAATCATTTACAATTTTACCATCTAGTAACTTAATAATTCTTGTTGAATACTCCTCAGCTAAATCAGGATTATGTGTAACCATAATAACTAATTTGTCTTTAGCTATTTCTTTTAATAACTCCATTACTTGAATACTTGTTTCTGAATCAAGTGCACCAGTTGGTTCATCAGCTAGAAGGATATCTGGATTATTAACAAGCGCTCTTGCTATTGCAATTCTTTGCATTTGACCACCAGACATTTGGTTAGGTCTTTTATTCATGTGATCTTCTAAACCAACTTTTCTTAAAGCATCTTTTGCTCTTTTTCTTCTTTCTTCTTTTGATACACCTGAAAGAGTTAAAGCAAGTTCTACATTTTGTAATGCCGATTGATGGGGAATTAGATTATAACTTTGGAAAACGAACCCAACACGATGATTACGATATGTATCCCAATCTCTATCTTTAAATTTTTTAGTGGAAATACCATTAATAATCAAATCACCTTTAGTATATTGATCAAGTCCTCCTACTATGTTTAAAAGAGTTGTTTTTCCACTTCCACTTTGACCTAGAATTGATACAAATTCATTTTCTCTAAATTTAATACTAACATCATCTAATGCTTTTTGTTTGAAACCTGCGGTTTCATAAATTTTACTTACTTTCTTTATCTCTAACATATCCTCACCTCTTATACCTTTATAATTATATTAAAAAAAAAGATTAATATCAATAATATGGTAAAATTTACATATTTTTATTCTTTTTCTCTATACATAATCAGTGCGGAAAAACAATAAATTTGATCTTCTGTAAAATCAGATATAGCTACTTGATATTTTATATCTATAACTTCTATATCTTCATTTATAAATTTATTTATACTATCTTCTAAGTCTTTTTCATGATTTTCATCAAAAATTTTTACTTTCATATAATCACCAAAATTATTTTATAATTTTGTTTTATCTTTTTTTGTCAAAAAAAGAGACACTATTTAGTGCCTCCTACTGCTTTTTTAGGTTCATAAGTTTTTTGCATAACTTTTATTCCTGTTTTTTCTAATTGTGTTGTTGCATCTTTCGATAATAAATAATCTTTTAAACTTTTTAATTCTCTTAAGTTAGCTTTTTGTTCTTCTGTTGTTGCAACATAATCTTTTTCTAACACTTTTTCTTTAGTTGGTTCTTTTGATTCTGGTTTTACTTCTTCTTGATTATTTATATTTTGATTATCTTCTTTTGATTTTCCTTTTGGTGGATTATCATCACTTTTAAATAAATAAGATGCGATTGTTAAGGCTTGCATTGCTGATGTTACTCCTACTAATGCATTTAATGGTGCACTAAAGTTTAGCATTGGTGTAATAAGACCAAGTCCTGCTAAAGCAAATAAAGCCCATGTTTTTGCTTTACCAATAAAAGTTGAATGTACTTCTTCTCCTTTTATTGTTTTATATATATTAATACCCGCTATTGCTCCTTCTAAAGCTAAATTACATAATAGTATTGGGTTAGCAAAAGATGCAGCAATGAGTAATGTACCTGCAAATACTTTATCGCATACAGCGTCTAAATTTTTACCAAGTTCACTAGTTAATTCCCAATGTCTTGCAATAAATCCATCTGCTAAATCAGTTAATCCAAATCCTGCTGTTAATCCAATAGCTAGTGGAATATTACCTGAAAAAGCTGCTGGTATTATGAAAAAAGGTGCTGTTAAACGTAATACAGTTAAAATATTAGGAATTTGTCTATGTCTTCTTCCTTTTGTTTTTAAATCGTTTATAGCTTCTTTTATTTGGTTTTTATACTCATTAAAAACACTATTTTTCTCCTTTTTCATAGTATTTCCCCCTTAGTACTCATATTATATATCTTTGAATTTAGACTGTCAAATAAAAAAGGATACGCTTGTATCCTTTATATTTTATTGTTTAACTACGATATTAACGATTTTTCCTTTAATAACGATTACTTTAACTATTTCTTTACCTTCTGTATGACGAATTACATTTTCTTCAGCTAGAGCTTTTTGTTTAATTGTTTCTTCATCATCAGTAACATTTATATTAATAGTAGCACGTAGTTTACCATTTACTTGTACAGCGATTTCAACAGTATCTTCTGTTAATTTAGATTCATCATATTCTGGCCATGCTTCAAATGCGATTGTATTATCATGTCCTAAGATTTGCCACATTTCTTCACCTACATGTGGTGTAATTGGATAAATCATTTTAACAAATCCTTCTGCATATTTTTTAGGTACTACTTCTTCTTTATAACATTCATTTATAAAAATCATTAATTGACTGATTGCAGTATTAAATCCTAATGCTTCATAATCAGTAGTTACTTTTTTAACAGTTTGATTATAAACTTTATCTAACTTAGTATTTTCTTCTTCTTTTACTTTTCCACTTTCAACAATTAAACGATATGCTCTATCAATGAATTTTTGTGCACCTTCTACACCTTGATTATTCCATGGTTTAGATGCTTCAAGTGGCCCCATAAACATTTCATATAGTCTTAATGTATCAGCTCCAAAATCATTTACTATCTTACTTGGATCTACTACAAATTCTGGATATCTTTTTCCCATTTTAATTCCATTTGAACCTAAAATCATACCTTGATGAACTAACTTTTTAAATGGTTCTTTTACTGGAGATAATCCTTTATCATATAAGTAATTATTCCATATTCTTGAATAGATTAGATGTCCTACAGCATGTTCTGGTCCACCTACATATAAATCTACTGGCATCCAGTGTTTTAATAGTTCTTGATTAGCAAACTCATTTTCATTATCTGGATCAATATATCTTAAGAAATACCAAGATGATCCAGCACTACCTGGCATTGTACTTGTTTCTCTTATTCCTTCGATACCATTTTTATTATATACTTTCCATTCAGTAGCATTTTCTAGTGGTGCTTTACCATTATGACCTTGATAATCATCAAGTTCTGGTAAAACTAGTGGTAATTCACTATCTTCCAGAACGTATTCACTTCCATCATTTTTATGAACAATTGGTACTGGTTCTCCCCAATATCTTTGTCTTGCAAAAATCCATTCACGAATTTTATAATTTACTTTTTCTCTTGCTACACCCATATCAATAAGTTTTTTAGTTATAGCTACTTTTGCTTCTTCAACAGTAAGACCTGTAAATTCTTCAGAATTAATTAGTTTGCATCCTTTTCCTAGATAATCATCTTTTTCAAATGCACTTTGTGAAACATCTCTTCCATCAATTACTTGAATCATTGGAATATTATGAGCAATTGCATATTCAAAGTCACGTCCATCATGACTAGGAACTGCCATAACTGCCCCTGTACCATAGTTAGCTAAAACGAAGTCTCCAATAAATACTGGCACTTCTTTTCCGTTAACTGGGTTTATTGCAAAAATACCTTCTAGTTTACATCCAGTTTTTCCTTTATTTAATTCAGTACGATCAAGTTCTGATTTTTTACTTGTTTCTTCAATATATGCTTTTACTTCATCAACATTTTTAATTCTAGGCATTAATTCTTGAACTAGTTCACCTTCTGGTGCGATAACCATAAATGTAATACCATAAATAGTTTCAATACATGTTGTATAGATTGAGAATTTTCCTCCACCTACAATATTAAAATCTACTTCTACACCTGTTGATCTACCAATCCAGTTTCTTTGAATTTCTTTTGTTGATTCAGGCCAATCTATTTCATTTAATCCTTCAATTAATCTTTCTGCGAAAGCAGGTTGATCGATAACCCATTGTTTCATATTTTTACGAATAACAGGGTATCCTCCTCTTTCACTCTTACCATCGATTACTTCATCATTAGATAAAACTGTACCTAATTCTTCACACCAATTTACTGGCATATCAATATATTTAGCATATCCATCTTTATATAATTCTTTAAAAATCCATTGTGTCCATTTATAAAATTTTGGATCACTTGTTGCTACTTGTTTAGACCAGTCATAATCAAATCCTAGTTCTTTTAATTGTTTTGTGAAATACTCAATATTTTTTTCAGTAAATCCATTAGGATGTTTTCCTGTTTGAACTGCATATTGTTCAGCTGGAAGTCCAAATGAATCAAATCCCATTGGGTGAAGTACATTATATCCTTGCATTCTTTTCATACGCGAAACAATATCTGTTGCTGTATACCCTTCTGGGTGACCTGCATGTAGTCCTACTCCTGATGGATAAGGAAACATGTCTAGTACATAATATTTTGGTTTAGAAAAATCCCATACATCAGTTTTGAATGTATTGTTTTCATCCCAATATTTTTGCCATTTTTGTTCTATATCTCTAAAATTATACATTTTTTGTCAATCCTTTCTTCTTTAAATAATTTCCTACTATAGCATAACTAATTAATATTACTGGTAGCATTAATATTGCACCAATTAATATCAGTACATATACATTTTCCATAGGTATATATGATAAAATTCCAATTATTAGTCCTACATCAATAGAACACATGAGTCCAACTATTTTTAAGACCTTTTTATAATTAATCTTAGATAAGTCAACTTTGTACCTTATCATTAATATTTCTACTTCTGTAGGGAATTTTATATCTTCTTTTTGTTCTTTTATCTTTTTATTTTTTCTTCCTCTTAATAAAATTTCATCTTTTTCACTTTTAGCACCAAAGAGGAATTTTTTTATTTTATCAATAACTTTACTTAAAAACTTGTTTTCTTTTTGTTTTTTTAATTTACCATTTTCATCATATTTATTAATCATAAATATATAATAAAATAAATATACTAATGGAGTTACTATTATAAATTCTAGCATTTCTACCTCCTATAAAATAAAAAGAGATTATTCATCTAAAGGACGAATAATCTCGTGGTACCACCTTAATTTATATATAAATAATATCTTTATTAATTTATATACCTCTTTGTCTTAACGCGACTTACGATTTGCCTTTATGTGAAACAAGTTCATAAATCTATATTATTAGTTTACACCAAACACTAACTCTCTATAAATAATCAATCTATTACTACTTTTCACAGCAATTACCAGTATTATATTAAATTTGGTCCATATATTCAAGAAGTTTTTTAAATAAAGTTATAAAAGATTTATCTAAGCCCTTTTTCTTTAACTTAGTAAGATTAATCTTTTTCTTTCTTAGTTCTTGATCACTAAATATTACTTTAGATATTTCTTCTTTTAAGACAGTTTGAATTTGTAGATTACTTAAGATATCATCGATGTCATCTTGCATAACGTGAGCTGCGTTCATTTCGATATCACTACCTTTAACAGTAATAGTTACTTGACCTACTGTTGGTACATCTTTTACTTCGACAATAAAGTCATTGTTTTCTACATAATGTGTTTCAGCGATTTGTGTTTCATTAAAGTATACACTTACTGTTTCTGTTTCTTTTGTATTTCTAAATCTAATTATATAATTTCTCTTATCTGGTACTATTCCTTTTTTACCTTCAACAGATCTTAATATAACAGTATAGTTATTTGGTAAATAGTTATATGAAATTTCTGTTTTTAAAAAGTATCCTTCTTGATATAGAGAACTTATACCATCATCTTCATACATAACATAAGTATTACTTTCACCACTAAATACTTGAATTTCTAAATCAGTTGGAGCTGATGTATTATTAACATTACTCTTTTTAGATAATGGAATAATTGCTCCTGCTTTAGCAAAGACTGGATAATCTTCTTCACGATAGAAAGCAATGTATTTATGTTTTCCTATATATTTTTGACCAGTAAATAAATCATACCAAATTCCATCGGGTAAGAAGAAGTGATGAATAGTTCTATTCATTACCATATCTTTTTTATTTAAGACAGGTGTTACAAATAATTGTCTACCAAAGAAGTATTCATTACGATAAACTTCATCATCATAGAATTTTGGATATAAATAATATAATGGTTGGAAAATCATTGTTCCTTTTGAATAATATTCATATGCTTCTGTATATAAGTATGGGATTAGTTCATGTCTTAAATTTAAATATTTATCAGCTATTTTTAATGTTTTTATATCCCAACGCCATGGTTCTCTTTTATAGTATTTTCCTTTATCAGAATGGAATCTAAGAATTGGAGAGAATACTCCTAATTGAAGGGAACGAATATATAATTCACTTTCTTCAATACCTTCATTATATCCCCCTATATCATGACTCCACCAACATACTCCCATATTAGATGCAGATAAGTTAAAGAATGGTATTGTTTTAAAATTATCCCAACTAACTTTTGTTTTTCCTGAATATAATACAGGATAACGATGAGCTGCAATCATACCATTTCTTCCTAAAACCATCCCTCTTTTTTCTGGAAGACGTGCTAAATCTTTATATAAATAATGGTTAAGTAACCATGTTAATTTCATATCTTTTGAATCTTTATCAAAATCATTCCAAAAGAAGTCTACTCCTAAACCTTCTAATGGGTGAATTAATATTTTTAAATATACATCAATGAATTTAGGATCGTATGGATTAAAATTAATTATTCCATTTTTATCTGGTTCTAAGTACTTCTTCATTTCTTCATAGAAATATTCATAATCTCTAATACCATCTTTGGGATTAGTATGTAATCCTACCCTAATACCTTTTTTATGTAATTCTTCAACTAATTTTTTAGGATTAGGAATTAAATCAGTATTAAAAGTATATCCTGTTTCATATAATTTTTCTTTTACATTACTTTTTAAACCTTGTTTTTTTATTTCTTCTGTTTGTGGAAGAGGTTTTTGTCTGAAATGCCAATCTTTATCTAATAACATTACTGATAATGGGATTTCATTTTCAGTAAATTTATTAGTTAATTTTAAGATTTCATCTTGAGTATATGGAAGATTTCTACACCACCAGTTACCTAATGTATATCTTGGAATTAAAGATGGCATCCCTGTTAATTTAAAATAATCTTGGATACAGTAGCCAAAGTCTTTACCATAAATAAATACATATATATCGACATAGTTTTTATTTTCAGGATCTTGTGGTTTAACAGTACCGTCATAATCAAATCTTAAAGAATTAGTATCTTCTAAACTAACAAATCCTTCTATTGAATATAAACCTTTGTTGTATGATTCTTTTTTATTAAATTCAGCTAGATTAGAATTATTACCATGATAATTTCTTACTTCTGGATGACCATAATACCAAATAGAGTCCATTCCATTTACTTGAATTCTTAAATTTTTCATACTATTCATTCCACTTCCTTTAAATGGAGTGTTTTTAGAATAGTTTAAACTAAAATAATCTGTTTTTATTTCAAGATATAAATTATCTTGTTTAGCCTCAAAATTTGGTTTTTCAAAGTTTCTATTTACAACTAACTGAGTTGCATCATCTGAAAATTTTCCAACATCACTATATTCAAGTCTAATTAATCTTTCTGTTAGTACTGTTATACGATACTTACTACCAGTAAATGTTGCTTCAGGGTTACTTATTAAATTTTGGGGTTGATTTATAAAATGTTGTCCTAAGTTATACATTCAATCACCTTCTTATTCTAGTCTATCTTTTATAATTATATCATATATATTTGTATAGATATAGAACATTTTTATTCTTTTATAATACATTTTTTGATATAATTTAAGTGGTGAAGAAAATGAAAGCGTTAGTACTTGCAGGCGGAGGAGCAAAAGGTGCCTATCAAATGGGTGCTTGGAAAGCCCTTCGTAAATTAAAAATGAAATTTGATATAGTAACAGGAACTTCAATTGGAGCATTGAATGGTGCTTTAATTGTTCAAGATACTTATTTTAGAGGTTATAGACTTTGGTTAACGACTGATTTTTATAAATTATTTGGTGAAGAATTAAAAGATGTAGGAGATTTTAAAAAAGCAGTTAAAATATGTGGAAAGAATCTTTTGAGTCAAACTGGTATTGATACTGATAAATATGATAGTTTTGTTAAAAAATATATTAATATTGATAGAATTTACAATTCTAAGATTAATTATGGTATCGTTACTTATAATTTAAGTGATAGAAAACCACATTTAGTAACTAAAAACAAGACTGATAAGACTAAATTATGCGATTATATAGTAGCGTCTACTTCTTGTTTTCCTGCTTTTGAGATGAAGGAAATTGATGGAGATAAATATATCGATGGTGCTTATTATGATAATTTACCTATTAATTTAGCTGTTGATATGGGCGCAGATGAAGTTGTTGCAATTGACTTAGAAAGTATTGGAATTAAAAGAGAAGTTAAAAATAAAGATATTAAAGTTACTTATATTAAACCTAGTTGTGATTTAGGGAGTTTTCTAGTATTTGATAAAAATACCATTCGTAAGAATATGCGCCTTGGTTACAATGATACAATGAAAGCTTTTAAAGAGTTAGATGGGGATTATTATACTTTTAAGAAGAATGATTTAGAAAAGAACTTTAAAAAGTATGGAGATGATTTCTCTTATGTAGCTAAAAGAATGATTGGAATTAATAATAAAAGAATAATTAATCAATTAAGTGCGATTACTTTTTATAAGAGACTTATTAAGAATTCTTTTAATGATAAAAAGACAATGGATAAGAGTTTAGAATTACTAGGTGAAATATTTGAGATTCCTAATCATAAGATATATGATATTAATTTATATAATCATATTCTAAAAATGAAATTTGAAAACTATGATGATAAAGAACTTATAAATATAAATCATTTAAAGAAATTAAATTTTGATAAAGTTATTAATCGTAAACATATAGTTAAATCTATATATACATATATGTTAAAACCTGTTGAATATCATAAAGAATTATCTGATTTAAGTGTATTATTTCCTAAAGAATTTATGGGAGCATTATATTTATATACAATAAATTAATATGAAGATAAATAAATTTAAATATACTAATTCAAATAAAAGATATTATACACTTGATTATTTTTATAGAAATAAGTTTAATTCTAAAGTATTTAAAGTTAGTTTAAACGCTGGGTTTTCTTGTCCTAATAAAGATGGAAAAGTTGGTTATGGCGGATGTATCTACTGCTCTAAGTTAGGTAGTGGAGATTTTGCTGGTGATGTATTAAAACCTTTAACTGATCAGTTTTATGATGTTAGAGATATAATTTTAAAAAAATGGCCTAATAGTAAGTATATAGGGTATTTTCAAGCTAATACTAATACATATGCAGATATTGATACTTTGAAGAAAAAGTATGAAGAAGTTTTAAGTATTGAAAATGTTATTGGTTTAAATATTGCTACTCGTCCAGATAGTATAAGTTTAGAATGTTATGACTATTTAGAAGAGTTAAGTAAAAGAACTTATTTAACTATTGAACTTGGACTACAAACAATACACGAAAATACTTCTAAATTAATAAATAGGTGTCATGATTTAGATTGTTTTGTAGTTTGTGTTAATGAACTTAGAAAAAGAAATATTAATGTAGTGGTACATATTATTAATGGGCTTCCTTATGAAACTAAGGAAATGATGCTTGAAACTATTTCTTTTTTAAATAAACTTGATATTCAAGGAATAAAGATACATATGCTTCATATATTAAAGGATACTGCTTTAGCTAATCTTTATGAAAAAGAAAAGTTTCATATACTAACCAAAGAAGAGTATGTAGATATTGTTTGTGATCAAATAGAATTACTTAGAGAAGATATTGTTATTAATCGTATTACTGGAGATCCTAATAGTGATGATTTGATTGAACCTACTTGGCTTGTTAAAAAGTTTGGGGTTTTAAATGAAATTGATATGGAACTTGAAAGACGTAATACTTATCAAGGATATCGAAAAACTATATTAAATTATGTTCATAATCTTATAGATTCTTATATAAAACCAAATGATATTGTAGTGGATGCAACTATTGGAAATGGGAATGATACATTATATTTATCAAATATAGTTAATTCTGGTAAGGTATTTGGATTTGATATTCAAAAACAAGCAATTGATAATACAACTAGTCTTTTAGAAGAGAATAGTTGTAGTAACTATGAATTATTCTTAGATAGTCATAGTAATATGACTAAACATTTATCTAATTATTTAGGAAAAATATCTTTAGTATTATTTAATCTTGGATATTTACCAAATGGAGATAAAACAATTACTACTAATTATGAATCTACTATTTTAGCAATAGAAGATGCTTTAAAATTAATTCACAAGATGGGGATGATTTTATTAGTCATTTATCCTGGTCATGAAAATGGGAGATTGGAAAGTATTAAAATTCATGAATATTTAGATAATAATAATATTAATTATATTGAATATCATAATACTGATAATAAGATTGCACCTTATTTAATAGAAATAAAAAAGAAGTGATTACACTTCTTTTAATTTGTTTTTATTTTGTATGGATCTAATTCAGTACCTGTACCTGTTGCTGTTATATCGTTTCTTAAATTAATTACTGGACTAATTCCACGTTCTTTAGTTACGTATGTATCATATAAAGCACCTGTTGATTTTATAAACCATACTCCAGCACCTGTTGAATTAATTCCTACTGGAGACATTGTCCATATATCATAGCTTCCATTATATAAATAGTTTGAAGCATTACTAATTCCATAATAAGTACCAGCAAATACTGCTTCATCATATGTTATTAATCCTACTTTACTATTAATGATGCCTTTGTTATTAGCATCTGTTTTACATTTAAAATTAGGTTTGTAATTTTTAGAAAGTTCTAGAGTTTCATTACCAGCATACCAATGAGGATTATATTTAACTCTTGCCTGTTCACAAAAACTTTCGGTAGTTATATATGGATCATATACAGCTAATTTATCTTCATACCATTTATCTACAATATCTTTTGCTGAATCGTTTGAATAATACATGTATATGTAATTGTTACTTAAATCATTAAATTTATAGTTTTGATTATTTATTTTATCTGCCAAAATTAATCTTACTGTACCTGTTTCATTTATTCTTATTATTTTCCACTTTAATCCTGCAAATTCAACATTATTATTAGCTACATTACCCCTAAAATAATATGTTGCTTCTCCAGTATTTGTTTCATATGAAATATATAAACCACTTTTATCTTCTGTTTTATTATTTGCGGTTGTTAGTGTTGGTTTATCAAGAATTAGTGTATTATTTTTTCTTATTAAGTTTACTAATCTATTTCCCTTTTCTTTTTCAACTTCTTCGTAATTAGTTCCTTTTTGAGCTAGAGTACATGTCGTTCTTCCGTCTCCAACTTCACCTTCACTACCAGCACCTAATACTATTAATCTTGTATTCTCATCAACTTTAAATCCATTCCAATTCTTTAAAGGTGTTAAATCAGTTGCAAAACCAGATGTTGGTTTAGTTAAATCTAAATCTGTTTGTATTTGTTTACCTTGTTCATTTAATTTTTCTTGACTGGTTGGATATAGTCCATATCCAGCAGAATCTTTAAATGTATAACCATAAATATAAGATGATTTTTCATCTACATATTGAGCTAAAACATAGGCAAAATATGTTTTATTTGCTTGATGCCATTCACCAAATGGATCACTTCCACCACGTTCTAATGCTATGCAATCAATAGGCACTGCATATATAGTATTTTTCATTGTAAAAGTATATGTTAAATCATTAACATCATTTATAAGAGCACTTATATAATTACCAATGGTTGTTGCGATTGTTTTCTTTCTTGATTCAGTTATATATTTTGTTATACTTGGTATTGCTATTGCCATTAAAAGTCCTAATATAACTATTACTGCAAGTAATTCGATAAGTGTAAATCCTTTTCTATTTTTATTCATTTGTCACACTCCTCTATTATATATTTAAATTTTACCCCCCCCCGGTCTTTTGTCAATCTTTTACACTGTTATATTTTCTCTTTACAAAATAAAAAGATATCTCTTGATATCTTTTTTATTTAGCTAAATCTTTTATTTTTATTTCATTAACATTACCTTTATAGTCAATTAGACTTTGAGTTATTTTGAATGAATGATAACAATATAATTTATTATCCTTTATTATAAAATTATTATTTTTTTCTTCATAACCAATAATTTCTTTATATTCATCAAAAGATAATTCTTGATTTAAAGTATCTTGTTTAAAATATGAATCCATTTTTTTATCTATTGTTTTATTTACATCTTCTGAATTTATATTTAAATAATTATATAATTCTTTATTACTTAATACTTTATTTTCATCTACTTTAATATTATAACTATAATATTCTATATTTCCATATTCCGAATCATTATAGTAAGTTACAGTTATTAATAATGATAATATACCTTTATATGTATAGTACTCATATTTAAATTCATCTATATCGCTTGATACAACTGAATAATATTTAGATATTATTTCATTATTAATTTCAGTAATCTTTTCCCCTTTTAAATTAATTATTGGTATTAATCCTTTTTCCTTTGAATAGGATGTTTCTCTTTTAATAATATAATCTTCAGCTAGTAGTAATTTGTCTGCTTTTTTACCATTGTTTGTTATTAATGATAATACGATTGTAATTGTTAATAGAATTACAGTTACTAATACAAAAACTAAAACTTTCTTTTTATTTTCTTGTTCCATATTATCACCTATTTTCTTTTTAATACTGCTGGTTCAATATGCCAATCTTCTTGACAATATCCTCTTATATTTTGACAAAGAGGAAACTTTAATCCATATTTATAGGCATTTTCATGTGCCCAGTATTTAGCTTCTTTTTTACCGTGTTGACCACTATAATAACTTAAGTCAGAGGCAATTCCCCATCCATGGTTTGAAGTACCAGGTCTAGCAGCTAAGTTACCGTTATTACATTTTTTAGTTTGATAGCAATCCCAAAAGTATTTTTGATTAGAATATGGACGCCATGCTCCATACTCACTTGTACTCATTCTAATATCATGTCCTGCTGCTTGAGCTGCATCAACAAATGCTTTTAAACGATTATAAAAATAAATATTATATCCATATGGACCACTTCCTTCAGTCCCTGCTGCACCACTGTTATTAGTAGATGGTTTATAAAATATTCCATCTATAACATCAACTTTACCATCTGTACCATTTTCATGATATAATTCTGTACTTTCTTCTTCCTCTTGTTGTTTTTTAGCTTCTTCTGCAGCCTTTTCTTCTTCAGCTTTTTTCTTAGCTTCTTCTTCTGCTTTTTTTGCAGCTTCTTTTCTTGCTTTTTCTTCTTCTGCTTTAATTGCTTTTAAACTAGAAATAGTACTAGTGTTAGCATTTGCCCAGCATGTTGTTGCAGTAAATTTAATTTGTCCAGCTTCTTCTAATAAAATATTTAGTATAGCAGGTATAAAGAAAATAGATACTGCTGCTATCATTCTTTTAGTAATTTTGGGTACAACTGATTTTTCTTCTGGATTTACAACCATTTTTCCTAAATCAACAGCACATATTATTACTAATCCAATTGGTATTAATAATTGCAATATATCAATTATTTTTTTTAAGAATAATATAACAGATAAGAATCCTGCTTCTTCACATAAATCTAAATACATAATTAATCCTCCTTAATTAAATTATCAAAATCTTCTTCACTCCAAATTGGAATTTCAAGTTTTTGTGCTTTTTCATATTTACTACCAGGATTTGAACCAACTATTAATGCACTTGTCTTTTTACTTACTGATGATGATGTTTTTCCTCCTAGAAGTTCTATTTTTGATTCTATTTCATCACGTGTATATTTTTCTAATGTTCCTGTAATAACAAACGTTTTATTATAGAAATTTTCATTTATTTGAATTTTTTCTCCAGTATATATCATATTAATTCCTTGTTCTTTTAATTTTTCTACTTCTTCTTTATTAAAAGACAATGCAAAATATTCTTTTATACTTTTAGCAATAATATTTCCAATATCTGAAATATTTGTTAATTCTTCTTCTGTTGCTTCTATTAAATTATCTAAAGTTTCATAATGTATAGCAAGTACTTTTGCTGTTTTTTCTCCTACATTAGGAATACCTAAACCAAAAATTAATTTTTCTAAGGATTGTTCTTTTGATTTTTCAATAGCTTCCATTAAATTATCTATACTTTTATCTCCAAACCCTTCTAATTCTACTAAATCTTTTTTATATTCATGTAATTTATATAAATCAGAGTATTTATGAATAAATCCTAAATTATAGAAATCTTCAACTATTCTATCTCCTAATCCATCTATATTCATAGCTTTTCTGCTTGCAAAATGAATTATTGCTTCGATATGTTTACGATCACAATTTTGATTAAAACAATAATAATCAACTTGACCATCTTTTTTCATTAGTGGAGAATTACAAATTGGACAAAACTTTATCATTTCAAATTCTTTTTCTTTTCCAGTACGTCTTTCTTTTATAGCCTCTACTACTTCTGGGATAACGTCTGCGGCTTTTCTAATTGATACTATATCACCTATTTTTAAATCTTTTTTTGTTACATAATCTTCATTATGTAGTGTTGCACGTCTTATAGTAGAACCTTGAACTATTACTGGTTCTAGGACTGCATTTGGTGTTATTTGACCAGTTCTTCCTACTGTGAAAATTATATCTATTAATTTAGTTAAAACTTCTTTAGCAGGAAATTTATAAGCAGTTGCCCATTTAGGATATTTTGCTGTATATCCTAATTTTTTTTGTTCAGATAAATTATTTAATTTAATAACAATACCATCTATTTCATATGGTAAATTATCTCTGTTTTCTGTTTGGAACTCAATAAATTCTAATAATTCTTTTATATTATTTACTAATTTATTATTAGGATTTACTCTAAAACCTAATTCACTCATAAATTGTAGTGCTTCTTTATGAGTACTTATTCCATAATCTTCTGGATTAGGTAAATGATAGATCCAACACTCTAGTTTTCTTGATGCTGCTACTTTAGAATCTAATTGTCTAATTGAACCAGCAGCTGCATTTCTTGGGTTTTGTAATAGTTCCTTACCTTCTTGTTTTCTATTTTCGTTAATCTTATTAAATACTTCTTTACTCATGTATATTTCACCACGTACTTCAATATCTATTTCTTTATTTAAAGTAAGTGGTACTGTTTTTATAGTTTTAACATTATTAGTAATATCTTCACCTATTGTTCCATCTCCACGTGTTGCAGCTTTAATTAGTTTTCCTTTTTCATATTGTAAAGATACACTTAATCCATCTATTTTTAATTCACATACATATTTAGGATTTATTCCTTCTTTTTTTATTCTTTCATCAAAATTTATTATTTCACTTTCATTAAATACATTCGATAAAGATAACATTGGAATTTTATGTGTTACTTTTTCAAATCCTTCTAGTACTTTTCCACCAGCTCTTTGGGTTGGTGAATCTTCTCTTTTTAGTTCTGGATATTGATATTCTAAATCGAATAGTTCTCTTAAATATTTATCATATTCTTGGTCAGATATAGTTGGTTTATCTAGTGTATGATAATTATAATCTGCTTCATTTATTATTTTAATTAGTTCTTCATATCTTTCTTTCATATTATCACCATTCTATAAATTATTATATCATACCACTAATTATTTTACACTCTTTTACTTGGTATATTTATTTTTTATTGATGCTTTTTTTTGATAATGATATTCTTATGTTATAATGATAATATACTAAGGAGGTGTTTATATGAATGATAATAATTCTTCTAATGGAAATAGTTATGAAGAACTAATAAAAAAAGGCTATGTTGAAGAAGGTCCATTGGAAGTAGATACAGATCATTTAACTGGGATAGATATTTCTAGAACTAGTTTTGATCCTGATAAACATCCTCAACAAGGAAGAATGGATTCAACAACTAGAGTTGTATCACCAGATGGTTCTGAGACTAAACTTACTCCTTTTGTAACTGGTAGAAAATATCAAATGGCTAATGGTCGTTATGTTAGCGCTACTGAATTTGCAGAAGCTTTAGAGGATGCAGTTGAATCATTAGATGAAGGTACTCTAATTGTTTCTAAAACAGGAAAAGTTCTTAATCCAGAGGAATTATTTGAGTTTGCTCAATCAGTTGCTGATGTAATAACTATTGGTGATAAAGTGGATACAATGCCATTTCCGGCAGTAGAAAGATCCATTACTACACCAGAAGGTGATGAAAAAAAATTACCACCAGCAATGGGTAGTGGTGTACGTGTAATTGGAAAAGATAAATATTATTTTGTTGAAGGTCTAGCTGAAGCCTTAGAAGACTTTGTAGTTTTGTCTCCACCTAAAGTAGATGGTGATGAACCTAAAGAAGAAGAAACTGTTAAAGTAGTTCGTGTTCATAAACATTGGAAAAACAGAGCAACTGCTTGGTTATGTGCTTCTGCATTAGCATTAGTTTTATTATCAGGTTTATCTTTAGATAAGATTCCACCTTCTATTGATCAAATTCCAACTAAAGAAATAATAATGATGGAAACTGATAGATTAGATTATAAATTTATTGAGCAGATGCGCGAGATGGGATACGAAGATGAAATGATAAAAGAAGTCTTCTTGAGATTTGCTGCTGAATCAGGATTTGATATTGGTAGTACAGTAGATTTTGATAAGAAAACAAATGCTTATGAATATGGAAATCTTACTGGTAGACATACTACATTACAAGGGGAACAAACTATTACTGGATATTGTTTATATGGTCCTGATAATACTAAAAGTGAATATAGTTTCTATGAAGATAGAAATTTAGATGGAAAAGCTGAAAGACTAAGTCCTGCTGGTATTCAAGAAAAAGTTAATTTAACATTAGATGAATTCCTATCGCACTTAGATACTAATAATTATGACTTAAGTGATATTAGATTTTCACTTCACTTCGGAAATAAAGGATGGGTAGATTTTAGTGATTTAATTCATGTTAATGAAGAAACTAAAGATGTTGCGATTGAAAAATTAGTTGAAATTTGTAAAGATGTTGCTACTTATGAAGGAACTATTGAAAACTTTGATGCAGATTTCGTAGAAATTAAGAATGCTGATGGTGATTCAGTATGGATACCAGTAACAGATGAAAATGATAATTTATATGCTCCTGGTAGTAAGGTAATTGGTTCTGATGGTAAGGAATATGTTATTTCTGAATTATCTTTAGAAGAAGAGATGGTAGCAACTGAAGTTGAGGGTATGACTGAAGTTGAAACTAAAGGTAAAACTCGTTTAAAATGGAGTTTTGAAGATTGTGAACTTGCTCTTGCTATTGCACCTTTAATTGGTGCTGCTGCTTTTGCAATCGCATCTAAAATTAGAAATAATAATTATCAAAAAGATCCTGACTTTTTTGAATTTGAAGATGATCCTGAATATAGAAGATTTAAAAAAGACTTTGAAGAAGCAAGAGAAGATTATCGTAAATCTTCTAAATTTGGACAAGTATTAAAAAGAGTATTCTATGGTGAAGAAATACATAGAGCTGCAGCATTAACTGAAGAACAAGTACAAGAGATGTATTCAACTATTGTTAATACTCATAATGGGGATTATAGTTATAGTCCATCTGATCAAATTAGATTCCAAAATGGACAAGTATATGCTTATAGAAGTGACGGTACAAGACAAAATATTACTGAGACTGTTGCTCATATAGGAAAAGATAATAAGACTGAAGCCGAAGGATTGTTAACTGATGAAATAAAAGAAGAATATGGTGGAAGTAAAAAAGTATAAATAAATATATTTTTAAATAATTAGGAGGGAAATATGGAAAAATTATGTTTTGGTGAAACAGCTACTTTAGCTAATGATGAAGAATATACTTGCTTTTCTAGAATTGAGAAAGATGGAAAAGACTATGTATTTTTAATGAGTAATACAGAACCAGTATCAGTTAAAATTGCTGAACAAAATTTAATTAATGATGAACTAACATTAACAATGGTAAGTGATGTTGAAACAAAAAAAGAATTATTAAAGATTTATAAGAAGTCTTTTGCTAGTAGTGTAGAAAGAAGAATGAGTTAATTATTCTTCTTTTTTTACATTTTTTGACAAGTTATATATTATTGATACTTGCACAATACATGAATTTATTAGTACGCTTATTATGGTGAATAATATGGCAAATGAATTACATCAAACAGAGCATATTGATACTAAAGAAGGTTTAATTCTTATTGCATGTGTAGGTATGGATGATGAAAGTTATCATCGTATATGTAGTGAGATGCATAAAAGAGCTGGATATGGTATCTTAAGAGTTGATTCGATGGAAGTCCTTGAAAATAATAGTTTTGGTAAACCAGAAGTAATTCTTTTGCCAGAGAACTTAGAAATTGATAGGATTCCTAATTGGGATATGCAGATTATTACTGTTTCTAATCAGGTTACTGAAAATGGCAATGCTATGTCTATTTCTAGTGATGTTAATCCTGAAAATAAACAGACTTATCTTAGTAATACAGTAGACTATGTATCTGAACAAGCACTTATAATTAGACAAAAGAAATTGTTTAGTGAAATGGAAAGTAAATTAGAAAGTATTTTAGGAATAACTGGTAGTCTTGATGAAGAAGCTTTATTACAATTATTTACAGATAAAGATGAAACTACACTTAGTCATGTTAAATCTGTTATGTCTTTGGCAGAAGAAATGGGATATGGTATTAAGCAACTAGGAATTGAATTTACAGATGAAGATATTGAAAAATTAAGACAAGTAGCACTTATTCATGATGTTGGTAAATTATATACTCCAGATCAACTTATTAAAAATGCTGATAATTTTACTTTAAAAGAATATGTACAAATGCAAAGACATGTAGAACTTAATTTTAGTTTTGCTATTTCTGAAAGAGTTGAAGAATTGATTTTGCTTGCTGAAAAGCATCATTATAGATATGGTGGTTTGGGTTATGCTAATCAATCATTAATAGAAGAAGAAATACCATTGATTGTTAGAATGATGATGAATATGGATGCTTTTGATGCAATTACTGATCCAAAACGTGCTTATCAGCAACAGGCAAAAAATGATGTATCTTCGCTTGAATTTGCTATTGATATAATGTATGATAATTCTCAAAAGCCAAATGGTCCTTCGAATACAATTCAGTTTGACGAAAAGTGTTCATATGCATTGTTAGTTGGATTTAAAAACTCATTTGAAAATAATGAAGAATTTAGGAACTTTTGGTTAGAACGTGATAAACAGTATTTTGATGCTAGAAGGTCTTACTTAGAGAGTCAAGGTATGGAAGTTAATCTACCACCAATTGATCCTGTAAGTAGATATGAAGCTATTATGAATAAATTAAATAGTACTTTAGATAAATTTAATGTTGATTCTAATAGTATTAATATATAAGGGAGGTTAATATGAATAAATTTATTGATTTACAAAGTAAAGAAAGATATGTTAACTATACTATAAAAAATTATATTGAATGTTATGATGATTTAAATATGGATACTATTCAAACATTAACTGAACTTTTTTCTACATTTAAATCTCATCAATTATCTATTGGAAATGTTTTAGTGGATAAGAAACCACTACAAGGAATAAAACTAAACGCTATTAAAGATAGAGATGTTCGTCGTCATAGTGATGATTTAGCTGAACAATTAGTTAATCTTGGTTCTCATATAGATGTTAATGATAAAAAAGAAGTATTATTTTATCAAAGTGTTACTCATTTATGTGAAGCAGTTCAGTATTTAGGACCTGGAGAAATGGTCGATTTAAATGTATTATTTCAAAATATACATAATTATAAACAATCTCTTAATGGTGCGATTGAAAATGAAAGGGAAGTTTTCTATCCTTATAATAGATATCCTAGAAGATAAAATAAAAAAGGTACTAATTAGTACCTTTTTTTATTTCCATAAATTTTCTGGATAAATTCCTTGGTTTATTAATTCTTTTATATAATCTTTTAATTCTTGTAAATCAGTTGCGTATGTTACACCTTTCCATTTAGCTTTAGTTCTTACAACTTTAAATGGATTACCATTATTCATAATATCATTTAATACATTTGGTAAAAAATATTCTTCTTGAGTTAAATCAGCTGTTTTAAAGAAGTTTTTGATATCATTTGAAACATAATCAACTGCTTCTGGACGTAATCCATACATTAACATTGATACTGGATGATCATCTTCAACAGTATATCCCTCACTACCATCTAATGGACTTCCTTCAATTACTCCATTTACTTTTTCTACTTTACTTTCAACGATTTTCTTTAGATGACCATCTTCTTCAAAGATAACTCCTCTTTTTACAGAACCATTTTCTGTTAGAGTAGAACCTATTTGGTAACCAATGATAATATAATTATTTGTATTTTGTAAACCCACTCCTAAATCTTGGAAAGCTTCTGTTCCATAGAAATCATCTGCTGAAATAACTGCGAATGGTTCATGAATATAGTTTCTTGCAGTATATAAAGCATGTCCAGTACCGAATGGTTTTTCTCTTCCTTCTGGAATAATTGTTCCTTCTGGCACATCATCCATTTCTTGATATGCATATTCTACTTTAATCTTACCTTCTACTCTTTTTCCAATAGTTTCTTTAAATTCTTTTTCAAATGATTTTTTTATGATGAATACTACTTTATTAAATCCTGCTTTAATAGCATCATAGATTGAATAATCAATAATAAATTCACCATTTGGTCCAACTGGTTCGATTTGTTTTAAACCTCCAAATCTACTTCCCATACCAGCTGCCATAATTACTAATGTTAAATCCTTGTTCATATAAACCCTCCTATATTTTTTTTATACTTTTATGATTTTTCATTAACTTTTTAATTCCATGTGGATGTTTAAATGCAATAGTTGCAATTGATCCTGATAATTCAATTATTTTACCTTGACCAAACACATCATGATATACAAAGTCTCCTACTACATAATCAATATTTTCTTTATGGAATAGTTCCTCTTTATTTATCTTTGGTTCATCCATTTTATCTTTAAATGCTTTATCAAGCAATTCTTGATCTATTTCAGCAATAAATCTACTTGCTGGATTAGATTGTTCTTTTCCGAATAACGTACGCATTCTACTATTAACTAGATATAGTTTTTCTTTAGCTCTAGTTATGGCTACATACATTAGTCTTCTTTCTTCTTCTAATTCCCCATTATCCATTAATGAATTAACATGTGGGAATATTCCTTCTTCTAACCCTACTACAAATACATAGTCAAATTCTAATCCTTTTACAGAATGTACTGTCATAAGACTAACTCTATTTGGATCATCTTTATATTCATTTACATCTGTAAGTAAACTTATTTCTAGTAAGAAATCTTCTAAAGAGATTACCCCTTCTCTTTCTTCAAATTTTTTAGTAATAGACTTGAATTCTTCTAAGTTTTCTAATCTTATTTCTGCGTCTAAACTATTTTCATTTTCATATTCTTTTCTTATTCCTGTTACATCTAATATTTTATCAACTAATTCAGTTAATGTTAAGTCTTTTGATACTCTCTTTAAGTCTTCAATCATTTTTTTGAATTCATATTCTTTTCCTGTTGTTATAGCATCATACATACTTATATCCAAAGAATCTGCTTTATCACTTAAGTTACTAATACTTTTTAATCCTATACCACGTTTAGGTACATTTATAACTCTTGTTAAACTAATATTATCTTTTTCATTATGAATTAATCTTAAATACGCTAGTAAGTCTTTAATTTCTTTTCTACTATAAAAACCTGTTCCACCAACAATATGATATGGCATATTTTCTTTTAAGAATTCTTCTTCTAAAACGTGGGATTGAGCATTAGTACGATAAATAACAGCAATATTTTGATAATCTATTCCTTTATTTATTAAACTTTTTACTTCTCTTATAACATAGAATGCTTCATCTTTTTCATTAAATGCTCTAAAGTAAGTGATTTTTTCCCCTTCACCTTTAGTAGACCATAGATTTTTATCTTTTCTTTCAGTATTATTTTTTATAACACAGTTAGCTGCATCTAGAATAGTTGATGTTGAACGATAATTTTGCTCTAGTTTAATTACTTTAGCATCTTTATAGTCCTTTTCAAAGTTTAAGATATTTCTATAATTAGCACCTCTAAAACTATAGATAGATTGATCATTATCTCCAACACAACATATATTTTTATATTTTGCACTTATCATCTTTGTTAGTATATATTGAGCTTCATTAGTATCTTGATACTCATCTATTAAAATATATTTAAATTTTTCTTGATATTTTTCTAAAATAGATGGATGTTCTCTAAATAATTTAATTGGTAGAATTAATAAATCATCAAAATCTATTGAGTTATTTCTCTTTAAAATCTTTTCATATTTTTGATATACTTTTAAAACTATTTTTTCATATTCTCCTATAGCAAATTTTTCATATTCTTCTGGAGAAACTAATTCATTTTTACAACTACTTATTTTATTTCTAATAGCATTGGGATTATATTGTTTTGGATCTAGATTTAATTCTTTTAATATTTTCTTTATTACTGATAATGAATCATCACTATCCATTATAATAAAGTTTGAACCATATCCTAAAGCATCACAATTTTCTCTTAGTATTCTAAGACCAAATGAATGGAATGTAGATACTTGACTGTATTTTGATATTACACCTACTAATTTATGTAATCTTTCTTTCATTTCTTTAGCTGCCTTATTAGTAAATGTTATTGCTAATATATTATATGGACTTATACCCACTTCTTCTATTAAATATGCTATTTTTGTTGTTAACACTTTTGTTTTTCCACTACCAGCTCCTGCTAGTATTAAAATAGGTCCTTCTGTTGTTAAAACGGCTTCTTTTTGTTCTTTATTTAGTTCACTTATGTTCATTGTTTCTACCTACCTTCTAAAAGTATTATAACCTATTATTTAATTAATTTAAATAAAAAGAAGATGATTATTTATCATCCTCTACTCTTAATATATAACGCCAAGCTTCTTTACCATTTACAATGACAAAACATCCTTCTTTATTGCGTTTTAATTCAAAGTATGCAATTGGTATTCTTAACTCATTTTGAGCATCTAATAGTGTTTCTATTGTTTCTACTTCTATGATGTTATGATTATTTAAATTTATTTTATTTTTTACTTTAACTATTACCTCACTATTGGCATTGATAATTTTATTTAATTTATTTATATATTTAGATTGTTGTTTATCACTTTTTATAACTTTTCTAAATTCTTGTATAGCTAGTAATAATCCTGTTAATAACATCATACTAGCAATAACATTAAAGAATGTGCTACTAGTTATATCATTTGTTTCAATATAAAGTGATTTATTAGTATTTTCTGGATTAACTACTGTAATAGAAAAAGGATTAGTTAGAAGTGGTATATTTACTTCCATAGTTTTTGTTGCGTTTATTACTTCTTCATTATAATTATCAATTAATTCTACATACATAGTTACTTTAATATATGAATCTAATGATAATGCATATGCATTTTTATAATTGTTTATATAGTTATTAAAATAATTATAGTCTATTTGGTATTCTTTATTTAAAATAAATTCTTTAGTATTTTCTTTATTACCTGTTACTGTATTTTCAAGTTGGTATGTTTTTGTTAATAAATTATTATTTGTTTTATTGATACCATTATTCTTACTATTAGCAATTAATGTTGCAGTTGCAAAATAACGATATTTATAACTAGTATTTTCACTAGTTACAAATCTATAGTCCATTTCAACTTTTACTTTGTCAACTAAAGCAGATGGATATTGTTGATTCATTCCAAGTGTACTTGTTGGATAATATGGATTTTGTTTTAATATAACGCTATAATTAACATCTGTTTCAGCATTATATGATATTAATAATTCTTTATTTTCTACATCAATAGCGTTGGCCATTACAAATGTATAAATAGCTCCTAATAATAAAAGGGATATTAATAAAATATTTATAAACATCCTAGTATTAAGTTCTAACTTTGATTTAGCTTCTATTTGTTTTTTTACCTTTTTATTCTTATTCATAAAGCACCTCTTTGGTCTATCTTTATTTTACTATTTTTATTATACTATACATTTCATATTTTTTTAATACTTTTTCACACAAAGAGATTTTATTACGTATAATACATTGTAATTATTAAGGAGGTAATTATGAAGAAAATTATAGTTAAGGTACTTTTTATTTTAATTATATTTGTGATTTTATGTGCTGTGATTGTTAATTTTAATAATAAAGATAATTCTAATCTAAAAGTTGTTAAAGTTGCTGAAGTTGCTCATAGTATTTTTTATGCACCACAATATGCTGCTATTAGTAATGGGTACTTTGAAGAAGAAGGAATTAAGATTGATTTATCACTAGCTAATGGTGCTGATAAAGTTACTGCAGCTGTCTTATCTGGTGATGTTGATATTGGTTTTTGTGGAAGTGAAGGAACTATATATGTATATAATGGTGGGGAAAAAGATTACTTGATGACATTTGCACAATTAACACAAAAAGATGGAAGTTTTATTGTATCAAGAGAAAAAAATGATAATTTTACTTTAAATGATTTAAAAGGTAAATACATTATCGGTGGACGCGAAGGTGCTTGTTACATATGTGATGAATAATTTAAATAAACTTCAACTTCTCCATTTTCAGATAAATATATTTTTTGTATTAAATTAATATATATATCATCTTTATAATTAATACTTAATTTTTCTAAATCTTTATCTATTTCTTTTTTTATCTTTTCTTTTAATTTTATATAGTTCATAGTATGTGGAGTGCATCTTTTTTCTTTATGGTTCTTCTTATAGTTACTACATACACAGTATGATTGTTTTTTTCTGTTATTTATACCGATTTTATAATTACATTCTTTACAATACATAATATTAATTAGTTCATCTTTATAATTTTTATACTTTTTTATATTTATATATTTATGTAATAATTCTTGAACTTTAAAGAATAATTCTTTGTTAATTATAGGTTTGTGATTATTTTCTTTTATAATCCATTCTTCTTTTGGAACATTTATGCACTTATTTATTTTATAATTTATCTTTTTTCTTTTTCCTTGAATTAGATTACCAATATAAACTTGATTTTGTAGAATATCTTTAATTGTTTTGGTAGTCCATTTACTTTCTTTTTTGCCAATATATTTAGAAGGCGAAGCAATTTTTTTACTATTTAATATTTGAGCAATTTTACTTGGTGTGTATTCTAGTGCTAAATTAAATATATCTACTACATAAGTTTTTACTTTATTATCTATTTCTAATTTATGATAATCACTCTTTTTTCTTTTATATCCATATGGTGCTTTCCATCCAGTAAATTTTCCTTCTATTTTTTTTATTTTCAAACTTGATTTAATTTTTCTAGATATATCTTTACAATAATAATCATTAAATAAATTTTTAAACATTATCATTTCTGATTCGATTGAATTTTGATTTATTGAATCATAGTTATCATCTACTGATATATATCTTACTTTTTTTATAGGAAAAAACTCTTCAATATAGAATGTAACCCATGTTATATTTCTACCTAGTCTAGATGAGTCTTTGGTAATGACAGTATCTATTTTTTTATCTTCTATATCTTTTAACAATTGATTAAAAGCTGGTCTATTGAAGTTTGTTCCAGTATATCCATCATCTATATATTCATATACATTGTTATATTTTAATTTTTTTATATAGTTTCTTAAGTATAGTTTTTGATTTGTTATACTTTTACTTTCACTTATACTTTCATCTTCTTTTGATAATCTTATATATAAACCTATATTCATATTTGTTTATTTTTTGTATATTCTTTTAATAGTGTTTTTAATGAAATATTATTTGAATATCTTTTTATTATTTTTATTTCTTTCATATAAACCTCCACTCTATTTTATTCTACTAAATAAAAAAAAGACTATTTCTAGTCTTCTTTACTTTTTAATATTTTTAATAACATAAGATATTCTTCTTTTGAAAATGTATATTCTTCTTTAGTGTACATTTCTTCTGGTTTATCTTTATATATTATTTTTTCTACAGGTACTTCTTTGATAACTTCTTTAATTACTGGTACCTCTTTAATAATTTCTTTTTCTACGTATTCAATCTTTATGTTATCATCACTTGTAGAGATAAATCTACTTTTAATTCTAATACCTTTAGTTTCAAAGAAATTTAATAGTTTATTTATTAATATTAAAACCATCCATACTACAAATAAAATATTACTAAGTTCTACTAATACTAAAGTATTTTGATTAGAATATAAAGATATTTGATCATAAACATTTAATTGCTCTGTTGTTATAGTGTATATTATCAATAACATAAAATACATAATAATACTATAAAAAGCAATATTTATTACTCGTAATAATTTATCTTTATTAGAAAATAAACTTTTCAACATAACTATGTTTATGATTATTATCATAAAAGCATAAACTGCAATATTTGGAAAATAGAATATTACAAATACGTTATTTATTAAATAATCAAGAATAGAAAGGAAAGAAGAATGATATTTAATAATAACAGCAATAAATACTAATAAATAAATTCCAAATATGTATCTTTTAATTTTTTTTCTTTTGTAGTTTTTACTATCTAATAAAATTATAAATATTAATATAGTAAATATAAATAGAAAGATAAAAAATGGTGATCCTAATATTAAATCAAACAATACTTTTAACTTTTCAAATAATGTCAATTGTAACATTAACTCACCCCCCTTAATAACTCTTTTTACTTTGTAATTCTGCGATATATACTGTTTGTGTTTTTTTATCATTTTTAGTACATGTCACAAGAGTTAATGTTGTTTTATTGTAATCTCTATATATTGCAATTGTGCCATTTTTTGGTTGTTTATATATTTTTACGATTTTATAAGTATATTTAATATTTTTATAATATACATTTACCTCATCATTATTATTTAATTTATATAAATTTTTAAAATATGATTGCACTCCAGTTCCTGAATGTCCTGCTATGATAAAGTTTCCTTTTTCAACATTTGGATATTTTGAACCTGATATTATTGTAATATTTTTACTTACATCATTATCTTTTGAGTTAATATCAACGAATCCTCTTTTAAAGTTTATCTTTGGTATTTCTAAATAACCTATATAATAATTTTTTGGTTTATTATTTTTATTATTTTCTTTATTGGTAGTATTTGTTGGTTTGTTTTGATTGTTGGTGTTATTTGTTGTTTCTTCATTAGTTAAATCTTCTTGTATGTCATCATTAGTTGTTACCCCTTCTTCATCTTCTGTTGTTTCTATATATTCTGGCATTTCACTAGAAGATAAATATAATTTATTATTCATATAATTAAATGCATAATCTCTCTTTGATAAGAAATACTCATATGAAAGTAGTGAAATTCCTAAAATTATTATTATTAATCCTAAACAGATTATTTTTCTTTTTCTCAAATTAATTTTCTTCTTTTCTTAATGTTATAAATACTATACTTCCACCTATAACTGTTGCAATTGCACCTAAAACAATTAGCATTTTAGATATAGATGTTGCAGTGTTAGGAACTTCTACTTTTGGAGTATTATAGAAGGTAATTATTACAGTACCACCATCTTCTGTAACAGTAATTTCTAGTACTTCTTCTGATAAAACAAATCCTTCTGGAGCTTTTGTTTCTGATAAATAATATGTACCTGGTTTGATATTTTCGATTACATATTCTTCATTTGTTGTTGTCCATGTTGCTACTTCATCACCATTTGCATCTTTTAACACTAAAGTTGCTCCGCTTAAAGTTTCTCCTGTTTCACCATTAACTTTAGTTATTTTTAATATTGATTCTGTTTCAATTATTTCTTTTTTATTATAGAAAGTTATTGTTACTGGTTTTCCAGCTTCTAACTTAACAGTACATTTATCATCTGATTTAATGTATCCTGCTGGGGCATTTAATTCTTCTATTATATATTCCCCTTCTGGTAAACCGGCAATTTTGTGAGCTTCTTTTGTAGAAATCCAAGTTTCTATTTCTTCACCTTTTGAATTTTTTATTACAAAAGTTGCTCCTGATAATACTTCATTAGTATCTTTATCTTTCTTTATAATAGAAACTTCTGTAGGTTTCTTTGTGTTTTCAAATGTTACTTTTACTAATTTTCCTGCTTGAACTACCACTTTTTGTTTTACATTACTTAGTTCATATCCATTTGGTGCTTCTACTTCAACTACAGTATAGTTACCTGCTGGTAAATGACTGATAGAATGAGCAATTGTTAAAGTTGTCCATGTTGCAACTACTTTTCCTTCTGAATTTATTAATTGTAATTTAGCACCTTGTAGAGGTTTTTGTGTTTCAGAATCTATTTTAATAATTTCAACTTTTGTAGTTTTTAAAGTTAACTTTTTACTTGCATTTACTGTTTCAGTTTCTGGATATAAAACACTAATAACTACTGGTTGATAATTCTTGTTAGTTGGTTCATATAAATATGCTTTATCTGTTTTTCCTGTTGCTGTTGCTTTTATTGTCATACTAGTTTCTAACCCTGTTGCATTAGATACTGGTATTCTTACTCTTACTTTTGTTCCAGATTGTACACTTGTTTTTATATTACCATTTGTATCAACTATTACAGCATTTGCTGGAGCTGACTCTAAACTTAATGTTACATTTCCAGTTATTGATGTTGCTTTAACTTGTATTTCACTTGAATAGTAATATTTACCATCACTTGATAAAGTGAATTCTGTTGAATTTGTATTTAGGCTAACACTTGGTTTTGTATAACCATTATTTTTTGCTTTTTTGGCAGCATCTTTTAATGAGATAACATGCTTTCTTAATCCATATGGATCAGCTCCTGTTGATTTAAATCCATTACCTAGATTAGTACCACCAGCTGTATCGTCTAAATACCACCATAATGCAGTTTGTGTAATATAGTAATCATATTTACTATTTCCTGTAATGGATTTGTTTGGGTAACCATTAGTCATGATATAGGCAACCCCTGCATCTTTAGCTTCTACTAATTTCATTTCCAGTTTATTTGGTGTTTTTAGATGTATATTTGTACAATATGCGTACTTACCATCATTTGTTACTTTTGTAGAAAAATGTGTTCCACCAATATAACTAGGTAATTGTTCACCTGTTCCCATTGTAATTGTTTTTGGTGCTGTTGTTGCAGCATTTACTTTTACAATAGATGTAATCCCAATTACTAAGATTAATGTTAAAGTTAATAAACGAATTATCTTTTTCATCATATATTCCCCCTATTTGATTTGTCTGCTTGCTATTATACCATAAATTGCACTTTAGGTCAAACAAAATTTCGAAGTAATACTACTTAAACAATCTCCCAACCAACTTTTTTTATACCATTATTTAAAGTCAATTTTGATATTATACTTTCAATAGTATCATCTATTCTTTTACCATTAAATCTATATGTTGCTTCAATCTTTACTTTTTTATTACCCAAATCATCGGTATCTAGTTCTGTTAATGCTAATTTTGTATCCTTTGTTTCTTTTAATATTAAAGACCTGATTTCTAATTCTTTAGCTTCTCTACAAATAACTGTTATTTTATAAAAACTCTCTTCTTCATTAAACTCTTCTAAAGGACTTATTTTTTGTGATAATGGTCTAAATAATATATTAGCCATTATTAATACAAATGTTGATATAAAAGCATAACTAAACATCCCTGAACTAGTTAATACACCAATTGCAGCTGTACACCATAACGTTGCTGCTGTATTTAATCCTTTTACTGTTCCATTTTCTTTAAATATTACACCACTACATAAAAACCCAACTCCAGAAACAATGTAACTGGATACTCTTTGTATATCATCTGATCCCATTATCATTGGAAAAAGCAAAAACATACATGCTCCTAAACAAATCAACATATTAGTTCTTATCCCAGCAGGGTGCCCGGTTATTTGTCTTTCAAATCCTATAAACATCCCTAAAAGTAACGCTACTATAATTCTTGATGCAAAGTCGATTAATTCCATAATTTCACCTCCTAAAATCGGTTTCCCCATAATACTATAAAATGCTTTTATTGTCAAATTATTATCACTTTTTACACAAGCAGGTGGTATGCCAGAGATGACACTTGAATGGATATTAAAAGAAAATGGAATTGATCCAAATAATGATTTAACTATTGATACTAGTATTAGTTTTGCAGCAATGAGTGGTTCTTTTATTTCAGGTATTGGAGATTATGTATCTTTATTTGAACCTAATGCTTTAGAAGTAGAAAGTGAAGGATATGGCTATGTAGTTGCATCTTTAGGAGAACTTGGGGGAGTAGTCCCTTATACATCTTATAATGCGAAAATTAGTTATATTGAAAGAAATCCGGATATTATAAAAGCATTTACACGTGCTATTCAAAAAGGATTAGACTTTGTAAATAATAATGATAGTCAAACAATAGCTGAATCTATTCTTAGTTTTTTTCCCGATACTTCTCTAAATGATTTAGTTAAAGTTATAGAAAGATATAAAAAACAAGACACTTGGCCAAAAACTACATCCTTTACTGAAGAATCATTTAATCATTTACAAGATATTATGATGAATGCTGGTCATCTAGATAAAAAAGTAAAATATAATGATTTAATATATGAATTAGGTGAATAATATATTAAATATTAAAAATTTAAAGAAAACGTATCATGATAAAAATGGGGAAACCATTGCTATAGATGATATTTCTTTAAAAATAATGGATAAATCATTTATATCTATTGTTGGTCCTTCAGGTTGTGGAAAATCTACTCTTTTATCAATTTTAGCAGGATTAGAAAATAAATCTAGTGGGATAATTAATGCTAATGAAGATATTAAAATCGGATATATGCTTCAAAGTGATTCTTTATTTCCGTGGAGAACTGTTTTAGATAACTGTTTATTAGGTTTAGAAATTAATAATATGTTAAATACCGATAGTAAAAGAAGAGTTATTTCTTTATTAAAAGCTTATGGACTATATGACTTTAAAGATAAATTTCCAAAGAATTTATCTGGAGGTATGCGTCAGAGGGTTGCATTAATTAGAACCCTAGCTATAAATCCAGATATTTTACTACTAGATGAACCTTTTTCTGCATTAGATTACTCGACTAGATTATCTTTGTCTAATGATGTTTATAAGATAATAAAAGAAGAAAATAAAACAGCGATAATGGTAACACATGATTTAGCAGAAGCAATAAGTTTATCTGATGAAATAATAGTACTTACCAAAAGACCAGCCAAAATTAAGACTATTCATAGAATAGATTTTGATAAAGATTCTTTGCCTACCGAAAGAAGAAGAACTAATAAATTTAATGAATATTATGATGTTATATGGAAAGAGATTGAAAATCATGTATAGTATGGAGCATCGCTTATTTCTTAAAAATATTAGAAAAAGAAAATTGTTTGTTGTATTTTTTCAAATATTTATATTAATGTTTTTTCTATTTATCTGGGAATTATTATCTTTTTATAAAATACTAAATCCATTTTTATATTCTTCACCTTCTAGTGTTTTTAAAACTATTTTTAATTTATTTATTAGTAACAATCTTTTTGCTCATATTGGTGTAACACTTTATGAAACTTTACTTAGTTTTTTTATCTCTTCTATTATAGGATTTCTAATTGCTTCAATCTTATGGTGGAATAAATTTATATATGATGTTTTAGATCCTTACTTAACTATTCTTAATTCATTACCTAAAGTTGCTTTAGGTCCACTAATAATTATTTGGGTTGGAGCTAGCACTAATTCTATTATTATAATGGCTTTATTAATTTCTACTTTTGTTAGTATTATAAATATATATAATGGTTTTGTGTCTGTTGATAATAATTTCATTTTACTTATGAAAAGTATGAAAGCAAAAAAAATACAAGTTTTTACTAAGGTTATTTTACCTAGTAATGTTAAATCATTAATTAGTGCTTTTAAAATTAATATTAGTATGTCTTTAATTGGTGTTATTATGGGAGAACTTTTAGTATCAAAAAGTGGTCTAGGGTATTTAATTATGTATGGCTCACAAGTATTTAATATCAACTTAACAATTACAGCTACTTTTATCTTAGGAATTATTTCTTATTTAATGTATTTTATAATTAATAAAATTGATAATTATTTAGAAAAAAAACAGAGTTAGTTATTTAATTCTGTTTCTTTTATTTGATTGGAAACTACTACTAAATATTTAGATTTATCTTCTTGACTACATGTTATTAATATCAAATTATTCTTATTTTTAGTAACAATTGATGATGTTTCTATTTTAGTTATTTTTTTTATTTCAACAACTTTATATACATATTTGATATTTTTATAATATATATTAATTTTGTTATTTATTTTTAATTCTGTTAACTTATTAAAATATGAATGTTTCCCATAACCCGAATGGGCTGCTATATAGATATTTCCAAATTCATTTGGATAATTAGATTCTTTTAAGATAGTTACATTTTCATCAATATTATTATGTTTATCATCTTTACTTAAAATTATTTTTTTTAAATTAATTTTAGGTATTTCTATTATCATTTCATAATTCTTTTTATCATCTATTTTAACAAGATTACTCTTTTTAACATCTAATATATTATTAATAATTGTTTTTTCTTCATAATCTTTTTTTATTTCAAACAATGATTGCTTAATACCAATATATAATTCTATTACTAAGATTATTGTAATTATCCTAATTACATTTTTTATCATAAATTTTTAATACTAATATGGAAGTTAGTGTAAGTAGTAATAGAACAATCATTTTATTATCTTTCTTTTCGTATGTATCTGGTATTTTTAAGTCATGCAAATAGTACATCTTCTCTTTTTCACTATTTTCGTCTACTATTATTTCAAAGTCATCTACTTTATAATAACCTTCTGTTGTATTTAGTTGTTTTACTATATATTTTCCATATGGTAGATCAAACTCTATCATACCATTTTCATCTGTTTCTACTTCTTTAAATATTTCATTTTTATCATTTATAATTTGAAATTTAATATTCTTTTCTATTTGACATATATCATTATCTTGCGTGTATTTAACAATTTTAATGTTACTTTTAATTACTTCGTTTGTAAGTTCTAATACTATGTTTTTATTTTCTTGATTGATATTAAAATAGTACTCTTTGTGATCTAATTTATATCCTAATCCACTCTTTATTTCTATTAGTTTATAGTCTCCATATCTTAGTTTTTCTGCAAATCCTTCACTATTTTTACCTATTGTTATTTCTTGTATTAATATATTTTCATCATCATATAAAGCATATTTTGTATCTATTAAACTCGCACTTCCTTGTGGAATTGTTGTGTTAGTTTCACTATCTTTTTTTATTATTTTTAAACTTCCACTACCTACATCTATTGTAAAATTAGTGGTTATTTCTTCATATGTTCCAACTAATAATATATCCTGATATTTATCACTTACATAGATTACTGGTATTGAGTTATATAGTTCATCCTTTTTACTTAATTTTATTTTTATTTCTTTCTCATTATTATTAGTATTTATTACTAATTGATTATCATTAATTTCTATATCTAAATCTTCATAATTAGATATTTTATATTCATTTAATACTTTGTTTGAATCATCTAAAATTAATGTGGAATTTATAGACATTTTTACATATGAATTTGAAAAAGATGGTATTTTTTTATGATTTTCTACTAGTTTTTTTAATTCATTTGTTTCATTTGTAAATTTTGTTATTTTTGATCCTTTATATGTTTTTGTATAGTAAAACTTTGCATCTTTATCTATAGTTTCCCATATCAACAATTGCGTTATTGGATACCATTTCTCTTCTGTATGATTCTTATATCCATAACCATAATATGATAATAATTTTATCCTTTCCCAATCTTCTTTTGATAAATTCAATAATTTTTCATAATTGTAATCATACCCTACATAGTTAGTATCTTCTGCCATATCCATAAATGGTTCTAAACAATAAACTATCTTATTATCATCTCTTCTTCTTTTAAATATTGCTTTTCTATAGTCTATTTTTCCATTTTTTTCTTTTGCATAGTAAATATTTTCTATAACTTCTGCGCCATAAAACTTATCACTATATGTTTTAGCATATACTTTTGTAGTTACAACTATACTTATGCATAATATAGTTAATAATAATATTATTTTTTTCATAATCCTCCTTTTATACCATCAATATTATTATTAACTTTTACTTTTTTATTTCCTAAAAAAAAGATACTTTCGTATCTTAATTTTGATTATATATTATTAATTGATGTTGACTTCTTGTACAAGCAACGTAATATAAATACTTTTCTTTATCGCGGTATGCATTTAATTTATCTGTATATATTATTGTTGAATCAAATTCTAATCCTTTAGCAACATATGATGGAATAACTATCATTTCTTTATTAAATCCAACTGAATTTGAGTTTAGTAAAGATAATTCTTCTATTTCATTTTTTAATAACTTATATATATATTCACTTTCTTCATCTGTTTTTGTAATTATTGCTATACTTTTACTATCTTTTTTAAGTTCTTTTATGTCATTAATCAAATTTTCTTTTAAGTTATCTTCACTTCTAAATAAAACTGGTTTATTTATTGATCTTCTTATTGCTGATACATGATTAAGTCCTAGGATTTTATTTGTATGAGCGATAATTTCAGGTGAAGAACGATATGTTTTACTTAATTCTAAATAATTAGTACCACTATCAAAAACTTCTTTTAATGTTTCTAAACTCTCATATTTATAATACGGATTTATAGTTTGATTTACATCTCCTAGTATTGTAAAACTTGCTTTTTTGAAGATATTTTTTATTATTATATATTGTAATTTTGAATAATCTTGAGCTTCATCAATTACTATTTGTTTAATCATTCCACGATAATCAAATCCTTTTAGTAATGATTTTAAATATACGAATAAGCAAGCATCTTCATATTTAATTGTTTTGTTTTTTATCATTTCATTTATTTCATCTTCTGTTATATGACCTTGATAACTTTCTTTGAAAAACTTACTATAAAAGAAATTTCTATATATTTCTTTGAAATCTAGATTCATACTTAATAGTTTATTTAGTTGTGATTTTATACTTCTTGCTTTTGATTTATTTCCGTTGTAGTAATTATCTGAAAGTTTTTGAGCAATTAGTTCTAATCTTTCAAATAGTAACATTTTATTATATCTATCTTTTAATAAATAATCTAATTCATGTTTAGTTATTGAATAATCTTTATTTTCTATTCCTTCTGTAAAGTGTAATTTATCTATAAGGTCTTTTACATAATTATCTAAATCATTTATTACTTTATCACTTTGTTTATATCTTACTAATTCTTCATTTTTTTCATTATATTTATAATATCTTTCAATAAATGTAGTAAATGATTCTACACTTTTAAATTCATTGGTATAGGTTGTTAAAAAATCATGGAATGTTGTTTGCATTGTATTTTCTTCTCCAAGTTCAGGAAGTACGTTTGAAATATACTCTGAAAATATTTGGTTTGGCGAGAAAATCAATACGTTATTTGATGTTAAATTTTCTATTTTATATAGTAGAAAAGCAATTCTATGTAAAGCAACTGATGTTTTTCCACTTCCTGCAATTCCTTGTACAATCAAGTTTTTATCTTCAATATTTCTTATAATTGCATTTTGTTCTTGTTGAATAGTATTAACAATATTTTTCATTTTATCGCTTGATTCTGTTGCTAGAACTTCTTGTAGTAACTCATCATCAATATTTAAGTTGTTGTCAAATACTCTTACTATTTCACCATTTTTAATATTAAATTGTCTTTTTCCCAATATTTCTCCTTTTATAATTCCTCCAGGGGATTTATATTCTGCTGGACCTACTTCATAGTCGTAGAACATAGAACATATTGGTGATCTCCAGTCGTTTACTAAATATATATCATTTTCTTCATCTTCGACATGTGTTATACCTATGTAAACTTTATTTTGTTCATCTTGTGATTTAAATGTTAGTGAACCAAAATAAGGATTATCTTGAATTCGATATAATTTTTGTAAGTATTTTCCCTTATTTTGCATTAACATGACTTCAGTATCATTTGCTAAAATCATATTTTTCATTTCAGTTGGATCCATATCTGATTTACTGTCCCATATAAATTTTTGGAACTCTTGAACTTTATCTTCTCTTTCATAAAGTTCCTGACCCAGTTTAGAGATTTTTTCTCTAATTACATCAATCGTTACTCCTAAGTAGATTTTTTCTTGTTTGAGTTCTTTTTCACTTAGATTCATACATACCTCCTTAAATAAAAAACGAACTTTTAAAGCTCGTTATAATTTTTATCAAGTTGTAAATAAGCACGATAATATGAACTATACACTATTTTTTCCTTTTTGTCCATATCTAAATTCTTTAGATTTTATTTTTTCTTTATTTTTCTCTTTATTCTTTTCTGGATTCTCTTCATCTGATCTTACTTTAGTATTACCGGTTGCAATAAAGTTAATTCTCTTTTGTTTCTTGTTTGCGGTTTTTAATACCATGTTGATTCTATCCCCTAGACAGTACATCTCTTCTTCTGATGCCAACATTTTTCTAGCTTTATAGAATTTAAAGAATTGCTTTGGTTCAATGTCTGCTATGTTAACATGTCCTTCAATTAAATTGTCTAACATAACAGTCATACCACGATCAGTTATATCCGTAATTATTCCTTGGAATTCTTCACCAATGTGATCAGTTAATAGCTCGGCTCCTTTCATATCATTTGCATCAAATTCTGCACGTTGTGCTTCTCTTTCACGTTCTGATGATTGTAAAGCCATTTCTTCTATTTCTTTTTCTAATTCTTTTAAATTCATATTTTTATATTCATCAGTTTTATATAAATTAATCAAAGTATGTAATAGTAAGTCTGGGAATCTTCTAATTGGAGATGTAAAATGTGAGTAGTATTTTAATGCTAATCCATGGTGACCAATATTACTTGATGAGTATACTGCTTTACTCATACCTCTTAACATCATATTAGCATATGCAACATATCCATCTTTATCTTTAATTGAATTTAAGAATGATTGTATTACTTTAGATGAAGAAAGATTAGAAGTTGGTTTAGTTAATCCTTCTTCATTTAAACATATAGTTTCCATAATTTTATCTATTCTAAATTCTGCTGGAAAATCATGAACACGATAAATACATGGTAACATTCTTTTACTAATTGTTGTTGATACCGATTCATTTGCCGCTAGCATGAAGTTTTCTATTAACTTTTCACCACTTCTTTGTGTTAAAATTTTTATATCATATACTCTTCCTTTGTAATCAGTCATTATTTTTATTTCTGGTTTATCAAATTCGACTGCACCACGAAGTTTTTTCTTTTCTTCCATCTTAGAAGATAAAGCAAACATTTCTAATAAATATTTAGTATAGTCTTCATATCCTTCTGGAATTGTTCCTTCTTCTAAGATTTTGTTAACTGCAGTATATGACATTTTCTTTTTTGAGCGAATTACACTATCAAAAATTCTACTACTGATAATATTACCATTTTTATCTATTTCCATTTCACAAGACTTTGCTAATCTATCTTCCTCTGGGTTTAATGAACAAATTCCGTTTGATAATTCTCTTGGTAACATTGGTATTACTGTATTTAGCATATAAACTGATGTACCTCTTTTTAAAGCTTCGTTAAAAATTGCTGTACCTGGTTTTACATAATGAGATACGTCAGCTATATGTACTCCTAGTTTATAATTACCGTTAGGTAATTTTTCTATTGAAATAGCATCATCTATATCCTTAGTATCTTCACCATCTATTGTGAAAATCATTTTATCTCTTAAATCTTCTCTATCTGAAATGTCTTCACCAGAGATATCTTGTGGAATTAATTTAACTTCTTCTTTTACTTCATCAGGAAAATCAAAATCAAAACCATGTGTTGCCGCAATTGTAATAATATCGCTTTTTGGATCATCTTTATGACATAATCTTTTTACTATATCTCCTATAAAGTATTCATCTTGTCGTTCTGTATCAATATTTAGTAAAAGTAAATCACCTTCATAATATTTTTTTAATTCTTGTTGATCAACTTTTATTTTTAAATCTTCATTTTCAATTAATGGTTTTAATTTTCTTACTCCACCAAATGATGTTACTTCACATACTACATTATGTTGTGAACGATCAATTATTTTTTCTACTTTACCTTCTTGACGATCCTTTACCATTTTCAAGTCTCTAACTATTGCTTTATCACCATTTAGTGCTCCATTTAAGAAGTCTCTGTGGATAAAAGTTACTGTTCCATCCTCTTCTTTTAAAATACCGGCTCCCTTACTAGTAATATGAATAGTACCATATATTCTACCAATACCATTATGCCATACTTGAAATTGATTCTTTTTATTCCTAAATATTTTTCCTTGTTTTTCTAACATGACAACTGCAGTTAAAATGTCATCATTTTGGTATTCACTTCCGAAAAGTTCACTTAACTCTTCGATTGTTACATTTCTTTTTTGTTCATTTAAATATTCTAATATTTGTGTTTGTAATAATTCCATAAAAACCTCCCTGTATATATAAAAAAACTGTTTTTCCATTATGAAAACAGTTTATTTCAAAATATCACTTGACTTTGCGTTTAATTCAATTGTTGAAATTCTATTGTTTACATAGTAAAAATATCCAGCTGTTGCAATCATTGCTGCATTATCTGTACAATATCTAATCTCTGGAAAACTATACTCAATATTTGCTTCTTCACAAACTTTTGCTAGTCTTTCACGAATACCTTTATTAGCTGCAACACCACCTGCAGTAATAAAATATTTGATATTTTTCTCTTTTATTGCTTTTTCTACTTTTTTACTTATAATCTCAACAACTACATCTTGAAAAGATGAAGCTAAGTCTTCTTTATTTAACTCATTTCCACGTTGTTCTTCATTATGACTTAAATTTATAACGGCACTTTTTAATCCGCTAAAACTAAAGTTATAAGAATCATCATTTAATGGTAATGGTAATTTGTATGTTGAATTTCCTACATGAGCCATTTTATCTATTGAAGGTCCTCCTGGATATGGAATTCCAACAACACGTGCTACTTTATCATAACATTCTCCAACAGCGTCATCTAGAGTACCACCTAATTTTTCAAATTTTAGATGGTCTTCCATATAAACTAATTCAGTATGTCCACCACTTATTACTAAAGATAGTAATGGGAATTTCATTTCTTTTACTAAATTATTAGCATATATGTGACCAGCGATATGATGAACTGGTACCAATGGTTTATTATATAAATAAGATAATGTCTTAGCTGCTTCTAATCCGATTAATAAAGATCCTATTAATCCTGGTCCGTAAGTAACAGCAATTGCATCAATTTCTTCCATTTTCATATTAGCTTTTTCTAAGCATTCTTCAATTACTATAGTTATGTTTTTAACATGTTGACGGCTAGCAATTTCTGGTACAACTCCACCATAGTTTTTATGAATATCGATTTGAGATAAAATTACAGTTGATATTTCTTCATTACCATTTTTAACAATTGAGCAACTTGTTTCATCACAACTACTTTCAATTCCTAATATATAAATATCTTTCATCTACATCATCTCTTTTTCCATCAATATTCCGTCTATTCCTTTATAATAACCTTTTCTTAAAGCTTTTTCAACAAAACCATACTTTTTATATAAATTTATTGCTGAAATGTTATCTTTTCTAACTTCTAAGGTTATATTTATCTTTTTTGTTTCTTCTGCTTCTTTAATAATTTTTTCCATTAATTGGGAAGCAACTTTTTTATTTCTATGTTCTTTTAGAACAAAAATATTATTTATTTCATATCTATCATATATATCATTGATATGAATAATTCCTATTATATTGGAATTTTCCACATATGCATATATTTTTGTGTATGGATTATTTAAAAATTCATTTTTAAGTTCGTTTTTTTGAGTATATACTTCATAAAAAATACTTTCTATTTCGTTTATTAATATTTCATCATCAAATTTAACAATTTTTATCATTTAATTTTTCCTCAGCCTCTGTTAACTTTAAATACTCAGCATCAATTCCATGAGGATTAACTTCTTCTTTATCTTTATACTTATTAACAATACTTAATATATCAGGATTATATTGTTTTACTTCTCCATTTAATTCTAATAAATCATTAGTTATGAATATGAAGTTATCTGACATATTATTAATAGCTGTTTCTAATACACTCTTCTTGATATATTGATTTTTTAATATTTGATTATTCTCTTTATCATAAATACCTGCAAAAACAAAGTCCCTTCTGGCATCTAAAACTGGTACATGAAAATCATAATCATCATTTGAAAGTGCCATTGCTTCTAAACTAGTTATTGTTGAGATTGGAATATTTAAAGCCCATGAATAGGTCTTGGCAATTGTAATACCAATACGACATCCAGTAAACGATCCTGGTCCATTTACTAAAATTATTTTATCTACATCTCTAGGTGATAGATTAATACTATTCATCATATCAACTATTGTAGTTAATGCCATAGTTGATAAATCTTTATCAAAACGTATTTTTCTTTCACATAACAAAGATTCTTTTTCAACAATACCTGTGTATAAATAATTTGAAGTTGTGTCTATATATAAACATCTCATAGAACTGCTCCACAAATTTCTTCATATTTTTGACCATGTGGAATAAATTTTAGAACTCTAGAATTTTCATCAACGACTTTAAACTTAATATCAAGTCTTTCTTTAGGCAATATATCTTCGATAGTATCCGCCCATTCGATAATAACTACTCCACCTTTAGTAAAATATTCTTCTATTCCAACACCTTCAGTATTACCGTCTAAACGATAAACATCCATATGATATAAAGGCATTTCACCTGTTGTATATTCTTTTATTATATTAAAAGTAGGAGAAGTAATATTTTCTTCTATTCCTAGTGCTTGTGCAAAACCTTTTGTAAATATAGTTTTACCACTACCTAAATCTCCATCTAAACATATTACCATATTTGGAAATTTTTCTGATTCGAAATTTTGAGCAATTTCAATAGTTTCTTTTTCACTATAAGTTGTAATTTTTTCAATCATATTTATCACCTATTTAATTATAACAAAATAAAAATAATAAAAACAATAATGTTATATAAACTTTACAAAATACTTTATTAATTAACACATTAGTCTACATAAAATAAAAAAATCCACAAAAAATGTGGATAAAAAATTACAAAAAAAAATCATTGGCAATGACCTATTTTCGCATTCACTATCGTCGGCACATGAGAGCTTAACTTCTGTGTTCGGGATGGGAACAGGTGTACCCTCTCAGT
>SVAL01000021.1 GCA_015059405.1 Bacillota bacterium
GTAACATTCCTTTAACTGCTCTTTCAACCATTTCTACTGGATATTGTTCTTTCATAACTTTAGCACTTCTAACTCTTAATCCACCTGGGTACATAGAGTGATTATAATACATTTTGTCTTCTAATTTATTACCAGTTAATACTGCTTTTTCAGCGTTAACAATGATAATATAGTCTCCACAGTCAATATGTGGAGTATAAGTTGCTTTGTGTTTTCCACGTAAGATATGTGCAGCTTTAGCAGCAACTCTACCTAGAACTTGCCCTTCAGCATCAATAACATACCATTTGCGATTTACTGTTTCTTTCTTTTGCATAAAACTATTCATAATTTTTTCTCCTTCTTACATTTTGATTTACCGGATCTAAATCAAATAATGTGGGGATAATTAATGTACCAATTGAGATTATACTAAAAAGACCCCTAAAAGTCAATAACTTTAGGAGTTTTTATCCACTAATTCCAAGCAAAATTACCATTTTCAAATATAATAACTTCTTCATTATCAAAAGTAGTTCCAACAATCCTTAAATCACTAGTTCCAATCATAAAATCAGTATGTTCATTAGATTGATTTACACCTACTTCTAATAATTCTTCTTTACTCATATTAACACCATTCTCATAACAAGATGGAAATCCAATCCCAAGTGCTAAATGACATGCTGCATTTTCATCATACAAAGTATTATAAAATAATATATTAGAGTTTGATATAGGAGAATCATATTCAACAAGTGCTACCTCTCCTAAATAACTACTTCCTTCATCAAATTCAATCAAAGTCTTTAATACATCTTTACCAACTTCACTATCATAATCCACCACTTTACCATTTTCAAACTTTAACCAAAACTTATCAATTAAAGTACCATTATAAATAAGTGGTTTAGATGCATAAACTATTCCTTCAGTAGAATCTCTTAAAGGACTAGTAAAAATTTCTTCTGTAGGCATATTAACGATTAATGGTGTTCCATCAGGCATCTCTTCATCAGCACCACACCAAATCGCACCTTTTCCTAATTCAACAGAAAAATCAGTTCCTAAACTATTTGTATAATGCAGTTTCTTTAAATTTAAACTATTTAATTTATTAACGTTTTTCTTATTATTTTCTTTCTTTTTGTCCCATGCATCAAGCGGATTATCTTCAAGTACTAAACATGCTTTAAATATTTCATTCCATAATCTTTCCTTAGATTTTTCATCATTTGGAAAAACCTTTTTAGAAGATATTTCAGTTGATACCATTGCTATACACCAAGCTACTTCATATTTACCTTGCTTTTCTTTATAAATTGGTCTACTTGTTCTACTAATATAATTTGCTTTAGCTAACTTATCAGAATCAACATCTTTATATACATCAGATTCTTCTGCACTTAACATTAAAAATGCCCCATCTTTTTTAGCATATTCATCATATATCTTCTTATTAAAAAACAAACTATTTTCAAATTCATTATCTTCAAAATTTAATAATTGATAACTTTTTAAATAACTATCAGTAAAATCAAAATAAATATCATGTACACCCATTTCATAAGCTTGTTTAGCTAGAATTCTTACAAAATCTATACATTCAATTGGACTAGTAATTACAAGTGGTTGCCCTTTTTTCATTCCTAAACATTTCTTTAATAAAAGTTCTGCATACTTATCAAAATTATTCATAACTAACCTCCTATTTATATAATATTATCATTATTTTTATAATTATTCAAAAAAAGAAGTTAATAATTAACTTCCTCCAAATATAACCCTTCACTCTTCGCAGTCATAACTAATTTCTTATAACTTTCATCATTAAGAATTTTTTCTATATCACTACTATCAATTTTATTTTTACCAACTTTAATTAAAGTACCAACCATATTTCTAACTTGATACTTCATAAATCCATTTCCTATAAAAACAAATTTAATAATATCTTTATCTCTTTCAATATAGGCATCATATATTTCTCTTTCATAATCTTCTTTTATACAATCGTCAGATACAAAGTTCTTAAAATTATGTTTACCTATATAATATTTAATTCCTTCTTTCATTTTATCTACATCAATATCATGATTATATTGATATATATAATTTCTATTTAAAGGATCATATTCACCAATATTCATATAATATACATATTTCTTATTTTTAACCATGAACCTTGAATGAAAACTATCATCTACTACTTCTGTATCAATTACATGAATATCATCAGGTAACAAGCTATTTAAAGCACATTTTAACTTATATAAAGTAATATCTATATCTAAATCAAAATGAGCAACTTGTCCTTTGGCATGTACTCCTTTATCAGTTCTTCCACTAGAATATATTTTTGTTTCAGTATGATTATTTATATCATATAAAGCTTTCTCAAAACATTCTTCTACACTTCTATAACCATCTTGTTTTTGATATCCATGAAATAAAGTACCATCATAACTAAATGTAATCTTATATCTCATAATATCACCTTCCAATCACAACAACTAATACAAATAATATTAAACTAATAGATAAATAAAAATTATCATAATTATTCCAAGAAAAAGTTAATTTACTCTTCTTACTACTATAAAATCTATCAAATCTAATACGATCTAATAAATAAAGATTATCTATTTCTACATTAGCTTTTTTCTTTACTTGTCTATTTAAAAAACTATTATACATTTCAGGATCTTTTAAATATTTCTCTATTCTTTTATTAGACTCTATATTTCTATCTAATATATCTTTATAATAATACTTTTTTATATACCCTCTTACTTGTTTACTAGTTCTATTTCTATAAAATAACTTATCATATAAATATCTCTTTTCTAAAGATAATAAACTAGATTCAATTATTAAAGCATATATAATTACTAATAAACATCTAAGTAATATAAAAGAAATATTATTAAACTCTAATATATATGTTAATAAAAATAAAGTTAAACTTAAGAAAAAACATTTCTTATCTTTATTAACAAAACTAACTATAAATATCATTCCACTAACTAATAAAAATATATTATAACTTTTAATAATAACCATTGCGATAACTAATAATATAAAACTAACTAACTTACCATAAAAACTTAAACTCTTATACATGTTTATATATATCCTTTATAATATCTCTAACATCTTTATGATAAGATAATTTAACTTTTTTATTTTTAGCTAAGTAAGTTACTTTAGTTATATAAGGCATAGGTATCACACTTTCTTTCATTATTTCAGTAGATGTAAAAATCTTATCACAAGAACCATTCTCATATATTAAACTACCATCTAACAATAAGACTTCATCTACTAATTCATATAAGATATTAGTATTATTACTAGTAACAATAATATTCTTTTTATCTTCTTTTAAATTCTTTATAACCATCATTAATTTCTTTTTATTATTACGATCAAGTCCATTAAAAACATCTCTAAATATAATTATTTCTGGATTATAAATAAGATTAATCGCAAGTGATAATAAATATTTTTCACTAAAAGATAAAGTATAAATATTTCTCTTTAAAATACTTTCTTCTAAACCAACTAAATTTAATAATTCTTTTGATTTTTCTTCTAATATATCTAAATCACAATTTCTAAAATCTAAATTAAATCTAAATTCATCTAAAACAGAATCTGTATAGAAAAATGGTTTATCTTCAATTAAAGCTACAACAGTTGGATTGAGTTTATAATAATCAACATCCATGATATTATCATCATATTTTAAAGTACCATCATAGTCACTTATATCACCATTAATAATATCTATGATATATTTTGAATTATCACCATAAATACCATTAATAGATCCATCTAAAAATTCACATGAAATATCATTTAAATATTCTTTATATTTTATATTTTCTAAAACTAATCCCATAACTCATCAACCATTTCCTCTGCATTTAATATTACTTTATCAAGCAAGTCATAAAATTGTAACTTTAAAGACATATCCATCATTATAGGTATATCAATCCCTAATTTAGCTAAATCATTATCATGTTTTAAAATATCATCTAAATTACCACTATATTTAATCTTACCATCATCTAAAACCAAAATAGCATCACTATAAATACAATCAGATAATGAAGAACTAGTAGTAATAATAATCATCTCAAACTCTCTAACTACTCTTTTTAATATTAATAATATTCTTTCTTTTTCTTCTTCATTTAAACCAATAAAAATATCATCCAATAATAATACTTTTGGTCTATGTACAATAGATACCGCAAGTAATACTTTTATTTTTTCTACATGATTTAATTCCGAAATATCTTTATTTATGATATCATCCATAAATAATAAATTAACCACATCAGTAATACTACGTCTCATCATTCCCTTTTTATAATTTAAATTAGCTAAAGGAAATGTAATCTCATCTAATACTTTATTAAATAAAAATTGATTTTGATCTAGACTAAAAACAACACCTATACATCTAGAATATTTCTTAATATTTTTTCTATTTAAAATAATCTCATCAATAGAAACAGATTCATTAATAGGCATAACTCCAGATAAACATTTTATTAATGTTGTCTTACCACAATTATTAGAACCTATTACCGATACTAAAGAAGGCATTTTAACCTTAAACGAAATATTTTTTAACACTTCTTTATCATCATAGGAATAACTTAATTTATTAATATTCAACATAACTATACACACCCCACCATATATCTAATAAAAAAGAGAAAAATATTTATCTTCCCCTACTAACCTTTAATTTCTTTTTCTGAATTTTATAAATAATTCTTGCTAAAAACTTAGTCGATAAAAATCTAGTAAAGAAAACAGACACTTTCATTTTTAATCCAGGAATAATAATTAGTTTTTTCTTAAACATTTGCTTAATCGCATATTCACTAACATATTTACTATCTAATGGTTTTATTGAAAACACAACTCCTGCTGTTTTATTAAAATTGGTATCTACTGGTCCAGGACACAAACAAGATACAACAACCTTCGATTTATCTCTCCTTAACTCTTCATAAATAGAAGTAGTTAATCTTAAAACATAAGCTTTAGTACTATAATAAGTGGCCATTAAAGGACCAGGTTCAAACGCAGCTGAACTGGCAACATTTAAAATATAACCACTATCTCTTTTTTTCATATCTTTTAAAAACAACTTAGTCAAAATATGAACAGCTCTAATATTAGTATTAATCATTTCCATTTCAGTATTCAAATCAATTTCATCAAAATTACCACAAATACCAAAACCAGCATTATTAATTAATATATCAATATTTTCATTTTTACATAAAACATATACTTCTTTTAGTTTACTTTCAATAGACAAATCAGCTACTATTATTTTAACATTAGTAGATATATCCTTTTGCATTTCTTGAAGTTTAGCTTTATTTCTAGCAACCAGTATTAAATCGTATCCTAAACTCCCTAAATAGTAAGCCATATCATAGCCTATTCCAGATGAAGCACCTGTAATTAACGCTTTCATACAACCATCTCCAACTTCATTATAGCATAGAAAAAACGCTATTTCTAGCATTTAAAAGGCAAATATATGATTTATAGATGCATAACCTTTTATTATTATTAAAATAGTTAAAAAAGGTATAAAAAAACTCAATAAATACTATTTATTGAGTTTATTATTAATACTTAATTTTACTAATTCTATTAGCTAGTTTAATTACCTTATTACTTTCTTTTTTCTCATTAGTAACTTGTGAATAAATTTTATCTTGCATAAACTTATCATGATAATTATTTAATCTTTCTATTTGTCTAGAACTCAAATCAAATACATTAAAATTAGAACTACACATACTACTTACTAATTCAAGATTATCAGGACTTAAAACAATACCTGAATCAACCATTACTGAAAGAACTACATCACTTGGATCATCTTGTAACAAACTAGTTAAATCTTCTACATCTGTAATTTTAGTTAAATCAATTCCTACATCTTCAATTATCATAGCTGTTAAAAGTTTCTTAGTATATCTGTTAATAATTTTTTCATAATTAGCTTCAAATCTATTTTCTTCTATACCTTGTCTTTCAAAACTTTCTGCTAATACATCTTTATCTAATCCATATAAGTCTCTAGCATTTTCATAACCAATATGTGACATCATAACTAAACATGGAAAAAGTTTATTACATATTTCACACATTTCAATTTGAAAGTTCTCACGATTTTCTTTAGTATCTTCTGAATAACGTTTTGCAATACGTTTAACCTTTAATAAATAATATAAAGTAGCAACTGAAAGCTTAGCTTCCTCTTTTTTCATTACATCATATTTACTTTTACTAAACATTAAAATTCCCCCTTAAAAACGAGCATATTATACCATAAAATGTAAAAAAAGTCAATTCATAGCCTCTGCAACATTAATTTTAAGATACAAAAAAAGAAGTATAAATACTTCTTAATTTTTTTATTCTTCAACTAATTCTAAAATTACCATTAAAGCGTCGTCTCCGCGTCTTTCAGATAATTTTATAATTCTAGTATATCCACCATTTCTAGTAGCATACTTAGGAGCTAATTCGTTAAATACTTTTTTAACAGCAGCATCATCGTTTTGTAAGAAAGCTAATGCTTTTCTTCTAGATACTAAACTACCATCTTTCCCGTAAGTAATCATTTTGTCAACGAATTTACGTACTTCTTTAGCTCTAGTTTCAGTAGTTTGAACTTTTCCATTCATGATAACATCTTTAGTAATGTTAGCAAGCATGCTTCTTCTGTGTTTATTATCAACACCTAATTTTCTATAAGCCATTGTTTTCCCTCCTCACTAGTCTTCATCACGTAATACTAGTCCAAGATCTCTAACTTTGTCTAATACTTCTTTTAGAGATTTCTTTCCTAAATTACGAATCTTCATCATATCATTTTCACTCTTGTTAACTAAATCTTGTAGAGTATGAATTCCAGCTCTCTTTAAACAATTATAAGCACGAACTGAGAAATCTAAATCTTCAATTGTAGTTTCTAATGCTTTTACTTTAGGATCTTCAGTCTTTTCAATCATCATTCCTGTCATATCAGCAATATTACTTAAATTAGTTAAAATATTAAAATGTTCAATTAAAATTCTAGAAGCAAGTGCGATAGCTTCTTCTGGTCTAATAGAACCATTAGTCCAAACTTGTAATACTAGTTTATCATAACTTTCATCTTGACCTACACGAGCACTTTCAATTTCATAAGAAACTCTTTCGATTGGTGAGAATAATGAATCAACAGCAATTACTCCAACCTTTCTAATATCTAATAATCTCTTATTTTCTTCACTTCTAACATATCCACGACCATTTGAAACAGTCATTTCCATAACTAAACTTCCACCTTTAGCAACATTTGCTATTACTAAATCTGGGTTTAAAATTTCAATATCACTATCATGATCAATATCACCAGCAGTTACTGGTCCTTCTTGATTAACATTGATTCTAATTGTTTTCATTTCATTAGAATGATTTTTTACAACAACTTTCTTTAAATTTAAAATAATTGTTGTTACATCTTCAACTACACCTTCAACTGTTTGGAATTCATGTAGTGCACCTTCAATTTTTACACTACTGATAGCAGATCCAGGTAATGAAGATAACATAACACGTCTTAAAGCATTACCTAAAGTTGTTCCGAACCCTCTTTCAAGTGGTTCAATTTCAAACTTACCATAGAAATTACTTTCTACATAGTCTGTTATTTTATAATTTGGTTTTTCAAATTCAATCATGAAACTACCTCCCTTTTATTTATTAACCACGTGGACGTTTTGGTGGACGGCATCCATTATGTGGAATTGGTGTCACATCATTAATAGCAGTAACTTCTAATCCTGCAGTTTGAAGTGATCTAATAGCTGTTTCACGTCCTGGTCCTAGACCTTTAACAAAAACTTCAACTTTTCTCATTCCGATATCAAAAGCAGCTTTACCAGCAGCTTCTGCAGCCATACCTGCTGCAAAAGGAGTTGATTTTTTGCTTCCTTTAAAACCTATTGCACCACTACTTGCCCAAGCAATTGCATTACCTTCTTTATCAGTAATAGTAGTGATTGTATTATTAAATGTTGCATGAATGTGTGCTACACCTTCAGGTACATTCTTTTTAACTTTTCTTTTTCTAGTTTTATAAGCCATAGTTTGACCTCCTTTTTAACTATTTATTTCTTAATGATTATTATTTCTTTTTATTAGCTACTGTTTTACCTTTACCCTTACGAGTACGAGCATTACTTCTAGTAGATTGCCCTCTTACAGGTAAACCTCTTTTATGACGAATTCCTTGGTAGCAGTTGATTTCCATTTTAGTTTTGATGTTCATGTTAACATCTCTTCTTAAATCACCTTCAACTACATAGTTAGAAATTTCATCACGAATTTTATCTAATTCTTCATTAGATAAATCTTTAACTTTTCTAGTTGCATCAATCTTAACTGCTTCTAATACTTTTTTAGCAGTTGTATTTCCAATACCATAAATATAAGTTAGTGATACTCCTACTTGTTTATCATTAGGTATATCTACACCTTTAATACGAGCCATAAATCACACTTCCTTTCATTAACCTTGTACTTGTTTGTGTTTTGGATTTTCACAAATAATTTTTACTTTTCCACCACGCTTAATAACTTTACATTTAGCGCAGATTGGTTTAACTGATGATCTTACTTTCATATTTTTTCCCTCCTATTATTTCCTATAGGTTATTCGCCCACGTGTTAAATCATAAGGCGATAGTTCTAACATTACGGTATCCCCCGGTAAGATGCGAATGTAGTTCATTCGGATTTTACCAGAAACGTGGGCTTCCACAATGTGACCATTCTCAAGTTCTACTTTAAATTTACCCCCAGGTAAAACTTCTAGAACTTTACCTTCTATTTCTATTGTATCATCTTTTGCCATATTCTCTTCACTCTCCCGTTAAGATTTCACACCCATTGTCTCTTATTACAACAGTGTGTTCAAAATGACCAGATAAACTACCATCGTCTGTTTTTATTGTCCAGTCGTCATCTAGCATATAAATTTCAGGACTTCCTAAAGTTAACATTGGTTCTATTGCTATAACCATGCCTTCTCTTAATTTTGGTCCAGTTCCAGCGCTTCCATAATTAGGAACGTTAGGTTCTTCATGTAAATGACTACCGACACCGTGACCAGTTAATTCTTTAATAACTCCTAAATGATATTTATTAGCATATTCTTCAATTGCATGTGAAATATCTCCAACTCTATTTCCTGCTTTTGCCATCTTTAATCCTTCATATAATGCTTTTTCTGTATGTTCCATGATGTACTTAGCATCACTTGAAATATCCCCAACAGCATAACTCCAAGCAGAGTCTCCATGATATCCCTTATAACATGCACAAATGTCTAGTGTAACAATATCACCATTTTTTAATTTTCTTTTACCAGCAATTCCATGCACAACTTCATCATTGATACTTATACATATATTAGCCGGATAACCTTGATAACCCTTACAAGAAGGAGTAGCACCCTTACTCTTTATAAACTCAGCTGCTAAATCATCAATCTCCTTAGTGCTGATTCCTTCTTTTAAATAAGGTTTAAGATATTGGTGAGTATCATACACAATTCGACCAGCAATTCTAAGTAATTCGATTTCTCTTTCACTTCTAATACTAATCAATTTTATCACCTAGATTTTTTAAAATTTCTTCAACTGACATTAAAGTTTGTTTCATATCAGATGAATCAACTTCATATAAAATTCCTTGTTCTTTATAATAATCAATTATTGGAGCAGTAACTTTGAAATAAGTTTCAACTCTAGTTTTCATAGCTTCTTCATTATCATCATCTCTTTGATATAATGTTCCACCACACTTATTACAAATACCTTCTTTTAATGGTTTTAACTCTTCACTATAAATATTATGAATAGCACCACATTCTTTACACATTCTTCTACCAATAATTCGATTGATAAGTAGACTATCAGGAATAGTCATATTAATTACTACCCCTAAATCTTTATTTAATTTTTCTAATATTTTGCTATACCCCTCAGCTTGTTCTAAATTTCTAGGAAAGCCATCTAGAATATAACCATTTGCACATTCTGGTTGACTTATCTTATACTCAATAGCTTCAAAAATAATATCATTTGAAACAAAAATACCATTATCAATTAAATTTTTAATTTTCATTCCAAGTTCATCACCAACAAGAGCTCTTTCTCTAAGTAAATCCCCTGTTGAAATATGTTCATATCCATATTTTTCTTTTAAGGCTTTTGCCAAAGTACCTTTACCAGCACCTTGAACAGCTAACAAAATTAAATTCTTCATATTATCTTCTACTATATCCTTTTTTATAATTTCTTGCGACTAAACTTCCTTCTAATTGTTTGTATGTTTCTAAAGCAACACCAACTACGATTAGTAAACTAGTACCACCAATAGCAGCTGCACTTTCTAATCCACCTATCATACTAAATACTATAGGTATAGCAGCTAGAATAGCTATAAAGAAACCACCTACAAAAGTTAGTCTAATTAATATCTTATTAATATGATTTTCTGTATCTTTACCAGGTCTAACTCCTGGAACAAATCCACCAGCTTCATTCAAATTCTTAGCTAGTTCTTCAGGCTTAATTTGAATAAATGTATAGATGTAAGAAAAGAAATATATTAATAACATATATATAACAAATCCTACTGGTTTTGTATAAGTTAAATAATTATTTACAAAATTTGTAAAACCTGCATTATTTGCAAAATTTGCAATTGTTGCCGGAATAGCAAGTAAACTAGATGCAAAGATAACTGGTACTACACCAGCAGCATTAATTTTCATTGGCATATATGAACGATTTCCTGCAACAACAGTACTCTTATTCGCATATTGAATTGTAATCTTTCTTTCAGCTTCTTGAACAAAAATTACACCAATAATAATTAATAAATATACTAATATAAATCCAGCAAACATTAATCCACCTTGCCATAAATCATATCTACCACTAAGAATTAATTGTTTGAAAGTATTTATAAAAATACCTGGCATTTCAACAATAATCCCTGCCATGATTAATAGTGATATACCATTACCAATACCTTTTTGAGTAACTTGATCACCTAACCATAATAGGAAAGCAGTACCTGCTGTTAAGATTAATGATACATATAAGCGATCAAAAGCAGAAGCTGTCTTCATCATCATAAATGAATAAGCAAACCCTTGAATAAATGCAAATATGATACCCATATATCTTGTAATTTTATTTATCTTTTGACGACCTACAGGCCCTTGTTTTTGTAATTCACTAAAATATGGAATTATATCCATTTGTAACAATTGCATAATAATTGATGCACTGATGTAAGGCATAACACCTAAAGCAAATATTGAGAAATTTCTAAGTGCTCCCCCACTCATTGCATTAACTATTTCTAAAAAACCTAAACTCCCAGTGTAATCTTGTGTACCTGGTACTCTAACATTAACACCAATTACAAAGATTAATAATACTAATAAAGTAAATCCAATACGTTGTCTTAAATCTTTATTAATTGGAGATGCTAATTGTTTCAAAGTACGAAACATATTAGATCACCTCGATTTTACTTCCTGCTTTGTTTATTTTTTCAATAGCTTCTTTAGAGAATTTATTAGCTTGAACAGTTAATTTCTTTTCTAAAGTACCATTTCCTAAAACTTTAACTCCATCAAGTTGGTTCTTTAATAATCCAGTTTCTTTTAATAAAGCTGGAGTTACTACTGTACCATCTTCAAATACATTTAAATCGCTAACATTAATAACTGCATAAGTAGTTTTGAATTTTGCATTTGAGAAACCTCTCTTAGGTAAACGTCTATATAATGGAATTTGTCCACCTTCGAAGTTAGCTCTAACTCCTCCACCACTTCTTGAATTTTGACCTTTTTGTCCTCTACCACTTGTTTTACCGTTTCCAGAACCTCTACCAATACCTTTTCTTTTTGCTCTATGAGTAGCACCGATATTTTTTTCTAATTCATGTAATTTCATTATCCTAAAATCTCCTCTACTGTTTTTCCTCTTAATTCAGCAAC